>NVSV01000028.1:0-11970 GCA_002732835.1 Candidatus Pelagibacter sp.
ATTTTATAAGAAAGAAAATTATGTTTACGATACTAAAATACAAAAATGGAAAACTAAATTTGATCCAGAAAATTATAAAGCAAAAAATTTTTCTGAAGAAATTATTAACGCAAAAAATAATAAAGTTGTAGTTAAAATTGGCGAAAAAATAAATTTTTTAACTGCAAAAAAATTAGCTAATGAAGGTTTAAAAGAAATATATGTTTCAAATGAATCAATTTATGGCATGTATTTACACAAAGACATTGTAATTGGAGAAGAAAAATTTAAAATTGGTACTGAACTAAATGAATCCATCTTACAGAAATTTATAGAATCAAATATCTTAACATTAGAAATTTCAATTACAAATTCAATCAGTAAAGGGCCATATCTTCTTCAAACTTTATTAAATGATAGGAATGAAAATAAAAGTGATGCGATTACCGAAATATATAAAGTATTAAGACCAGGCGAACCACCAACAATGGAAATTGCTTCTCTAATTTTCAATAACTTATTTTTTACCTCAGAGAGATACGATCTTTCAGATGTTGGGAGAGTAAAAATGAATTCAAGACTAAATTTAAACTGCTCTGACAAAATTACTATTCTTAGAAATGATGATATTATAGCTATTGTTAAGAAAATGTTGGAATTAAGAGATGGAAAAGATGAAGTTGATGACATTGATCATTTAGGAAATAGAAGAGTTAGATCTGTTGGAGAATTGGTTGAAAATCAAGCTCGTATTGGCGTTTATAGAATGGAAAGAGCGATCAAAGAAAAAATGACCACATTAGATGTTGAATCAGCAATGCCACAAGATTTAATTAATGCTAAACCTTTAACTGTTGCTTTGAAAGATTTTTTCGCCACTTCTCAATTATCTCAATTTATGGATCAAACAAATCCATTGTCAGAAATTACACACAAAAGAAGAGTTTCAGCATTAGGCCCTGGTGGTTTAACAAGAGAAAGAGCTGGATTTGAGGTTAGAGACGTTCATCCAACTCATTATGGAAGAATTTGTCCAATAGAAACTCCTGAAGGACCAAACATTGGGTTAATAAATAGTTTAGCAACATATTCAAAAATTAATAAATATGGATTTATCGAGAGTCCATATAAGAAAGTTAAAGATGCTGTTGTCCAAGATATAATTGAATATTTGTCAGCAATGGAAGAAACAAAATATACAATTGCACAAGCTAACTCTGTTATAGATAAAAATGGGAAATTTGAAGAAGAACTAGTTTCTTGTAGACAAAATTTAAACTTTATTTTATCTAAACCTGAAAATATTGATTATATAGACGTTTCACCAAAACAATTGGTATCGGTTGCTGCTTCATTAATTCCATTCTTAGAAAACGATGATGCCAATAGAGCTTTAATGGGTTCAAATATGATGAGACAAGCAGTTCCACTATTAAAACCTGAAGCGCCATTAATTGGAACTGGAATTGAAAGCGATGTTGCTTTAGATTCCGGAGTTACTATCGTTGCGAGAAGAGCTGGTATTGTAGATAAAATTGATGGAAAAAGAATTGTTATAAAAGCAACTGATGAAAAAGATTTTACAAGATCAGGTGTAGATATTTACAATTTACAAAAATTTAAAAGATCAAATCAAAATACTTGCATTAATCAAAAGCCACTAGTTAGAGTAGGTGATAATGTTAAAACTGGAGATATTATAGCTGATGGACCTGCTACGAAAATTGGAGAATTGGCTTTAGGCAAGAATGTAACTGTAGCGTTTATGCCCTGGCAAGGTTATAATTTTGAAGATTCAATATTGATATCTGAAAGATGTGTTACAGATGATGTTTTTACTTCTATTCATATAGTGGAATATGAGGTAATGGCAAGAGATACCAAACTTGGTGAAGAAGATATAACTAGAGATATACCCAATGTTAATGAAGAAGCTTTAAGAAATTTAGATGAGTCAGGCGTTGTTTATATAGGGGCAGAAGTTAAACCAGGAGATATTTTAGTTGGAAAAGTAACACCAAAAGGCGACTCAGCTTCAGGACCAGAGGAAAAATTATTAAGATCAATTTTTGGAGAAAAAGCTATTGATGTAACTGATACATCTTTAAAAATGCCAAGTGGTAGTAGAGGTATAGTTGTTGATGTAAGAGTATTTAATAGACACGGAATTGAAAAAGACGAAAGATCAATCACTATTGAAAGATCTGAAATAGAAAGTGTACAAGAAAACAAAAATGTTGAAGAAGAAATACTAGAAAGAAATATAAAACAAAGAGCATCATTAATACTCAAAGGAAGTTCTATAAATAATAAATTAAAAGATTTAAATATAGGTGAAAAATTAGAAGAAGAAAAAATAAGTAAATTAATTATATCTGATTTATTTAAAATATCAGTAAACGATAACAAAAAACTAGAAGCGCTTTCACAATTAAAAGATCAATATAATTCAGCCAAAAAAGATATCCAAGAAAGATTTGAGGATAAAGTATTAAAAATTAGACAAGGTGACGATTTATTACCAAGTGTAATGAAAATGGTAAAAGTCTTTGTTGCTATTAAGAGAAGACTAAGACCTGGAGATAAAATGTCAGGCAGACATGGAAATAAGGGGGTTGTGAGTAAAATTGTACCCGTTGAAGATATGCCTTATCAAGAAAATGGCAAGCCGGTTGATATTGTATTAAATCCTTTAGGAGTGCCAAGTCGTATGAATGTAGGTCAAATTTTAGAAACTCATTTAGGATGGKCATGTACTGAGTTAGGTGAAACATTGAAGAAATTAATTAATRAAAATCAAAAAATAATAAATARAACAGAAAAAATTTCTTCGTTTTTAAAATCAGYATAYGGAAAAGAAGTATTTGAGGAAAAARTAGAAAAACTTTCTTCATCAGAATTTGTAGATTTATGTGAAAATATTAAAAATGGAATTCCAATTGCCACTCCAGTTTTTGATGGGGCGAAAGAGCAGAATGTAACTAAAATGTTAGAMCTAGCAAACTTACCAARTTCTGGGCAAACCTTTTTATGGGATGGAACATCAGGTAAAAAATTTGACAGACCTGTTACAATAGGAACTATTTATATGTTGAAATTACATCACTTRGTAGAAGACAAAATTCATGCTAGATCTACTGGTCCTTACAGTTTGGTTACTCAGCAGCCTCTTGGTGGAAAAGCTCAATTAGGTGGTCAAAGATTTGGCGAAATGGAAGTTTGGGCTCTTGAAGCTTATGGAGCAKCATACACTCTTCAAGAAATACTTACTGTAAAATCTGATGATGTAGCGGGTAGAGTTAAAGTTTATGAAACTATTGTTAAAGGTGAAGAAAAYTTTGAGTCTGGAATACCAGAGTCATTCAACGTATTAGTTAAAGAAATTAAATCATTAGCACTGAATATAGAGCTAAATTAAATATGAAAAAAGAATTAACARATTTGTTTAAAAGTTCTGAGATTTCAGAAGCTCAAAATTTTGATAGTATTAAAATAACATTGGCTAGTCCTGAAAAAATTAAATCTTGGACCTATGGAGAGATAAAAAAACCAGAAACAATTAATTACAGAACTTTTAAACCAGAAAAAGACGGTTTATTTTGCGCTAGAATTTTTGGCCCAATTAAAGATTACGAATGTTTATGCGGGAAATATAAACGAATGAAATTTAGAGGAATTATTTGTGAAAAATGTGGTGTTGAAATTACAAAATCAAATGTTCGTAGAGAAAGAATGGGACATATTAACCTAGCTACACCAGTTGCTCATATWTGGTTTTTAAAATCTTTACCAAGCAGAATTTCTTTAGCAATAGATATGAAATTAAAGGAGGTAGAAAGAATCTTATATTTTGAAAGYTTTATAGTTATAGAACCTGGTTTAACTGGACTTAAGAAAAATCAAAYATTARCGGAAGAAGARTTAATTAAATATCAAGACGAATTCGGCGAAGAAGCATTTACTGTTGGCATAGGTGCTGAGGCAGTTCTAGAAATTTTAAAATCAATGAATTTARAAGAAGAAAGAGCAATTTTAATTAGAACAATAAATGAAACTAAGTCTAAAGTTGCTGAAGAAAGAGCTATTAAAAGATTAAAGTTAATAGAGTCATTTATTGAAAGTGGAAATAAACCTGAATGGATGATTTTGACAGTTATACCAGTTATTCCACCCGAACTAAGACCTTTAGTACCACTTGATGGAGGAAGATTTGCAACATCAGATCTTAATGATTTATATCGAAGAGTGATTAATAGAAATAACCGATTAAGAAGATTAATTGATTTAAAAGCTCCGGATATTATTGTTCGTAATGAAAAAAGAATGTTACAGGAGTCCGTTGATGCACTATTTGATAACGGACGAAGAGGAAGAGTAATTACTGGAACAGGGAAAAGACCACTAAAATCTTTAGCTGAAATGCTTAAAGGTAAACAAGGAAGATTTAGACAAAACTTATTAGGAAAACGTGTCGATTATTCTGGAAGATCTGTAATAGTTGTGGGKCCTGATCTAAAGTTACATGAGTGTGGTTTACCAAAAAAGATGGCCTTAGAATTATTTAAACCATTTTTATATGCAAGATTAAATAAATTAGGATTAGCGACTACAATTAAGCAAGCAAAAAAATTAGTTGAAAYRGAAAGAGAYGAGGTTTGGGAAGCTTTAGAATTAATTGTTAGGGAACATCCAGTACTATTAAATAGAGCTCCAACACTACATAGATTAGGTGTCCAAGCATTTGAACCAAAATTAATTGAAGGAGATGCAATTGAACTTCATCCTTTAACGTGTGCTGCATTTAATGCAGATTTTGATGGAGATCAAATGGCAGTACATATTCCATTAAGTTTAGAAGCTCAATTAGAAGCTAGAGTTTTAATGATGTCAACAAATAATATTTTAAGTCCATCAAATGGAAAACCAATAATAGTTCCAAGTCAGGATATGATTCTTGGCATTTATTATCTCTCTCAAGCACCTTACCAAACAGATAAAGTAGAAGGATWCTTTGTAAATAATTCTGAAATTGAATCCGCTCTTGAAAKTGATCAAATTAAAGTTCATTCGAGAATTGTTTCAAGATTTGAAACAGTAGATGAAAAAGGAAATATTAAATTTGAAAAATATACAAGTACAGCAGGAAGATTTATWTTAGCAAATCTTTTGCCAAAAAATGTTAACAACAAATTTTTTTTAGTTGATAGACTTTTACCAAAAAAAATAGTTTCAGAGRTWATTGACCATGTGTTTAGATTTAGCGGACAAAAAGCTACTGTTATTTTTTGCGATAAATTGAAAGATCTAGGATTTAARCATGCTTTTAAAGCTGGAATTTCTTTTGGTAAAGATGATCTAGTTATTCCTRAAAACAAACAACAACTAATTGATGAAACTAAAAAAYTGATATCTGGCTATGAAGATCAATATGCAGAAGGTCTTATTACAAGAGGTGAAAAATATAATAAAGTTGTAGACGCATGGTCAAAATGTACTGATCGAGTAGCTACAGAAATGATGAAAGGAATTTCTGCAACTGAAGTTACTAAAGATGGGTTAAAANTTAACTCTGTATTTATGATGGCTGATAGTGGCGCAAGAGGATCTGCTGCCCAAATGAAACAATTAGCAGGAATGAGAGGTTTAATAGCTAAACCTTCTGGTGAAATTATAGAGTCACCAATCACATCAAATTTCAAAGAAGGTCTAACAGCYTTGGAATATTTTAATTCAACACATGGAGCAAGAAAAGGTTTGGCTGATACTGCTTTAAAAACAGCTAATTCAGGATATTTAACAAGACGACTTTGTGATGTTGCTCAAGATTTAACAATTGCTAAGCAAAAATGTGACAAACCAGGTAACATCAAACTATCGGAAATTATTGAAGGAGGGAATGTTATTGTYAGTCTATCAGAAAGAGTATTAGGCAGAGTTACAGCTACAGATATTAAAAATCCTATAACAGGCGAATCAATTCTAAATAAAGATGAAATCATAGACGAAGCAGTATGTGAAAAAATTGATGCTGCAGGAGTTAAATTAATAAATGTGTATTCAGTAATTACATGTAGCTTGAAAGAAGGAGTGTGCGCGACATGTTATGGTAGAGATTTATCAAGAGGTAATATGGTACATGTTGGGGAAGCAATAGGAATGATTTCAGCGCAGTCTATAGGTGAACCTGGAACACAGTTAACAATGAGAACATTCCACATTGGAGGAACTGCCTCAATTAAACAAGAATCTCAAATTGTTACAAAATCTGAGGGAACTTTAAAAATTATTAATACAAATTTATTAGAAGACTCTAAGAAAAATTTGGTTGTTATGGGAAGGAATACACAGCTATCAATAGAAGATGATAATGGTTTACAAATAGCAGTGTATAAAATTCCATATGGTTCAAAATTAWTTTTCCAAAATGGAGACAAAATTAAAAAGAATACTAAAATTTGTGAATGGGAYCCTTATACAACACCTGTGATTGCAGAAAAAAGTGGGATTGTAAATTATGTTGATTTAATCAATGGTGTTTCTTTAGCTGAAACTTTAGATGATGCTACAGGAATATCAACAAAAGCAGTTGTTGATTGGAAAAYACAATCTAAAAATACAGATCTAAAACCAAGAATAACATTACGTGATGAAAAAGGTAATGTAATTAAAAAAGCTGATGATAACGAAGCTAGATATTATTTAGTTCCTGATTCTATTTTATCTGTTCAAGATGGACAAAAAATATTTGCTGGCGATGTTATAGCAAGATTACCTAAAGAAACTTCTAAAACAAAAGATATTACTGGAGGGCTACCAAGAGTTGCTGAATTATTTGAAGCTAGAAAAGCAAAAGATAGCGCTATCATCGCCGAAAATGATGGAAAAGTAGTTTTCGGTAAAGAAGTAAGAGGCAAACAAAKAATTTCAATTGTTTCTGAGAATGACGTGTCATCAAATTATTTAATACCTAAAGGCAAACATATTAATTTTAACCAAGGTGAAAAAATTAAAAAAGGTGAATATCTATTAGATGGYCAACCTTTACCTCATGATATTTTAAGAATTTTAGGTATCAAAGAATTAACAGAWTATTTTGTTAATCAAGTGCAAGAAGTTTATAGATTACAAGGAGTAATTATYAATGATAAGCATATTGAGGTAATTTTAAGACAAATGTTGAAAAAAATTGAAGTTAAAGAATCGGGAGACTCAAGTTTGTTGCCAGGRGAAATTATAGATAGAATAARATTTGAAAATATAAATGAAAAATTAAAATCTGARAGTAAAAAACCAGCAAAAGGCGAGAGAGTTTTAATGGGTATAACAAAAGCTTCTTTACAAACAGAGTCYTTTATATCWGCTGCYTCTTTYCAAGAAACTACAAGAGTGTTAACAGATGCTGCAATAAAAGGTAAAGTAGATAAATTAGTAGGTTTAAAAGAGAACGTTATAGTGGGAAGATTAGTTCCTGCTGGCACAGGTGCAGTTAAGAWCAATTGGAWTAAAAAAGCCTTAGAAGATGACAATAAATTTATAACTGAGCAGGAAAAATTAGAGTCTCCGGAAACTCAAGTAAATCAATAAAAAAAAGCTTTTTTTTAAGGTCTTTTAATTTGACAAAATAGATTTCTATAGTATTTTGGCGATGTTTTTGGTTGGAATGTAGTACTTGAGTACTAAACGCTGCCWCACRTCATTRCTGTCAGTTATTTTCATCAAAAATAAAATTAATTAAATAAAATTATGCCAACAATTAACCAGTTAGTAAAAAAAAAGAGAATTAGACCCAAATCAAGAGACAAAGTACCTGCTCTTGAAAAATCTCCTCAAAAAAGAGGGGTTTGTATTAAAGTTTATACAACTACACCAAAAAAACCAAACTCAGCGCTAAGAAAAGTTGCAAGGGTAAGATTGTCAAATGGTCACGAAGTTACTTCATATATTCCAGGKGARGGACATAACTTACAAGAACACTCTGTAGTATTAATTCGAGGAGGAAGAGTAAAAGATCTTCCTGGTGTAAGATATCATATTTTAAGAGGGAATCTTGATGCTCAAGCTGTTACAGCGCGTAAACAACGGCGTTCAAAATATGGGGCAAAAAAAGGTAAATAAKMATGTCCAGAAAAAGAAGAGCTCCAAWAAAAATTCCTCTAGTTGACCTAAAATATAAATCAACAATAATTACGAAATTAATTAATTCAATCATGTTTGATGGTAAAAAAACAATTGCTGAGAAAATTGTATATGATGCAATTGAAAAAATTAAATCAAAAGCCAAAGAAGAACCGTTAACTATTTTTAATGAAGCAATAAAYAATATAAGACCAACTGTAGAAGTAAGATCTAGACGAGTAGGTGGAGCAACTTATCAGGTGCCAGTAGAAGTAAAATCAAAAAGATCACAAGCGCTTGCTTTAAGATGGTTAATTGATGCTTCAAGAAAAAGAAAAGACAAAAAAATGTCGGATAAAATTTTTAATGAAATTTATGATGCTTATCAACRTAGAGGATCAGCAGTTAAAAAAAAAGAAGATACTCACAAAATGGCAGAGTCTAATAAAGCTTTTGCACATTTTAGGTGGTAATATTTATGCCAAGAACACATCAATTAGATAAATATAGAAACATTGGTATCATGGCGCATATTGATGCTGGCAAGACCACAACAACAGAAAGAATTTTGTATTACACTGGTAAGAGTCATAAAATTGGTGAAGTTCATGATGGTGCCGCAACAATGGATTGGATGGAGCAAGAACAAGAAAGRGGYATAACAATAACTTCTGCAGCAACCACTTGTTTTTGGAGGGATCATCGAATTAACATCATAGATACACCAGGCCACGTAGATTTTACAATTGAGGTTGAAAGATCTTTAAAAGTTCTTGATGGAGCTGTAGCTATTTTTGATGGAGTAGCTGGAGTTGAGCCACAATCAGAAACAGTTTGGAGACAAGCTGATAAATACAAAGTTCCAAGAATTTGTTTTGTGAACAAGTTAGATAGAACAGGTGCTAATTTCTTAATGTGTGTAGATATGATCAAAGATAGATTAGGGTCTAMGCCTTTAGTAACRCAAATTCCAGTAGGYATTGAAGCTTCATTTAAAGGAGTTGTTGATTTAATAAAAATGAAAGCAATTATATGGAAAGATGAAACTTTAGGTGCAGAGTTTGAAACYAAAGATATTCCAGAAGATTTAAAAGAAAGTGCGAATAAATATCGTMAAGAATTAKTAGAATTAGCAGTTGAACAAGATGAAAAACTAATGGAARAYTATTTAAATGGCAAAGAGATTTCTGAAAAARACATAATAAAATGTATCAGAAAAGGATGTTTAAAATTTGATTTTGTTCCAGTTTTAACCGGATCTGCTTTTAAAAATAAAGGTGTACAACCACTTCTYGATGCTGTTGTAGACTATTTACCAAGTCCTATAGATATTGGTTCAATCAAAGGAACCRAACCTAACTCTAMGGATGAAATAGAAAGAAAATTTGACGATAAAGAACCTTTTTCAGCTCTTGCATTTAAAGTAGCTACAGATCCATTTGTAGGAACTTTAACTTTTATAAGAATATATTCAGGAACCTTAAAAGYAGCTACTGGCATATATAATACTACTAGAGACAAAGAAGAAAGAGTTGGCAGAATGTTACTAATGCATGCCAATTCTAGAGAAGATGTTAAAGAGGCWARYWCAGGAGAYATWGTWGCWYTAGYAGGYYTKAAAKAWRYWAYMACWGGASAWACRCTWTSCGAHRWMRATAAACCWATWRTTYTWGAAMMRATGGATTTTCCWRATCCWGTWATTGAARTTGCWGTTGARCCTAAAACAAAAGYKGATCAWGAAAARATGGGWRWAGCRYTWGGMMGWTTRGCBMRAGAAGAYCCTWSYTTTAGAGTTACMWMTGAYGAAGARWSTGGSCAAACAATTATTAAAGGTATGGGTGAACTTCATTTAGATATTATTGTTGAGAGAATGAAAAGAGAATTCAAAGTTGAAGCAAATATTGGAGCTCCGCAAGTTGCGTATAGAGAAACAATACTTGAATCTGCAGAATCTGATTATATACATAAAAAACAAAGTGGTGGAGCCGGTCAATTTGCAAGAGTCAAACTTCAAATAGAACCACTTGATCCAGGCAAAGGAAGAGAAGTTGAAAATAAAATTAAAGGTGGATCAATACCAAAAGAATTTATTCCAGGCGTAGAAAAAGGAATTGAAACAGTTTCTGACACAGGGATATTGGCAGGTTTTCCGATAATTGATTACAAAGTAACAATCGTTGACGGTTTACATCATGATGTAGACTCTAGYGTTTTGGCTTTTGAAYTKGCATCAAGACAATGTTTTAAAGATGTTTGTACAAAAGCAACTTTAAAACTATTGGAACCAATTATGAGAGTTGAGGTTGTWACTCCCGAAKATTAYATGGGAGATGTTATTGGTGACTTAAATAGYAGAAGAGGTCAAATTAATACTCAGGAACCAAGGGGAAATGCAACAGTTATAACTGCAATGGTACCTTTAGCAAATATGTTTGGTTATATTAATACTTTAAGATCAATGTCACAAGGAAGAGCACAGTATTCAATGTTTTTTGATCACTATGATAAAGTTCCGCAAAATGTTCAAGACGAATTAACAAAGAAAACAGGTTAAAATGRAARAACAAAATATAAGAATCARGTTAAGAGCTTACGATAATAAAATCCTAGATCAATCAACGGAGGAAATAGTTAATACTGTTAAAAGAACAGGTGCTAATATAAAAGGACCTATTCCATTACCAACAAAAATTGAAAAATATACAGTTTTAAGATCACCTCATATTAATAAAAAAAGTAGAGAACAATTTGAGACAAGAACTCATAAAAGATTAATTGATATAATTGAACCAACGCCAGCAACTGTAGAAGCTTTAATGAAGTTAGATTTGGCCTCAGGAGTTGATGTAGAGATAAAAATATAGTTTATGAACGAAATTGCTTTAATAGGAAAAAAATTGGGTATGTCTAGAGAATTTTATAAAACAGGACAATCTGTACCTGTAACTGTTGTTAAAATGGAAAAAGGCAGAGTTATTCAAGTAATTAATGAAGAAAAAAGAGGTTATAAAGCTGTACAAATTGGTTTTGGAAAAATTAAAAACTCCAAAATAACTAAATCAATGAAAGGATACTTTGCTAAAAAAAATACAGAGCCAAAAAAAATCCTTAAAGAATTTAGAGTTGCGAGCCTTGAAARCTTCAAAGAAGGYAATGAGTTTGGAATTGAAATTTTTAAAGATAYAAAATTTGTTGATATTAAATCAAGAACAATTGGYAAAGGTTTTGCCGGCGTTATAAAAAGACATAATTTTAGTGGATTAGGAGCTTCACACGGAGTATCTATCTCACATAGATCAGGTGGTTCTACMGGTCAAAWCCAAGAWMSWKKYANAAGTKTNNTYAARNAAYAAWWAAWYRMCWSNTSATWTRRRMGRYMNNTTRAKNNARCTATASAKAAWRYMKWWAYMAYWAWRKSTNACCMNAGWAWAYKWTKKAKNTAWRWWNAAAAGGAKNAAYTCCWRKATCTAAAAATTCTGAAGTTTTAGTTAAAAAAGCAGTTAAAAATATAAAAAAATTAACTATTCCTGAAAAAATAGAAAAAATTGAAAAACAAAAGAAAACTCTAGATAAAAAGAAATAATAATGAAAATTGATAAATTAAGTATTGACGGAAAGAAAAACTCAATTGAAGTTTTGGATAAAATTTTTTCAGCAAAAATAAATAAGCAGCTTGTTAGTAATGTTTTATACAAAACTAACTCTAACTACAAAGGCAGAAAAGCCAAAACAAAACAAAGAAATGAAATAAAAGGTTCTACAGCTAAAATTTATGCGCAAAAAGGTACTGGTAATGCAAGACACGGAAGCAGAAAAGCTCCAATATTTGTAGGTGGTGGAGTTGCTCACGGACCCAAAGGTCAATCAAATTATAAA
>NVSV01000029.1:0-11743 GCA_002732835.1 Candidatus Pelagibacter sp.
TTAAAATTATTTTTATCAATTACAGGGGAAGAAGACAGATCAATCATGGAATGAGAATTATCTACAAGTTGATATAGACCAGGATTCTTTTTAATAATATTTATCACTATTTTTTTTATATATATTATTTAGAACTAAAAAAGATTAATTTATAATAAAAAATTAAAGAGAAATTTTTTTAATAAAAATCATAAGCAATCAAACCATCCAATGGTTTTGGATCAAACCAAGTTGATTTAGGKGGCATAGTTAATTTTTGATCTGCAAAATCTATCACATCTTCTATTCGTGTTGCTAGTAAAGAAAAACCTACTTTAGCTTCAYCCGAATCTACTTTTTTTTTAATTGAATCTAATCCATGAAAACCAGCTATAAAGCCAATTCTTTGGTCATATCTTGGATCTCCAACGCCTAAAATAGGCTCAAGTAAATACTCATGTAATAAATTTATATCTAAATTAATAATTCGAAATAAATTTTTTTCAGGATTTTTTTTCAATTTAATTGAATACCAATTTTTATCTAAATACATTCCAAATGATTTCGTTTCTTTGGGTTTGTATGAGGTATCTTGTTTTTGCACAGTAAAATTCTTTTTGATTTGCTTAATAAAATTACTAGGAGAATAACCGTACAAATCTTTTATTAATCTATTATAATCAAGTATGCGCGCCTGACTTTTAGGAAATATAGCTACCATAAAATAATTATAAGGTTCTTTTCCTGTGTGGTTTGGATTTTGATGTTTTTTGAATTCCGCTATTTTTAATAAAGCTTCAATTCTGTGATGTCCGTCAGCAATATAAATTCTATTAATTGTATTAAATAAATCACATATTTTTAATACTTTACTTTCCTCGTTTATAATCCACATTTCGTGTTTACAGTGATCTAAAGCTTCAAACGAATAGGTAGGTTTTGAAAAAATTTCTTTTTTTATTAATTCCGTTAATTCTGCATTATCAGGATTAATTACATATATGGGACCAACCTGAGCATTTAAATTGTCCATTTGTTTTAGTCTTTTTTGAGCTCTTTCTAAATAAATCTCTTCATGACCACGAATATGTAAATTGTCATATGCTGACAATTTAGCAATRCCAACTATTCCGACYTGCTCATGATCTTTTGTAGAAATTTTATAGATATAAAAAGAATTTTTACTGTCTTTTGTTAATATTGAATTTTTTTTCATTAATTCAAATTGTTCTTTTGATTTTGAATTATTTTCAGCATCAAAAACATTTAAATAACTCCATTGATTATTTTTTCTATGTTTGGCTATAATTTCTTTTGATAGATGATCTGTACTTGTAATAGCTACTGAAGAAGCTTCTTTTTCTGTTGGTCTTAAACCTTTAAATGGATTTATAAAATACATAATGAAATTTAATTAATAATACCAAAGAGAACAATTCTATTTTTTAGATATAATTTTTACAAATATAGATTGTTTTTTTTAAGCAATTTTAGGCAGTTTTTCGAGAGCTTTGTTCACTGCAGCTTCATTATAGMTATCGTCTGAAAGTTTATTATCAAAATAATCTCCRTAAGCTTGCATATCAAAATGACCGTGACCACATAAATTAAAAAGAATAGTTTTTGACTGACCGTTCTTTTTGCATTCAAGTGCCGCATCTATTACTCCTTTAACTGCATGAGTTGCCTCAGGTGCCGGGATAATGCCTTCAGCATTTGCAAATTTTACTCCTGCTTCAAAACATTCTTTTTGACCAAAGGCTTTTGCTTCCATTGCTCCTATATCTGTTAAGTGGCTAACCATTGGAGCCATACCATGATATCTTAAACCTCCAGAATGTGTTGGTGGAGGCATAAAAGACGATCCTAAAGTATGCATTTTAACTAATGGTGTAAAATTACCTGTGTCTCCAAAATCATAAGCAAATTTACCTTTTGTTAGTGAAGGACAAGATTTTGGTTCACATGCAATTACTTTTATATCTTTTTTTTCACGGAATTTTTTTCCTAGAAAAGGAAACGCCAATCCAGAAAAATTACTTCCACCACCAGTGCATCCAACTAATATATCCGGATAATCATCTGCCATTTCCATTTGTAATATTGCTTCATTTCCAACAATAGTTTGATGCATCAAAACATGATTTAAAACACTTCCTAGAGAATATTTTGTAGTATCATTTTGTGCAGCCATCTCAACCGCTTCTGATATTGCTATACCAAGACTACCAGTGTTGTTTGGATCTTTTTCTAGAATTGCTTTTCCAGTTTTAGTTTCATTTGAAGGACTTGCAACACATCTAGCCCCAAATGATTGCATAAGAATTTTTCTATAAGGTTTTTGTTCAAAACTAACTTTGACCATATAAACATCTAGTTCAATTTTGAAAATTGAACATGCAAAAGCAAGTGMGCTTCCCCACTGTCCCGCTCCTGTTTCTGTTATAATTTTTTTTGTACCTTCTTCTTTATTATAAAATGCTTGAGCAACAGCTGTATTTGGTTTGTGACTACCAGTAGGACTTACACCTTCATATTTGTAATAAATTTTAGCTGAAGTATCCAAAGCTTTTTCAARTCTTCTTGCCCTGTATAATGGAGAAGGCCTCCACAGTTTATAAATTTCCCTAACTGGTTCTGGAATTTCTATTTCTCTTTCTTGAGAAACTTCCTGTCCAATAAGAGCCATTGGAAATAATGGTGCTAAATCATCTGGTCCAACGGGCTTTAATGTTCCAGGATGAAGAATAGGGGACAATGGTTTAGGTAAATCTGCWKMAWYRTYWWAMSMWYTYYWKKRYMKWTWKSWWWMWKYWASMRAWWMTNTTTGTMTTRTSKKRMMTRATGTTATGTTTTTATTCTGACTACTATTTTGACAAAAATCAAGCGCTAAATAAAATAACTTATCTTAATGAAGCAGCAATATTGCCACCATCAACAGTAAGAACCGCTCCTGTAGTTTTTTTTGAAACAGCTAAATGAAAGAAAGCTTTAGCAACATCTTCTGCTTTTACCTCGTCTAATAGTAAATTTCCTTTCATATAATCAGTGGTAGTTACTGATCTAGCTTTGGCTCTAYTCTTAATCATTTTATCAGTCATTAAACCACTTCTTATTCTGTCAGCATTAACACCATTAGATCTAATTCCATACGAACCATAATCAACAGCATATTGTTTACATAAACTTAGCAAAGCAGATTTAGGYAATCCATACGGTCCAAAATTTTTGCCWGGGTTTACAGATTGTTTTGAAATATTGAAAAGTAGACAACCATTAGTATTTTGTCTTTTCATTATTTTAATAGCTTCTGATGCACAATTTTGATGAGAAAAGAAATTATCTTCAAAGCTTTGTCTTAGTACCTTGTCATCTACTTCAGCAATAGATCCAGYAATTGTTGTTCCTGCATTAGATATTAAAATGTCAATTCCACCATACTTTTCACAGATTTGATCGAAAGCTTTTTTAACACTTTTTTTATTTCTAACATCGCAATGAATACAAAGATCTTTAATTTTAGATTGYAAATCTTTTATTYTTTCTAAGTTGTAATCAAGTAAAACAACTTCAGCACCATAGCTTTTAAAAATTTTATAAGTTGCAAAACCAATCGCTCCAGCGCTTCCAGTAATTACAACAACATTACCTTCAAGAAGTTTCTTTTGTTTTTTTATTTTTGCTTGTTCTAGGGACCAATACTCAACATCAAAAAGATCTTTTTCCGGAATAAATTTATAAGCGGATGTTTCTTCAACGGATGCAATAACTTTTGCATTTGTATCCGTTAAATCTCCAGCAATTTTTGCACCATTTAAGTCTTTTCCAATACTAAACATTCCAACATTTTGAACAAATACAACTCTCGGAGAAGTATCTAACATTACCTTTTTACCTTTAACTTTCTTCTTATTTACATTGAAATAATTGATGTATTTTTTTCTATAATTATCGAAGGCTTTTTTGGCAGTTAATTTAAAATCACTAATAGAAGAATTTTTCTTTGGCGTTATTATTAAAGGAAAAGGTTTAACTCTAATTACATGATCTGGTGTTGCAGTACCTTTTGATGAATAAGATCTTACATTTTTTCCATTCATAAAATATTTTAAATCTTTGTTTAATCTGTAATTAACTATAAATTTTTGATCATTATTATTAGATGAAAGACCTCTTATTATTGGAGCAATGTCATGGGTACTAAATTTTGTAGAATAATTTTTAATTTGTTTAATTTTTTTAACTTTAAGTTTTTTAATTGCTCTTTCTGCTTGCGATACATACTTAATCATTAAGCTGTAGGCTTCTTTAGCATCATTACTAAAAGTAAAAATTCCATGATTCATTAAAATTAGACAATTTATTTTTGGATTTTTTGAATAAATTTCGYTTACTTTTTTAGACAACTTAAAGCCAGGCATTACATAAGGAACTATGCTGACTTTATTACCAAATATTTTTTTGCAAAAGCTTAACCCTCTCGGTCGGTTGGTTACATTTAAGATCGCATCTGCATGAGTATGATCTACATATTTAAATGGCAAAAAAGCATGCAAAAATGTTTCAACAGAAGGATTRGGAGATTTAATGTTAATAAGGTTTCTTTTTTGATAACTCACCATATCTTCGTCGGATAGGTGTTTTTTATTTTTAAGTGCCAACAATGGATCAAGTTTTACAGCAGGGAGACCCTCAGGTTCAATTTCTCCCATATCCCATCCGCTTCCTTTCACACATAAAACGTTATATTTTTTACCATCTATGTCTTTTATAGAAGTTTTGACCGAAGTATTGCCTCCTCCATGCAAAACTAATTCATTATTTCTTCCCAATAGTCGTGTTGTATAAACTCGTAGAGCCAAATCTTTGGAATATCCAAGATTTTTATATTTTCTAATAAATTTTTTCGATTCGTTATTTGACCAATTATTTTTCAAAATTGCTCCTTTGCGAGTAAACTTTTACAGCAGTTTTTTATTTGAAAGAAGTAAAAAAATTTGATTATCTTAAAAAATAAAGAATCGGGAGAATTTATAATGGTTAAAKTAGGGGARCATATTACTTTAGATATAATTGGCACCAAGAAAGAGTATAGCCCATCATTTTTTGAAAAACTTCTCTACAAAATTGCAAAAAAAGCCAAAGTAACAGTTCTTGAAATTTCAACACATAAATTTGAACCACAAGGTTTTACATTAGTTGCCTTACTAGCCGAAAGTCATATGAGCYTTCATACTTTTCCAGAACATAGAATTATAAGTTTTGATTTTTTTACTTGTGGTAAAATCACACCTTCTGTTGCACTAGAAATAATTAAAAATGAAATAGAGCATAAARGAATAATAAAAAAAGAATTTAATAGGGATACGATTGCTTATTATCACGACATCTCAAGTACAAAAGGATTACAAAAATCATATTTGGTTAAAGAAGTTTTAGAAGATTTTGTTTCTAAAGTTGGTCAACACATAGAAATTTTAGATTTGGAACAATATGGCAAGTCTTTATTTATAGATAATGACTTGCAGGTAGCTGAAAGCGACGAACATTTGTACAGTTCAACATTTGTAAATGCAGGATTAAAATTAAATAAAGATAAAGATAGAGCAGCAATTATAGGTGGAGGCGATGGAGGTATTGCTAGAGAATGTGTATCTCGTGGTTTTGGTTTTATTGATTGGTTCGAATTAGATCCAGAAGTTGTTGAAATATGTAACAAACATCTTGGATCAATTGGAAAAAAAGCTACAAAAAAAAATTCTGTTAAATGTGTTTGGGGCGATGCATTTGAAAGTATAARAAACGTTGAAGATGACAGATATGATAAAATTTTTGTGGACTTAAATGATGATCAGTCTTGCATTGATCTGACAGCAAAAAACATGGATTCATTGGTTCGAATATTAAAACCCAATGGAGTAATTACTGCTCAAGTTGGTAGCCAGGACAAGACACCCAAACAAACAGAAAACTGGCTAAATGTTTTTAATAAAAACTTTGGAAATGCTACTCTTGATAGAGTTTATATYCCAAGTTTTGATTGTTCTTGGAATTTTTATTCATCTGTTAATCATTCAGGATAAAAATATCTTTTTAAATTCGTAAAATTGTGAAATACTTTCAATAATTTTTGGAGGTAATAATGAGYATGTTTAAAAAAACTATATTAACTATTTTTGCTTCTCTATTGCTGACGGCGAATGTGTTAGCTGAAAAAGTAAAAATAGGAACTGAGGGTGCTTACCCACCGTGGAATGCAAAAGACGAATCTGGAAAATTAATTGGATTTGAAATTGAGCTTGCTAATTGGCTTTGTATTTATATGGAGCATGATTGTACAATTGTWGAGCAAGATTGGGATGGYATGATTCCAGCTTTATTAATGAGAAAGTTTGATGCAATCATGGCCGGTATGTCAATTACAGCAGAAAGACAAAAAACGATTACTTTCTCTCAAGGTTATGCAGACGAAGTTGCACAATTAGCGGTAATGAAAGGATCTGACTTAGAAGGCATGGATACACCATCAGGTATAAATTTATCTTTAGGTGGTTCAGATGTTAAAAGTGCTTTAGAAACTTTAACAGGAGTTCTTGCAGGAAAATCTGTTTGTGTTCAAACAGCAACAATTCATCAAAATTTTTTAGATTCAGGTGATGTTGGAAAAATAAATGTAAGAACATACAAAACYCAAGATGARGTTAACTTAGATTTAGCGGCWGGTAGATGTGATGCTGCTTTAGCTGCAGCAGTTTCGTTTACTGACTATGCAGAAAAATCTGGTAAACCTGTTGTACTAGTAGGACCAACTTTTTCAGGTGGTGCTTTCGGWAGTGGTGTTGGTGTTGGAATTAGACAAGCTGGAGATGATGCTATCGGTCAAAGAGATGCACAACTCTTAAAAGATTTCAATAAAGCTATTGATACAGCAAGAGCAAATGGAAAAATAAGCGAATTAGCCATTAAGTGGTTTGGCTTTGATGCTTCAATGTAATAATTTAATTTTTAAGGCGATAGATATTTAATTCTTTCGCCTTAAAATCTATGGGACTTTTAGCTTACGGAGATACTGGTTGGGGAGACGAACTTTTTTTTGCAACTCTCATGACCATAGCTGTTGCTGCAGCAGCTATGTTTATTGGTTTTTTTTTAGCCGCAATTTTTGCAACGTTAAAGCTATCGAAGTTTAAAGCGCTGAATTTAATTGGAAGTTTTTACACAACAGTTTTTAGRGGAGTGCCTGAACTTTTAGTAATTTATCTATTTTTTTTTGGAGGAAGTGGCGCAGTTATGTATGTAGCCAAAATATTTGGTTATGATGGATATATTGAAATTAATGCTTTTATAACTGGCGCRGTCTCYATAGGAGTCATATCTGGAGCTTATTCAACAGAAGTTTTTAGAGGGGCAATTCAATCTATTGACAAAGGTCAATTTGAGGCTTCTGAAGTTTTGGGTTTTAAAAAAAAAATTTATTATTACAAAATAATTATTCCACAAATGTTGAGATTAGCATTGCCTAATATAAACAATGTTTGGCAAATTACTCTAAAAGATACATCTTTAATATCAGTTACTGGATTAGTAGAAATTATGAGAATGTCATATATTGCCGCTGGATCAACAAGAGATCCTCTTTTCTTTTATTCTTTTGCAGCCGTTTTGTATTTATTTTTAACTTTTTTGAGCATGCAATTATTTAACAAATTAGAAAAACATTATAGCAAGGGGTACTAAATGGATTTAATGATAGAAAGTTTGCCAAGGCTCCTTAATGCTACAAAACTAACGATTGAATTAACTTTGTTATCATTGTTTTTTGGTATTTTTGTGGGTGTTTTTTTTGCAATATTAAGAACRRGTAAAAATAAATTTTTTTATTATATTGCATATTACTATTCTTATATYTTYAGAGGWACACCTCTATTAGTTCAAATATTTATAATATATTTCGGTCTTGGTCAGGTAGAATGGATAAGAGAATCATTTCTKTGGMTAGTRTTAAAAGAACCTTATTCATGTGCAATTCTTGCATTTACTCTAAATACTGGAGCATATTCTTCAGAAATTTTTAGATCTGCTTTTGAAACAATTAATAAAGGAGTTTTAGAGGCAGCCAAAGGTCTGGGATTGAACAAAGTTCATACTTTTTTTAAAATCAAATTACCGATAGCTATAAGACAGTCATTGCCCGCTTATGGCAATGAAATGATATTGATGTTAAAAGGAACTTCTTTAGCTAGCACTGTTACCTTGCTTGATCTTACAGGTGTAGCAAAATATATTATATCAACTACTTTTAGACCAGTAGAAGTTTTCATTGTTGCTGGTGGTATATATTTAATAATGACTTTTATAATCCACAATTTTATAAAGTATTTGGAGAAAAGATTTAGTTATCCACAATGAAAGTAGCATGTATTCAACTGTCCAGTGGTGAAAATTATAATAAAAACTTTAAGCAGGTTATTTTTTATATTAATCAAGCTATAAAGAAAAAAGCTGACTTAATAATTACTCCAGAAACTACATCAATTATTACAAGCGATAAAAAAATACTTTATAAGAATTCTTACTCAATGAACAAAGACCCTCTTGTTAAAGAAATCAAAAAAATATCAAAAAAAAATAAAAAATGGATATTGATAGGATCTATTGCAATTAAAGATAAAAATAAATACAGAAATAGATCAATTATGATTGGTCCCAAAGGAAATATAGCCGCTTATTATGATAAAATAAAAATGTTTGATGTAAARTTACCAAATAAAGAAAAACATCAAGAAAGCAAGACATTTAAGCATGGCAATAAACTTGTGACAGTAAATCTTCCWTGGGGAAGGCTAGGGCTTACCATTTGTTTTGATCTAAGATTTCCTGAAATATATAGAAATTTATCAAAGAAAAAATTGAATTTTATAAGTGTGCCATCAGCATTTACAAAAATAACAGGCCAAAAACACTGGCTTGAATTACTTAAAGCAAGAGCTATTGAAAACTTTTGTTATATTTTTGCACCAAACCAAACTGGAAAAAATACTAAAAAAAGAGAAACATTTGGCCATTCTACAATCATTTCACCCGATGGAAAAATATTAAAACTCAAAAAATCAGGAATTGGAATTGTATATGCTGATATAAGGCCAAATCTTTCAATGCAACTTAGAAAGATAATTCCAAGTCTAAATTAGTAGTTAGTATATTCTTTAATTTCYTTTATTTTTGATCCAGTATGATTGTTGATTTCTAACTTAATCTTAGCTCTATCATCATTTAGAAAATGAACATCTCTTGAAAGTTTGGTAAATTTTTCACCAAAGTCTGAATTTTTTTCACACAACCTTTTATCATCTTCAATAACCCATAGTTTTGCATTTATTTTTTTTAAAGATTGGAAAAGCTTGTCTAGCTCATCATCAGATTTAACATTTTTATTTAATTGATCTTTTAGRACWTTATAWTCATCATTAATGAATTTAAGTTTTTCAGGATCTTTAATTTTTTCTATTTTGATTTCTAAAATAGAAATTTTATCTAAAAGTTCACCAACAGATACTTCAACTAGAATTTTATTCATAAAAACTTATAGTGTGATAAGTTGTTTCAAATATGTCTAATATATTAATTATTAAACATGGTTCYTTAGGTGATATAGCGCAAGCAAGTGGTGCAATTCAAGATATTTTTGAAAATCACAAAAATAATAAAATATACTTACTAACAACAAAGTCCTACTTTGACTTATTTAAAAAAAACCCCTTCATTACTGATGTAATTTTAGACAAAAGATTATCCAGGTTTAATCTGATTTATTTRTATTCWTTAATSAGRARMRTTAAAAAATTAGATATYCAMAARGTATAYGAYCTTCAAAAYTCMTCWMGAACAAAATTTTATCAAAGAATTTTATTTCCTAATTCAAATTTAAATAAATGGTCTAGTTCAGAAACAACTTTACCAAACGATAAGACGAAAGAAGTATTTGATGAAAATCCTGTGCTTGATCGATTTGATCATCAATTAAAAACATCTGGACTTACAACAAAACATACGATGTTCCCAGATTTTTCTTGGGCYTGTTCTGATATTAATAATATTAAAGATGAATATAAATTAGACAAATATATTGTTTTATTTCCTTTTTGCTCACCGCATTTAGCACATAAAAAATGGYCTTATTACAATGAACTCATTGATTTAATTAAAAATAAATACCAAGACCAATTTAAAATTATAGTTGCACCATGTCTTAATGAAATGAATGATGCTAAAGMAATTAATGCGATCTGTATATTAGATGATGGCAAAGCTATCGATATTTCACAATTATCATCTTTAATTAAAGATAGTTCTTTTGTAATTGCAAACGACACAGGCCCAGCACATATGGCCGCACACTTAAATGYAAAAGGTTTAACATTATTTGGTTCTCATACAACWGCTCACAAAGTAAGTATTGAACGTGAAAACTTTAAAGTAATGCAAGTAAGTGATTTAAATAAACTTTCAGAAATTGAAGTATTTGAAAAATTAACTAATTTTTTAAATTAGATTTATCAATTATCCTTAATATTACTGGGATTATAAACAAAATTATTAGCAATCTAATAATATGATGAAATGCAACAAAGTTTGGATCTAGATCAAATGCTATGGCAATTACCGAAACTTCATAAATTCCACCTGGACAAAAAGACAAAATTAAAGTTAAAAAATCATTTTCTACAAAGAATGTCGCAATTGCCGCTGCAATTAATCCTAATATTACGAGAAGGATTGTGGCAACTATGCTATTTAAGGTATTTCTTACTACTTCCGTTAAAGTTTTTTCAACAAATCTACATCCGACAGATGCTCCAAGAATTAACAAACAAAAATTAATACTCTCATCTGGTAATTTATAAGAAGCCACTTCTGTAATTTGTAAAACACCACTTGCAACTAAAGTACCTGATAACAAAGCTGCGGGAATTTTTATTTTATCAAAGATTAAGATTAAAATTATAGATGCAACTAATAAAATTATAAGATCAAAATGATTTTGACCAAGATAATCAAATTTTTCAAATTGATGCGCTTCTGTTGGTGCCAAATTAACAATAATAAAAGGAAAAACTGTTATAATAAGTATCAACCTAATTAAATGAGCAGTTGCTACTTGAGATAAGTCTGATTTTTCATATTCTGCTAAAATCATTAATGGTCCTAGTGCTCCAGGTGATGCTGAAAAAATCGAAGTTTTTTGATTATACCCTGAAAACTTTTGAAGATATTTTGAAACTATAATTATGCTAAAAAGTATATAAAAAAACATAATTATTGTAGTCCATATCCAATTAATCATCTGACTAATTAAATTTTGATCAATGTAGTTACCTATATGTAGACCTAAAATTATTAATATTGAGCTTAAAGCGAGTTTTGGCATTACTACCTTTAAACCCATCAATGCTGCAACCGAAATTACAAGCATAGGTCCAAGCATCCAGGCTAGAGGGATTCTAAAATAGTCAGCAACAATTGCACTTGGGATTGAAATTAAAATTACTAATAAAAAATTTTTAGAAAAAAGTACTTTTAAATTTTGAATATTTATTGGAAAGCTTGAATTTTGCATAGTTTCTTAAATAAGCCTTTCTTGACACTTATCAATATCTCCAATTTAATACATCTTGTAAATTAATTAAAAAGAAAGAAAATAATGTTTAAATTTATTAAAACTATTACCTCAGCACTTTTTGCTTCAATCTTATTAGTGTCTTTT
>NVSV01000030.1:0-11694 GCA_002732835.1 Candidatus Pelagibacter sp.
AACATATAGATTTATTGATGGCGCGCCCTACAAGATTCGAACTTGTGACCCTCGGTTTAGAAAACCGATGCTCTATCCAGCTGAGCTAAGGGCGCAATAACTTTTATTAAATTTCTGACACCTCAATTCACCAATTTAATTAGACTAATTTTATACCTTAATACATTAGGGCGTCAAGCAAGTGTCAAAGAAATTTATACAACTTATGATTCAATGCAAAAAGAATCTAAAAACAACGATTATTTTCTGACACCCAAGATTCCGAAATTCATCTTTTTGTGCTCGTCCAGCAAGTACGCTGGACTCGCAGACTCATCAAAAAGGAGCGTCAGAAATTTCTATTAAGCTTGATGCTTTTGGGCCCACCCTCCCACTAGACGTTAAGATGTATCTTATATTTTTATCTTTACTGTTTTTATTTAGACGTAGAGACTCCTTATTTTGAAAATTATTTTTTAAAAATTTCCAGCGAAATCAACCCTAATACATGCAAAGACTCTGCATTAATCATACTGTAGAATTAAGAGGAGATGAAGAAAAAATTAGGAAAAGCAAAAGCACAAAGAAAATATCCTGAGTAGTTTTCTTATATAATTCATCAATAATTACATCCAACAATGTACCTATCTTCCGTAATAAGGACGATAAAGTGGTCACCAACAATGTACTTACGATGTAGTTTTATAAAATGTGTTGGTATGCTTTACTTATTTTTGCCGAGACGCGAATGTAATCCCCACTTTCAAATCAAAAATTTAAAAAGCCATCTTTTTAGATGGCCTTTTTTTTACCTTTTTTTTTAACAATTATTTAAGTTTTCATATTCAAAGATTAATGTATAAGAGCGYCAATTTATGATTAATAATATTCGCAATATCACAATAATAGCTCACGTTGATCATGGAAAAACAACTATGATTGACTCACTCATGAAACAAAGTGGTTCATTTAGAGAAAATGAGATTGTTGAAGAACGATTGATGGACTCTGGAGAATTAGAAAAAGAAAGAGGAATTACAATTTTAGCAAAACCTGCATCAATAAATTGGAAAAATTCAAGAATTAATATCATAGATACTCCTGGTCACCGAGATTTTGCAGCAGAAGTAGAAAGAGTTTTAAGTATGGCAGATGGTGCTTTATTGCTTATAGACTCTGCGGAAGGTGTAATGCCACAAACAAAATTTGTACTATCGAAAGCTTTGAAACAAGGACTTAAACCAATTGTAATAATTAATAAATTGGATAAACTGAATCAAAGAGCTGAGGAAGTGCTAGATGAAACTTTTGATTTATTTGTAAGTTTAGATGCAAATGAAGAACAATTAGATTTTCCAGTTTTGTATGCCAGTGGAAGATCAGGTTGGGCTAGCAAAGAAGTGGATGGATCTAAAGAAAACCTTYATCCATTATTAGATTTAATTTTAGAACATGTTAAACCAGCTGAACTTGATGATAGCAAACCATTTGCTATGCTTTCTACTCTTTTATATGCTGATACCTTTTTAGGCAGAAGTTTAGTTGGAAAAATATCTCAAGGAACTGCAAAAGCCAATCAACAAATTAAAGCTATAAACCTTCAAGGAGAAAAGGTTGATGAAGGTAGATTAACTAAAATCTTTAGATATGAAGGCACAAAAAAAGTGCCTATTGAAGTTGGTGTTGCAGGAGATATTGTTGTTATTGCAGGACTAGAAAAAGCCAATGTTGCTGATACCATTTGTAATCTTGAAGTAAAAGATCCTATTCCAGCAACACCTATAGATCCTCCAACCATGTCTATTAAGGTAACAGTAAATAGCTCTCCTCTTGCAGGAATAGAAGGTAAAAAATTAACAAGCACTCAAATTAGAGATAGATTAATTCTTGAAGCTCAAAATAATGTAGGAATAACTTTTTCAGAAAATGAAAATAATGATACATTCGAAATCAGTGGTAGAGGAGAGTTGATGCTTGAAATTTTACTTACTCAAATGAGACGTGAAGGTTTTGAAATGACTGTAAGTCCTCCTAAAGTTTTATATCAACAAGACGAGAATGGAAATAAACTAGAGCCAATTGAAGAAATTACAATTGACCTAGATGAAGAGCATTCTTCAAAAGTTATAGATTCTATGAACAGAAGAAAAGGTAAGCTTATTGATCTCAAAGATACAGGGAAAGATAAAAAAAGATTAATTTTTCGTGCCCCTACGAGAGGTTTAATGGGTTACACAAGTAGATTTTTAACTTTAACAAAAGGCAATGGAGTAATTAATAGAATTTTTCATTCTTATGGAAAGTACGAAGGTGAGATGGAAGGAAGAAGAAATGGCGCATTAATCTCAATGGAAACAGGAAAAGCAGTAGCATTTGCAATATTTAATCTACAGGCGAGAGGTGAAATGTTTGTAACTCATAATGATCCTATTTATGTTGGGATGATTGTTGGTCTTGCACCAAAAAGTGGTGATTTACAAATAAATGTTATGAAAGGTAAAAAACTTACAAATATGAGAACGCAAGGAACAGACGAAAACGTTGTTCTAACTCCAGTAAGAAAAATGTCCATTGCCGAACAATTAAGTATATTAAATAACGATGAAGCTTTAGAAATTACTCCAAAATCTTGTAGATTAAGAAAAGCTATTCTTGATCCTCACGCAAGAAAAAAAAGTGAAAAATCTTTAGCTTCTGTTGCTTAATTAAAAATTCTGCCAACAATAAATAATCCTAAAGCAACAGCAGGTCCCTTCTCGCTTGAAGCTGGTTGATCCATTGGTGCGTAATCCAAGGGAGGCTTTCAGCCCGTATGAGCTTTCACCAGAAACAGACAGATGTATTAACTGTGAGAAACAAAAAAAGATTATTGCAACAATAACCATTGGTCAAAGATCAGGGCCAATTTGCGTGAAATGTTTTAAATCTTATCAAGAATAATTTTCCAGCGAAATCAACCTTTATACATGCAAAGACTCAACGAAAATTATGGTGTAGGATTAGAGTGAAATGATTAACGTATATAAATATGGGTTTTGGATATTGTTGATTTATGTTTGCCTAGATATATTTCTGTATCTAACAAATTATGAATGTATGAATATGTGTATTCCTGATTATCTGAATTTTTCGAGATTCATTATTGGTAACAATTAAAAAAATAAAACTTTAAATGAAAAAGCTTTTAGGGATCTTGGTTCTGGGTTAATGACAACTGAAAAAGAAGATTTTATAGTAATTTATGGAGATAATTAAATGAATAATAAAATTTTTGAATGGGCAGGTGTTACGACAGCAATTTTGTACTCTCTATTTGTAGCATTAAATATTGGTATAGAATTTATTGGCTTTTCATTGTTATTATTATCAGCAATCTTAATAGGTATTTGGGCTTATCGAGGAAAACACAAAGGAATATTATTATTACAATTCTTTTATGCTAGCGCTGGTGTTATTGGAATGATTAGATGGTTTTGATTAAAAATGATCTGTGAAATTCAGTTAAGTTAATGAAAAAGCTTTTAGGGATCGTGGTTCTGGGTTTGTTGTCAAAATTTGCGTTATGAAAAAAAAAGGAACAGTGTTTTTCATACCTCATGGAGGGGGTCCACTTCCTATATTAGAAGATCCTGGTCATGCAAAAATGATCAAGTTTTTAAAAAATATAAAATCTAAAATTAATAAACCCTCTTCAATTATTATTATATCTGCTCACTGGGAAGAAAATGAAGTTAAGATAACAAGTGGAGAGAAACCATCGCTTATTTATGATTATTATGGATTTCCAGAAGAAACATACAAAATATCATATCCTGTTCCTGGAAACCCTGAGTTAGCTGATAAAATTAAAAATCTATTAAATGCAAAACATATTAACTCAAAGTTAGATACCGAAAGGGGTTTTGATCACGGAGTATTTATTCCATTGAAGATAATGTATCCAGAAGCATCTATACCTTGTGTGCAAATTTCTCTACTTAACAATTTAGATCCAAAAAAACATATTGAAATAGGAAAAGCTTTAACAAGTTTGATGAATGAAAATGTATTGATTTTAGGGTCAGGAATGTCTTTTCATAATTTAAAAATTTTCTTATCTGGTTCAAAAAATACCAAAAGTGATAATGTGAAGAATAAAGAATTTGATGATTGGTTAATTGATGTTTGTACAGGTGATAAATTAAACACTATTGAGAGAGAAAAAAAAATGATCGAGTGGACAAAAGCACCTTCCGCGAGGTTTTGCCATCCAAGGGAAGAACATTTAATTCCTCTCCATGTTTGTTATGGTGTAAAATGTGAAAAAGCTGATTTAGTTTTTAATGACAGTATAATTGATAAAAAGTGTAGTGCTTTTSYTWGGNANWMKTGNRWTMATGAAAAARSTTTTAGGGATCTTGGTTCTGGGTTTGATGTTTTGCAATTATGCATATGCATCAAATTTAAATCCTGAAAAAATTCTTGATAGTGTTGATGATATTTACCGTTCAAATACTAGTCATGGCATTCTTACTTTAGCTGTAACCACAGCAAATTGGCAAAGAACTCTTRCTTTGGAACAATGGTCAAAAGGTAAAAATAAGCATTTAATAAAGRTACTAAAGCCAAAAAAAGAAAAAGATCTAGCAACTTTACGGGTAGATAACAATGTTTGGAACTATATGCCTAAGGTCAAAAAAGTTGTTAAAATTCCTTCTTCTATGATGTCTTCTTCTTGGATGGGTTCTCACTTCACTAACGATGATTTAGTTAAACAATCGCGAATGGTCAAAGATTACGATTTTTCTATATCTTTCGAAGGTATTCGTGATGGGATAGATATTGTAGAAATTACATGTATTCCCAAAAAGAATGCTGCTGTTGTTTGGGGCAAAGTTGARGTTRTTGTTTATCGAGAAGATTTTATTCCATTAAGACTTATATATTATGATGAAGATTTAAATCTTTCTCGTAAACTTGAATTTTCAAACATACAAATTTTAGATAATAAAAAAATACCATTACAGATGCAAATGATCCCAGAAGATGAGCCGGGAGAGTCAACCACAGTTCAATGGAAAGAAATTAAATTTGATTTAACAATAAGTGATGATTTCTTTTCTTTACGTAAATTGCAGGAGTAATTTTRTATAAATGAAAACAATAGAAGTTAGTTGGAGAAACTTGTGGAGAAATCGTACTAGAACTAATGTTACAATCGCTGCAGTTGCTTTATGTATTGCTATTTTAATTATTTTTCAATCAATGATCGTTGGTTTAATTGAAAAAGCCGTATTTAATACGACAAACCTCGTTATAGGAGAAGTCCAGATTCATGCTAATGGCTACCTTARCGATAAATCTTTATATAAAGATTTGAAAAATACTGRAAAAATTAAATCTATAGCGAAAAAAAACAATATAGGCTTAGTTGAGCGTAGCTATGGCTTTGGTTTAATTTCTTCGGGAACTAAATCTGCAGGTACTCAGTTTTGGGGTGTTAATCCTGAATCAGAACTTATGCATTTTGATTTTGCYAAACATATAAATCAAGGTACTTTTTTAAACAGTTCTTCTTCAAATAAAATTGTATTAGGTAATAAATTAGCACTTTCACTAGCCGCTGAAGTAGGTACTGAATTGGTAGTTTTTGTCCAAGGTGCCGATGGATCTCTAGGAAATGATCTTTTTTATGTTTCGGGAATATTAAAAAACGTAGCTGAAAACATTGATAGAAGTGCAGCCATAATATTAGAAAATGATTTTAATATTTTATTTTCTTCAAACAATATGATTCATGAAATTGCTTTAAATTCAAAAGGTAATTTTGAAGCTGAGGAAATACAAAATCTTATGTCTGCAGAAATAAAAGATGTAGAAATAGACACGTGGAAACAATTGATGCCAACTATTGCTTTGATGACTGAAAAAATGTCTGTTTTTATGAGAACGTTATTTAGTTTAATATTTACTATAGCCGCAGGACTTGGTGTAATGAATACAATGATTATGTCTACATATGATCGAATGAAAGAATTTGGGATTATTAGAGCAATCGGMGCAACACCTTGGASAATTATAAAACAAGTTTCTCTAGAAGCAATTATTTTAACRTTTATCGCTTCAATCATTGGTACRATTGTAGGATTGAGTGCMGCTTTATATTTTCAAAAATATGGATTTGATGTTAGYGGMCAAGGAAATTTTTCTTTTGGAGGTGTGGTTATGGATCCAATATGGAAAGCAAGCGTTTCATTAGRGATTATTTTGCTACCAATCGGATTAATGATGTTAACAAGTATTCTTTCTTCTTTATATCCTGCTAGCATTGCCGCTCGAATTAAACCTGTTGAGGCCATACATTATAAAAAATGAAATCAAATTTATTATTAATAACAAAAATTGGTTGGCGCAGCATATGGCGAAACAAAAGGCGGTCTTTAATTTCTTTATTCTCCATTATAATTGGTACTGGTATTCCTATMTTTTTTGTATGTATTGCATGGGGTTTTTATGCAGGAMTAATTGATGATGTATCTCGTTTAATGTCAGGTCATATAACTTATGAACATGTTAAATATCGAGATTCTCCATCTAATGACATTTGGATAGATGATATTCAAAAAATAGATAAAACCTTAAATAATAATGCTAAAGTTTTAGCCACAAAACAAATAGTTAATTTACAAGGTGTCGCTCATACTGCCAAAGGTTCTGTTGGCATATCTTTAATGGGGATAGAGCCGGAAAAAGAAATTACTATTTCTTTTTTACCTGAAAATATTATTGAAGGAAAATATTTATCCAAAGGAGATGAACGTTGGGTTGTTGTTGGTGAAAAATTAGCTAAAAATCTAAATATTGGCGTAGGAAAAAAATTCGTTTTTACTACAAATGATATTAATGGCGAATTAACTGAAGAATTGTTTAGAGTYAAAGGTATTTTTAAAACTGGATCAAAAGAAATTGATGGTCATTTTGTACAAAGTGATATTGGAATTGCTAGAAAGGTAGCTGGYTTGAGCAATGATGATGTTTCCCAGTTAGGCATTATTKTWWAAAATCCTGATACTCATGAAAGTTTAATTAAAGATCTACAAAAATCGGTAGCAAAAAATAACGGTGTGTTTTTATCTTGGCAAAAAATAATGCCTGATGTAGCAACAACCATTMGTATGGATCGAACTGCYATAAGTTCATTTATGATAATGTTAGTTGTTATAGTTCTTTTTACTATGTTTAGTACTATCTTAATGTCCACTCTGGAGCGTAAAAGAGAATTTGCTTCCCTACTGGCTATTGGAACCCAACAAATAGAACTCAAAGTTCAAATACTTATTGAGACTATCTTTTTTGGACTACTTGCTTGTCCATTAGGTGCTTTGTTAGGTRTTGGTGCCGCTAAATGGGTCGAAGGTTATGATATGATGGATGTGGTTGGAGGCAAGGCAGAAGACATGAGTATTGGTGGTTTTGGAATCGACACAATTATTACTCCTTTGTTTTCCGCTCCATTAATTTTACAAATCAGTATTTTCTTCTTCTTCGCAGTTCAATTATTAAGYATTTTACCAATATATTTAATTTCACGAATTTCCATTACTGATGAACTGAGGTCTATATGAACGCTAATAGGGAAATTGTATCATTAACAAATGTAATAAAAAACTATGGCCACGGTGAAGTTATAACAAAAGCTTTACAAGGGATTGATTTAAAAATAAATCAGGAAGACTTTTCTGTAATAATGGGACCTTCAGGTTGCGGGAAAAGTACCATGCTTAATATAATTGGTGGCCTGGATAAAACTACCAGTGGAGAAGTAAAATTTGATGGTAAAGATTTCAATTCACTAACAAATAAAGAATTAAGCATTATACGACGTAATCAGATTGGATTTGTATTCCAAAATTATAATTTACTACCTGTTCTAACTGCATATGAAAATGCAGAATATGTCTTGATGCTACAAGAAATGCCAGTTTCCCAAAGAAAAGAAAAAGTAATGCATTTTTTTAAAGAAATGGGTTTAGATGGTCTTGAAAATAGAYTTCCCCGAGAACTTAGTGGCGGTCAACAACAGCGAGTTGCTATAGCTCGAGCGGTTGTTTCTGATCCTTTGTTGGTGCTTGCTGATGAAATAACAGCCAATGTTGATTCAGAAACAGCACAATCATTATTGTTGTTAATGGAAAAATTAAACAAAATTAATAAGACAACTTTTTTAATTTCAACTCATGATCCTGCGGTAATAAAATTTGCAAAAAAAGYGMTTRTATTGAAKGAYGGYARAATTGMTAAWGAASAAWTATCCTCAGAARATATAKAAARAWATACKYARWKWTNARTNTYANTGYTWTTAAWRWWWYTKNATAAANAMATAWANWAWTCNATTAWTMKMKYYAKTMYYWTTMNNCYATTYRMNTCAWKWRMGCWWGRTWMWTYWNTAGMKGWWAKMKKMARWMYKSWWAYWRSTWWTAWGACAACTACAGCTTTGCACCTTATTTTGATAAAGACACTAATGAAGAATACTCAGCAATAGCTCGTATTATTATAGAATCAAATAATTATGATAATTTTTCATACGAAATGCATGTTTTGCAAACTTACAATTACTCAGATATTAAAACAGGTGTTAGTGGAAGAAGTTTGTCAATGTTATCAGCTGATCTTGGAGAAGATTGGATAAAAAATAATGATGAATCAGCTCATTATTATATTGATCGAGCTAATGTAAAATTTACAACAAAAGATTTAGATATTTATTTGGGTAGGTTGGCTATTAGTTTTGGCAAACCTCAGTTTTGGAACTTGTTTGATTATTATGGTTCTTCATATCTTAATCAAGATTTCAAGTCCGGAATTGATGCTGTAAGAATAGATAAATCTTTTACCAATTTCAGTGGCGCAAATATAGTTGTAAATAAAATAAAAAAATACAATGAATCTGGAAGTTATTTAGAAAATACTCTTACTCAATCTTACCAAAGAATAGGATTAGAAAGAGAAGTTGGTTTTTTATTAAGAGGYTATATAACCATTAATGACACTGATTATGCTTTATTATACAAAAGTGAGCCCGAGGGACACCTTGTTGGATTTGAAGTAGATGGTGAAATAGGTTCCGTTAATATATATAATGAAATTACATATTTGTTGGCAACCGATAAAATTTTAATGCCAGGATCTTACCAAGGAAATTTATTAAAAAATTACTTTATGAATGTTTTAGGAATCAACTATCGCTTCAACAATAATTTACAAATTATAGTAGAACATTTATTTAATGGTTTAGGAGATTCCAATAATTTGGATGCTTCCAATATTCGATATAAAAATGGCCTAAACTCATCTCTAAATGAACATTTAAGTGGAATTTCYTTGAACTACGAGTTTAACCCTTTATTAATTGGAMAATATGATGCCAAAATAGCTTGGCAAGATTCTTCACACCAACATAATTTAACTTTAACTAAATCTATAACTGATAAYKTRGATTTTATAKTWGGMRGYCARRTMAATATYGGAGATAGACCWASWGGTRGCAAYTGGCAAAATCCWAAYATACAAAGTGARTTTGGYARNGMTAMANAATAMATATTWTTTARAAYTRAAWAGTTATTTTTAAMWRAAWWWNAAATKAAAAAKYWWTTMRKKAKCTTKRTKSTGGGTTTATATATATCTGGTGAATTAAATATAATAAAAGGCGATAATGAAAATTCAAAAAGGAGATAAACTTCCTGACGGTAAAGTTTTTATTTTAGATAGTGATCCTAAAGAGGTATCTATAAAACAAATTATTGGAGACGAAAAAACTATTTTATTTGGTTTACCAGGTGCATTTACACCTACCTGTTCTGCAAAACACTTACCGGGATTTGTCATGGCAACAGATCAGCTTAAAGAAAAAGATATTAAAAAAGTTATTTGTATTTCAGTAAATGATCCTTTTGTAATGGATGCATGGGGAAAAATTCACAATGTTCAGAGTAAAATAATAATGTTAGGAGACTATAATGGTGATTTTACTAGAAACATTGGAGCTGAACAAAACTTAAGTCATAGGGGCCTTGGAATTCGCTCAAGCAGATATACTATGTTAGTAGAAAAGGGCAATGTTATTAAAATTTCTGAAGAAGAAATTGCTGGAAAATGCGAAATAACTGCAGCAGAAAATTTTTTAAAAGAAATTTAGTGTAATGAAAAAGCTTGAAGAACGACAACTGATATGAAAAAAGTGAATTTTAATAAAGCTTATATATCCAAATTAGAGCAGTCTGCGTGGTTTGTTCTCTTATTTGCCATATTCTTGTTTTATTATCTGATTATGAAAAAAAGAAAGTCATCGATCAAAAAACTTAAACGTAAAAAAAAGCAAAGATCATCAGCAGAATTAGATAAAGTATTGCCTACACTAAAGTTAGTTGAAGATAAAAAACCAGAAAAAAAAGAAATAAAAACGATATCGGAGCAATCACAGGACGAATTAGAACCTATTATATCAACACCAATTACTAGTCCTATGTCAGATGAGTAATAAAAATAAATTGAAAAAAATTCATTGAAATAAAATATGACTTACATCGTTAATGACAACTGTATCAAATGTAAATTAATGGATTGCATGGAAGTATGCCCGGTAGACTGTTTTTACGAAGGTGAAAATATGCTCGCGATTAAACCTGACGAATGTATAGATTGTGGAGTTTGTGAACCGGAGTGTCCCGTAGATGCAATCAAGGCTGATAGCGAAGAGGGAGCAAGTGATTGGGTTGAGCTTAATACAAAATACAGCGATCTATGGCCAAATATTACTAAAAAGAGAGCAGAGGATGTACCTCAAGACCAAGAAAAATGGCGCGGAGTCAAAGATAAGTTAAAATACTTTAGTGAAAAACCAGGAAAAGGAGATTAAGAATTAAATAACAATAGAAAGAAAAATAAACCTAAAAAAAAAACGAACACCCTAAGAAAATTGTTAAACACCACAATTTATCTCAAAAACTAAATGAATGATACTAATCTGGGGCAATAGTAACTGTAATATTGTTATACTCTTTTTTTAGTTCAACTTGGCACCCAAGTCTAGAATGTGTAGTGGGTTTAATAGCTTCTTCTTTTAAGGTTGAAATTTCATCTTCTTCTGCAGCTTTCAGTTTTTCAAAATCACTAAGGGTAACATGCACATGGCAAGTACCACAGACACAATTTCCTCCGCAGACACCGTAATTATCGGGAGATAGTTTTTCCTCTATTGCATCTCGTATAGTTGTACCTTCTTCAATATCAATAACAGTTTTTTTACCTTCTCTATCAATGACATTTAATCGAATCAACATTTTTTCTATTTAAATTGATTATTCTTTTTCAGATTTTTTGAAAAATAATACGCAAATATCTCCACTGACCTGTCTGATGAAAACTGCCATTACAATCCAAACTATAAAATATTCTCCGTGAGTTATAGTATACGTTTGGCCTGCGAGAAAATTGGCAATGAAAATTAAACAGTAAATTGCTACAAGTGACAAGATTAGATAAGCAAAAAAATTAATTACGGCACGTATTATACATTCTAATAGTTTCATGATTGCTATTTTAAGTTACTGGTCGCACCTCGCGCACTTCAGGAATATAATGTTTGAGCATATTTTCAATGCCCGCTTTTAAGGTTGCTGTTGAACTTGGACAGCCAGAACAAGATCCCTTCATGTGAAGATAGACAATGCCGTTATC
>NVSV01000031.1:0-11055 GCA_002732835.1 Candidatus Pelagibacter sp.
ACGTTATGATCGAAGCTGAAGAATACGGTATTAATTCTKCAAATGCTGATGCTATGAAAACTTCAGAAAACCCACAAATCAAAAGACTTGTAGGTGCMGAAGGTGAATTAGGTGCAGCTTTAGGATTAGATAACGATTGGAGCTTAAGAATTATCAAACAAGTTGGTAATTATGGTGAAAGCTACAAACGTAATATTTCTGATACTGGTATATTGCCYGACAGAGGTCCAAATGAATTATGGACAAAAGGCGGTATTCTTTACGTACCACCAGCTRGATAATTACGAATAAATACTTTGAAAAAGGGCTAGATTTATCTAGCCCTTTTTTTTATGCTCAWTTTTAAAAGAAATTAAAAAATATGAACTTGGGAATAACCACTTTCTTGGATAAAAGACCAAAAATTAAGAAATATTTWCCTCAARTTATAACTCTTYTATTTATAATATTTATATTCGGATATTTTACATATAACGCCCAAGTTAATATGGACAACCGAGGTATTGATTTTGGTTTGCGTTTTTTAGGTGAAGAAGCATCGTTTGATATTTCATTTACTCCTTTTGTGGAATATGATGGCACTAAGCCTTATGCTAAAGCTTATCTAGTTGGCTTAGTAAATACACTCATAGTAGCCGCAATAGGAATATTCTTTGCCACAATACTAGGTGTTATAATTGGTATTTCTAGATTATCATCAAACTATTTAATTTCAAAAATCTCAGAATGGTACATAGAGATTTTTAGAAATATTCCTTTGTTGCTTCAATTATTTTTTTGGTATTTTGCAGCATTAAGAGCTCTGCCTTTACCGAAAGAAGCAATTAATTTTTTTGATATAGCTTATTTATCGATAAAAGGACTTTATGTTCCTAGATTTGTTTGGACAAATGGGTCAGTTTTTTTATTTTCAATAGTAGCAGCAATAGTTGCAATATTTTTTGTATTTAAATACACACGAATACAGCAGGAGAAATCTGGCAGGCGAATACCAGCTTTTTTAATATCCTTGGGAATAATRATTGTATTACCGTTATTAACTTTTTTAATAGGAGGAGTTTCTTTAACCTTTGAACATCCTGAACTTAAACAATTATCAAAAACAATTTATAACTACATAGGTGGAGTAGCTATAATTCCGGAATTAATGGCCTTGGCTGCCGCATTATCTTTGTACACAGCTACATTTATTGCTGAATGTGTAAGAGCAGGAATAATGGGTGTAACTAAAGGACAAAAGGAAGCTGCTGCATCAATAGGTTTAACACCAGGACAAATTCTTAGGTTAGTGGTAATGCCACAAGCTTTAAGAATAATTATACCACCTACAACTAATCAATATTTAAATTTAACTAAAAATTCTTCGTTAGCTGCAGCAATCGCGTACCCTGATCTAGTTTTAGTTTTTGCTGGAACAGCAATGATGCAAACAGGTAGAGCAATTGAAATTATTTCTATTACAATGCTTACTTATTTAAGTATTAGCATCGCAATCTCAATTTTMATGAACTGGTATAACAAAAAAATAGCTATTAAAGAAAAATGATTAAAATTATAAATTTTTTAGGAACACCGAGTAGAGAAAAATTCAGCCTATTTGTTCCAATAGGAATTTTTTTATTTTCATTAGGTTTGATTGATGTAACTCTTAATTCGCTTTTTGATGTAAATATCACTTCATTTTTTCCAAGAGGGTTAAATTATTTTACACCACTAATTTTTGGTTTTTTGGGCCTTTATTATTTAAGAATAGAATTTTCAGGAAATAAAATGTTGGATAAATTAAATATAAATATCAATTCTAATTGGTTTAATTCTATATTAACTTTGTTAATTATTTTTGTTTTAATCCAGAATATTCCGCCACTCCTTAACTGGCTAATCATTGATGCTAATTTTGTAGGCACAACAAAAAAAGATTGCTCTGATAGTGGGGCATGCTGGATTTTTATTAAAATTTGGTTTCCACGTTTGATGTATGGATTGTATCCGAACGCTGAACTTTGGAGAATTAACACCTCATTTATTATGTTAATCACACTAGTTGTAGCCTTATTYTATATTCCAATTAAATTAAAAAAATATTTAATTATTTTTTTAATATTTGTTTTTCCATTTATCATGTTTAATTTAATCCATGGTGGTAATTTTGGTTTGGTGTGGGTTGAAACTACTGCTTGGGGTGGGCTTTCTCTTACATTTATTATTTCGGTTTTTGCTTTAATACTTTGTTTTCCTATAGGAATGTTTTTAGCWTTAGGCAGAAGATCTTCAGCACYAGTAACGAGATATTCTTCAATTKSTTTTATTGAGTTTTGGAGAGGAGTTCCTTTGATTACAGTATTATTTATGGCTTCTGTAATGTTTCCTATGTTTTTACCAGATGGAGTCTATATGGATAAACTTTTTAGAGTAATTATTGCGATCACACTTTTTGAAGCTGCGTATATGGCTGAAGTTATACGTGGCGGACTTCAGGCTTTACCAAGAGGTCAATATGATGCAGCTAAATCTCTTGGGATGGGGTACTGGAGATTACATTTGCTTGTAATTTTACCTCAAGCTTTAAAACTTGTTATTCCCGGTATAGCGAATACATTTTTGGCTTTAGTAAAAGATACTCCTTTAATTTTAGTTGTTGGATTGCTTGAGTTAGTRGGTATGATAGATATGGCAAAAWCAAATCCAGACTGGTTAGGTTTTGCCACAGAAGGATATATTTTTGCGGGTATACTCTTTTGGATTATTTGTTTTAATATGAGCAGATATAGTCAAAGATTAGAAGAAAAATATAAAACGGATAGWTAAATTTTATGTCTGAAAAMATTATACAAATGGAGAAAGTAAGTAAGTGGTTTGGAGATTTTCAAGCTTTAAAAGATATAGACCTTGAAGTTGCTCAGAAACAAAAAATTGTAGTATGTGGACCATCKGGMTCWGGAAAATCTACATTAATTAGATGTATTAATAGATTGGAAGAACACCAACAAGGAAAAATARTAATTGATGGAATTGAACTTACAGAAAATACAAAAAATATCGAACAAATTAGAGCTGAAGTTGGYATGGTKTTYCARCAATTYAATTTRTTTCCMCATTTRTCAATTTTAGATAACTGCACTTTAGCCCCAATATGGGTAAAAAAAATTCCAAAATTAAAAGCAGAAGAATTAGCATTAAAACAATTAGAATCTGTTAAAATAACCGATCAAGCTAAGAAATTTCCAGGTCAATTATCRGGTGGACAACAACAAAGAGCTGCACTTGCAAGAGCTTTGTGTATGGAACCCAAAATTATGCTTTTCGATGAACCTACCTCTGCATTAGATCCTGAAATGATCAAGGAAGTTTTGGATGCTATGGTTGATTTAGCAAAAGCTGGAATGACTATGATAGTAGTTACACATGAAATGGGTTTTGCCAAAGAAGTTGCTGATGAARTWATATTTATGGAYGAAGGWATKATYGTAGAAAGRGCAMAMACWRAAGAWTTTTTTGCAAAYCCTAAAAACGAAAGGACAAAATTATTCTTAAGTCAGATTTTATAACTTTAATACTAAAAATTACTACTAGTTATTAATAGTATTTATTCATATATTTTTACTTTTATAGCCACTGGGACCCATTTTGATACAAATTTATATTTTAGAGTTACCAAAAAAAACCTTATGTCAACCCTTAAAATTAACTAATTTTTTATTATTTTAATACTTGCAATCCTTATATATTTAGGGTTAATTTGTTTTTTAAAGAGGGGTCTTAATGCAGGAGAATTTTAATCAACACTTAGGGAACAAACTAAAGCTTAGAAGATTAGCTTTGGGTTTAACACAAACAAAGGTAGCAAAAGCAATTAACGTAACATTTCAACAAATACAAAAATATGAAAAAGGAACAAACGGGGTAAGTTCTATTAGGTTATTACAATTATCTAACTACCTTAAAGTTCCAATCACTTATTTCTTTGAAGATTTTTCAGAATATTTAATTAACATTGAAAAATCAAAAGAAGGTCACATGAATTTGAATTATAACTTTTTAGTTAAGGTGTATTCAGAACTAACAAATGAGCAGAAAATAAAATTTAATAAAATTTTGCAATCAGAAAACGCTGTAATACAAAAAGTTATTTAATTTTGGCTCCTCGGGCAGGACTCGAACCTGCGACCAATTGATTAACAGTCAACTGCTCTACCAACTGAGCTACCGAGGAATATTAAAAATTTGAACCTACTTTTTTTTAAAACTAAAACAACTSWTTKWTKGGRRRMWAMKSYRRGWAWSKAAMWYRRWKRMWAGGATTTGCAATCCTCTGCGTAACCATTCCGCCACGTTGCCATCATATTTTATAATAAATCAAATTAATCATTCTTTATATATAAAATATTTCCAAATAGTCTATCTAATTTAAACCTTAATTGATTATTGTTAATTCAAATTAATAAATTATAAACTTATCTATAATAATGAGCAAAGATAAATATATACATTTAGAATCAGAAGACAGAATATATTCCTATTGGGAAAAAAATAATTTATTTAAACCTAAACCAAATAAGAAAAAATTCTCTATAGTAATCCCTCCACCCAATGTAACTGGAAGTTTACACATGGGTCATGCATTAAACAATTCTATCCAAGATTTTTTAATAAGGTTTCACAGGATGAATAATTTTGAAACTTTATGGCAACCCGGAACCGATCATGCTGGAATTGCTACCCAAGCTTTGGTTGAAAAAAAATTAGCATCAGAAAACATAACAAAAAATGTTATTGGAAGAGAAAAATTTATAGAAAAAGTTTGGGAATGGAAAAAACAATATGGTGACATAATAATTAATCAACTAAAGAAATTGGGTTGTTCTTGTGATTGGTCGAGAAATGCTTTTACAATGGATGAAAATTTATCTAAGTCCGTCGTAAAAGTTTTTGTTGAATTATATAAAAAAAAATTAATTTACAAGGCTGAAAGATTAGTTAATTGGGATACTGTTCTTAAAACCGCAATCTCTGATTTAGAAGTAGATCAAAGGGAAGTTGATTCTAAATTATATTACATCAAATATCCAATAGATGGTTCTTCTAATGAATTTATAACTATCGCAACAACTAGGCCTGAAACTATGCTTGGAGATACTGCTGTAGCAGTAAATTCTAATGATCGCAGATATAAAAATATTGTAGGTAAATTTGTGACAATACCATTGGCTAAAAGAAAAATTAAAATTATCGAGGATGATTATGCTGATCCAGAACGAGGAACTGGAGCAGTCAAAATTACTCCTGGACATGATTTTAATGATTATGAAGTTGGTAAAAGAAATAAACTTCAGATAATTAATATATTTACAGAAGAAGGCAAAATTAATGAAAAAGGTCCAAGAGAATTTATAGGCCTTGATCGTTTTGAGGCTAGAAAAAAAATTTTAGAACAGCTTTCAAAAGAAGAATTATTAGTTAAAGAAGAAAATATAAAAAATAAAGTTCCTTATGGTGATAGATCAAATTCTATCCTAGAACCTTTTTTAACAGAGCAATGGTTTGCTGATGCAAAAAAATTATCAGTTAAGGCAAAAAGAATTGTTAAATCTAAAAAAACTAATTTTTTTCCTAGTAATTGGTCAAAAACTTACTTTCAATGGATGAATAATATTAAACCTTGGTGTATCTCAAGACAGTTATGGTGGGGACATCAAATACCTGCTTGGTACGGACCAAATAAAAAAATATTTGTAGCCATAAATGAAAGTGAAGCAAAAAAAAATGCAAAAAAATATTACAAAAAAGAAGTTGACTTAACTAGAGATCCAGATGTTTTAGATACTTGGTTCTCATCAGGTCTATGGCCATTTGCGACTTTAGGGTGGCCTAATAAAAACGAATATTTAAAAAAATTTTATCCAACAACTGTACTTGTGACAGGGTTCGATATTATTTTCTTTTGGGTTGCAAGAATGATTATGTTAGGAATGGAATTTGTAAATAAAGAACCTTTTAAAGATATTTATGTTCATGCTTTGGTTACAGACGAAAAAGGACARAAAATGTCCAAGTCCAAAGGAAACGTAATTGATCCTTTAGAAATAATTGAAAAGTATAGTGCTGATGCTTTACGTTTCACTTTACTCTCCATGGCCTCGCCAGGAAGAGATGTAAAGCTTTCTGAAGATAGAGTGAAGGGTTATAGAAACTTTTTAAATAAATTGTGGAATGCTAATAATTTTTTAATAATGAATAAATGTGTCTTTAATTCATCAAATAAAACCCCAAAAATAACTATAAATATCAATAAATGGATTTACGCAGATTATTTAGAAACCAAAAATACTGTCAAAAAAAACATTAAAGATTATCGTTTTGATGAAGCTGCAAGAAATRCTTATCAGTTTGTATGGCATTCTTACTGTGATTGGTATTTAGAGCTTTCTAAAACAATTCTTTATTCTAATGATAAAAAAGCAATTAAAGAAATAAGAGATGTATCTAGTTACATATTTAAACAAATTCTAATCTTAATGCATCCATTTATACCTTTTGTTACAGAACAAATTTGGTTAAAAAATAAATTAGATAATTCAGGTAAAAATTACCTAATGTTAGCTAATTGGATATCTGGAAAGCCAAAGAGAGATAAACATTCAAAAGAAGTTGAAAAAATAATTAATATTATTACTGAAATTAGATCTTTTAAAAACGAATTAAATGTTATTCCTGGTTCWTTTATTGATATATCTATTGAAAAAATTAAAAGYGCTARTAAAAATTTTTTTAAYAWWWMTARWRTWGTWTTAAAAAAACTWGGKCGWATWAAYARTATYTTYSTYAARGAMYMWARMAARKCWTCMGCAWCWYTAGTWATAKSTGGYGAMWTATTYAARYTWTATTTTGAWSAAAATGTKGAYYTWAATTTAATMAAARAAAAYTTRDTAAAAAGAAAAACCAAATTTCAGGATGATTTAAATAAAATTTCACAAAAACTTTCCAATAAADMYTTTGTWRAYMRKGCACCGAAAMATATTGTTGAYCAGGAAAAAACTAACTATAATCTTCTAAAAAACGATATCTATAAAATAAATTTAACTATTAAARGTTTATAATGATAAAATTTAATAAAAATAAATTGCCAAGTAGACATGTATCTATTGGTGTAAAAAGTGCAGGACATCGTTCTATGTATTATGCCATGGGTTTGAAAAATACAGATATTGAAAAACCTTTTGTTGGTGTGGCCACTACTTGGAATGAAGCTGCTCCTTGCAATATAACTCTCTCAAGACAAGCCCAATCAGCGAAAAAAGGCGTTAAAGCTGCAGGWGGTACTCCTAGAGAGTTTACAACTATTACAGTTACTGATGGTATTGCAATGGGTCACGCTGGAATGAAATCTTCTTTAWTTAGCAGAGARGTTATAGCAGATTCTGTAGAATTAACTATGCGTGGACATTGCTATGATGCTCTTGTTGGTTTGGCAGGGTGTGATAAATCGCTACCAGGTCTTATGATGGTTATGGTTCGATTAAATGTGCCATCTGTTTTTGTTTATGGTGGATCAATATTACCAGGAAGATACAAAGGGAAAGATGTGACAATAGCAGATGTTTTTGAAGGTATAGGAAAACATTCCACTGGGGAAATGAGTAAAGAAGATTTACTAAAATTAGAATCCGTAGCTTGCCCATCAGCAGGTTCGTGTGGAGGACAATTTACAGCAAATACGATGGCATGTGTTTCTGAAGCAATAGGTTTAGCATTACCAGGWTCAGCAGGCACCCCAGCTGTTTACGAGGAACGTGATGAATTTTCGGTTTCAAGCGGTAAAGCGGTAATGTATTTATTACAAAAGGGAATTAGACCTAGAGATATTGTTACTCGAAAATCTTTAGAAAATGCAGCTGCTGTGGTAGCAGCTTCGGGAGGATCAACTAATGCGGCATTACATTTACCCGCAATTGCKAATGAGGCTGGAATAAAATTTACATTAGAGGATGTGACAAATATTTCAAGAAAAACTCCCTATATAGCTGATTTAAAACCTGGAGGAAAATATGTTGCAAAAGATCTTTATGAGATTGGAGGAGTTCCAATTTTAATAAAAGCTTTATTAGAAGGCGGTTTCTTACATGGTGATTGTATGACAGTTTCAGGAAAAACAATTGCAGAAAATCATAAAAATATAATTTTTCCATCTAATCAAAAAATTATTTATAAAACCTCHAATCCTTTAAGTCCATCGGGCGGGTTAGTTGGTTTAAAAGGTAATTTGGCGCCMAATGGAGCCATCATAAAAGTTRCTGATTTGAAAAGAAAAAAATTTAAAGGAAGAGCAAAATGTTTTGATAGTGAAAAATTTGCACTGGACGCAGTTTTAAAAAGAAAGATTAAACCAGGTGATGYGATTGTCATTAGGTATGAGGGWCCACAAGGTAGCCCAGGTATGCCTGAAATGTTATCTACTACTGCCGCCATATATGGACAAGGTTTAGGAGAAGAAGTCGCTCTTATAACCGATGGTCGTTTTTCTGGCGCAACACATGGAATCAGCATAGGTCACGTGGGACCCGAAGCTGCTGTTGGAGGACCAATTGGATTAATTCAAAACGGGGATATTATTGAAATTAATGTAGAGAAGAATTCTTTAAAAGTTCAATTAACYAATAAAGAGATGGTTAAAAGAAAGAAAAAATGGAAACCAAAAAAAATAGAATATACCTCAGGTACTTTATGGAAGTATTCTCAATCAGTAGGTCCAGCTTTCAAAGGCGCTGTTACACATCCAGGAGCATTCAAAGAGAAAAAGTGTTACGCAGATATATAGTAAATAAATGAAAATYAGGCCAGTTATATTGTGTGGTGGAGCAGGGACTAGACTTTGGCCAAATCAAAAAAWTAATCCACCAAAACAATTCATTGATTTTGGTGGATGGTCTTTATTTCAAAAAACTTTAAATAGAATAAAAAAYCCTATATTTGATCATCCAGTTATAAGCACTAATTTAAAATATTTAAAACAAGTAAAACATCATCTTAAAAAAAATAAAGTTAAAAAATATAAAATCGTTTTGGAACCAGCAAAAAAGAATACAGCTCCTGCAGTTCTGGCTTCTGCTTTAATAAAAGACATACCAAAAGAACAATCTTTAATGTTTTTTCCTGCAGATCATTTAATTGAAAAAACATATATATTTAATGCAGCTATAAACAAACATAAGAAAAATTTAAACGATCAAAATATGTTTATTTTTGGGATTAAACCCACAAATCCTTCAAGTGAATATGGATATTTTTTAACAAAAAAAATTAAAGGAAATATTAATAAAGTAACCAAATTTATTGAAAAACCCAAACAAGCAAAAGCAAAACAAGTAATAAAGAAAAATGGTTACTGGAATTCAGGAATGTTTTTTTTAAGGAAAAATTCAATAATAAATAACTTTAAAAAATACCAAGCAAAAACTTATAAAAGTTGCCTAGAAGCTGTTAATAAAGCAAAACTAAAAAATAATACTTATTATTTAAATAAATTATCATTTGAAAAATCATTAGAAAAATCTTTTGATTATGCAATTCTAGAAAAAACAAAACAAATTAATGCTATTAAATTAGATATACCCTGGACAGATTTAGGAAGTTGGAAAGAAATATCTAAAATTTATAATAGAGATAAAGAGAAATATTTTAAAAAAAAGAACGTTTATTATAGGCCTTGGGGAAGTTATGTTAATTTATTTGAAGGAAAGAATTTTCTTGTTAAAGAATTAACRRTYAATTCWAAATCWTCAATAAGYCTTCAAAAACATYAYCAYAGATCDGARCATTGGWTGATAACTCAAGGTAAACCCAAAATTACTATAAACAAAAAGAAATTTTTTAAAAAANAAAAYGAAACAGTGTTAATTCCACAAGGAGCAATACATAGAATAGAAAATTACTTTAAAAAACCTGTTAAAATAATTGAAGTTCAAACAGGGTCAATTTTAAAAGAAAGTGATATTGTTAGATTTAAAGATATCTATGGACGAATTAATTAAAACTTTAAAAGAATTTCAATAAAATTATTCCAGAAAAAATACTTAATACAGCAAATGTCTTTAGTAGTGTAAATTTTTCTTTCAACAATAAAGCACCAATTACTAGTGCAAAGATAATACTAGTTTCTCTTAAGGCTGTTATTATTGGTATAGGTGCTTTTGTAAATCCCCATACAAYAGYTATATAAACTAGGGTAGAAATTGAGCCACCCACAAAAAATGTAAATTTTCCATTCTTCGATATTCGGTTAATTATTTGCCTTTGTTTCATTATAGTTAAAAGAATTAGAAACAAAATAGCTTCTAATGGAAATAACCAGGCCATGTAGCTTAGGAAGGAACCACTTATTCTTGCTCCATATCCATCTGTTAATGAATAAGACATAATAAAGACACCAGTAATTAAAGAATAAATAATGCCTTTATGTTTTTTTAACTCACCTAAATTTTGGAAACCTAAAGATAAAATACCCAGACAAACAATAAATATTCCTAGTAACTCAAAATTAGTTAAAGTTACTCCAAATAGAATTAAAGAAACTGTAGCTACTAAAATTGTACCTGAACCGCGAGAAATAGGATAAACAACAGTATAATCACCAAATCTATAAGCAGATAATAAAAACCAATAGTATCCATTATGTATTATTGCACTTAATACTATGTAAGGAATAGCTTTATCAGAGGGAAAAGGAACATACCAAATCAATATAAGTGCCCAGGGTACTGAACCAAACACGATAGCTGCRAGACCTAAAAATTTATCTTTATGATTTTTGACCAAAGCATTCCACGAAGCATGCAGAAGGGCCGCAAGCAATACAACAAGAAATACTAAGTTATCCATTTAAAAAGTAATTAAAAATTTATCTTTTAATTACATTATTAATATTTGATAATTCAAAAAAATTAAGGTCTTTCACCTCTTGCTATACGTTTATTTATATCTTCAATAACAGGTTCAATATCTGCTATGCTTTCCAAGATGTAATGAGCTCCGGCTTTTTCAAGTATATCTTTTGTTTTA
>NVSV01000032.1:0-10939 GCA_002732835.1 Candidatus Pelagibacter sp.
CTGCTAACTGAAATTCATATTCAAAATCAGATGCTGCTCTTAAACCTCTTAAAATTATATTGGATTTATATTTTTTACAAAGATCTGTAGTTAATGAATTAAAAGAAATAACCATTATTACTTTTTTGTTTAGTTTTAAATCTTTAAATAAAGCTTGTTTAACAATTTCTATTCTTTCTTCAGCAGTAAAAAGATAGTTTTTTTGATTTCCGTTTGAAATTGCAACAATAATGTTATCTACAATTTTTAATGCTTTCTTAATAACATCTATATGACCATATGTAATAGGATCAAATGTACCTGGATAAATAGCTATTTTTTTCATTATATTAAATTATCAACAATTTTAATTGCTGATACAACTTTTTCATCTCCAGATAATTTAAAGATTCTTACTCCTTGAGTGTTTCTACCTGCTATTCTAATTYCTTTTACGGCAGTTCTAATTACCCGACCTTTATTTGTTGAAATTAAAATTTCATCACCTTCATTGACAGGAAATGAAGATGATACGTTTCCATTTCTAGCAGAATTGACTATACCTATAATTCCCTTRCCACCTCTATTTGTAACTCTAAAATCATAATGAGAACTTCTTTTGCCATAGCCATTTTCTGTTATTGATAAAATATATTTTTCTTTTGCTTTAATTTCTGATYTTACRTCTTTATTTARTTTTCCATTTTTTTTAGAACTGTCATGATCAATAATAGAAAGGGATACAATTGTGTCYTTAWCRTGTAAATTTATACCTCTAATTCCTTTAGAAGATCTTCCTTTAAATACTCTTAGTTTCTTAGCTTTAAATCTAATACATTTGCCAAATTTTGTACTTAAAATAATATCTTGATCATCTTTACAAATTTTAACACCAACAATTTTATCAYCAWCATCAAGCTTCATAGCAATCTTTCCAGAGGTATTTATTGAAGAGAAATCCTCTAAATTATTTTTTCTRATTTTACCTTTTGCTGTAGCAAAAATAATATGCATTCCTTTTTTATCAGCAGTTTCWTCAGGGTATGGCATTATTGAACTAATAGATTGATGATTTTTTAAAGGTAAAATATTAAATAATGATTTCCCTCTAGATGATTCTGAGCTTTCAGGGATTTTCCATGCTTTAACTCTATAAACTAAGCCTTCTGTTGAGAAAAATAATACTTGCGTATGAGTATTTACAGATAAAGTTTGTACAACAGAATCTTCTTCGCGTGTTTTAATGCCAGTTTTGCCCTTACCTCCCCTTTTTTGCTGTTTTACTTTGTTYAAAGCTCCTCTTTTAATATAACCTTGTAARGTAACTGTTATAATTACACTTTCTTTTTGTATAGTTTCTTCGATATCRTAGTTTAAAATTGCATCTATTATTTGTGTTCTTCTTGGTACTGAAAATTTTTCTTTAATTAATTTRMGKWCWKHWSKYRTTWYWKTSRWYWAKWMKTKYTKKRAAYKWAKTMTYKYNNNTTTATAYTGGRWMMWTARTKCSSHWMACTTTTTAAKTTCGTTTTCGATTTCATTAATTCCTAAAGCTGTTAATTTTTGTAATYTAAGTTCTAAAATTGAATTAACTTGAGGTTCAGTAAAACTATRTGARGTTTTTACTTTTTTATCTTCRGTTAATTTAATTAATTTCAATGATTTGTTTATTTTCCATTTAATTCCCAATAAAGATTTTTTTGCAATTTCTGGAGTTTTTGAAGATCTAATAATTTTGATTACTTTATCTAAATTTTCTACAGAAATAGATAGACCAATCAAAATATGGGCTCTATCTTTTGCTTTTTTTAAATCATATTTTGCCCTTTTTGTTACTACATCTTCTCTAAATTTTAAAAAATTTTCTAAAAATTCTTTTAAATTACAAGTTTTTGGTTTGTTATCTACAATTGCTAAAGTATTAAAACCAAATGAACTTTCTATTGATGTATATTTATATAGTTGTCTTTTAATAGTTTCAGGTTCTACGTTGAATCTAAGGTCTATAGCAACTCTAATCCCTTCTCTATTAGACTCATCTCTTATGTCTCTAATTCCTTCAATTTTTTTATCTCTAACTAGTTCAGCAATCCTTTCATTAAGTATAGACTTATTAACCTGATAAGGTATTGAAGTTATCACCAATCGATCTCTACCATTTTTTAAATTTTCAACTTTAATATCCCCTCTAATTTTAATTGATCCTCTTCCAGTTTTATAACCTTGTTTAATAATATCTTTTCCAATAATTATACCACCAGTAGGAAAATCGGGACCAGGAATATATTTCATCAGTTCATTTAATTTAATGTCTTTATTATCGATCAACGCAAGTGCRCCATCTATAACTTCACCAAGATTATGAGGTGGTATGCTTGTAGCCATTCCYACAGCAATTCCGCCTGCRCCATTTACTAATAGATTTGGATACTGAGCAGGTAGTACWGTAGGYTCTTTTTCTGTCTCATCATAATTACTTCTATATTTTACTGTATTTTTTTCGATATCATCTATTAGATATTGTGAAATTTTAGAAAGACGTGTTTCCGTATATCTCATAGCAGCKGGAGGATCACCGTCAATAGATCCAAAATTACCTTGGCCATCTATTAATGGCAAACTCATTGAGAAATSTTGAACCATTCTTACTAGYGCATCATAAACAGCTTGATCACCATGAGGATGATACTTACCAATAACATCTCCAACAATTCTTGCTGATTTTCTATAATGTTTAGTCCAATCAAATCCTCCTTTATGCATTGCATAAATAATTCTTCTATGAACAGGCTTTAAACCATCTCTTATATCAGGAAGTGCCCTACTAATAATTACACTCATTGCATAAGATAAATATGATGAACTCATTTCATCATACATTGWGATAGGTTTTATATTTTCTATTTTAGAAATTTCGTTATTTTGCATAAAAACTAAAATGGAATATCGTCATCCAATTCGTTTTGARYTACTTGSGARGTGTCTTCAAAYTTTTGTTTAGAATCTTGAGATGGAATAGAATTTTGATTTCCTCCTCCAAGCATTACTAAAGAAGAATTGTAACCTTGTATAATTATTTCGGTTGAATACTTGTCTTGACCACTTTGTTCATCTTTCCACTTTCTTGTACTTAATTGACCTTCAACATAAATTTGTGCTCCTTTTTTTAAGTACTGTTGAACAACATTTACTAAACCTTCGTTAAATACAACAATTCTGTGCCATTCGGTTTTCTCTTTTTTTTCACCTGTATTCTTATCTTTCCAAYTTTGATTTGTTGCAAGGCTCAATCTAGCAACGCTTTTACCATTTACCATTTGCTTGATTTCTGGATCTGCGCCYAAACGTCCAATTAATATTACTTTRTTTAAGGTTCCAGCCATACTATTTTAAATTTTATTGATATGAGTTATATAAATATACCACAATTTTACTTGAATATTAATTTTATTAATCTAAAGCAACAAAAATTATGCTTAAAAAGATAGTTATTAAAGGTGCAARAGAACATAATTTAAAGAACATTTCATTAGAAATTCCAAAGGATAAATTTATAGTAATAACGGGTCTTTCTGGTTCAGGAAAATCATCTTTAGCTTTTGATACCATCTATGCCGAAGGTCAAAGAAGATATGTCGAGAGTCTATCAGCTTATGCACGTCAATTTTTGGACAAAATGAAAAAACCAAATGTAGATTTAATTGAAGGTTTAAGTCCAGCAATTKCAATAGAACAAAAAAATACTTCCAAAAACCCAAGATCTACAGTCGCAACTGTAACTGAAATATATGATTACATGCGTGTGTTATATGCAAGGGTTGGAATTCCATATTCTCCATTCACTGGAAAACCTATAACTTCTCAAACTATTACACAAATAGTAGATAAAATTAACGTACTACCAAAAAAATSCACTATATACTTATATGCACCGGTAGTAAGAGGTCGAAAAGGTGAATACAAAAAAGAAATTCTTTCATACAAAAAGAGRGGTTTTAGAAAAATAAAAATCGATAATGAATTRTATGAAATAGATAAAGTTCCTGAATTAAATAAAAAAGTAAAACACGACATATCARTACTTGTAGMTAGAATTGTAATAAATTCYTCATTAGGAAATAGATTGGCTGAAAGTGTRGAAACTGCAGTAAATTTAGCTAATGGATTATTATTTGTTGAATATGAAAATGAAACTTTGCCAAAAAAATTTAGAAAAATAGAAAAGATTATTTTTTCAACAAAATTTGCATGCCCTGAAAGTGGATTTACAATTGAAGAAATAGAACCAAGATTGTTTTCATTTAATAGTCCTTATGGTGCTTGTGAAGAATGTGACGGYATWGGTGTAAAATTAAATGTTGATCCGAAATTAGTTATTCCAAATGAAAAAAAGACAATTGCKGATGGAGCAATAGAACCTTGGTCAAAATCAACATCATTGTATTATGTTCAAACTTTAACTTCTTTAGCTAAACATTATAAATTTTCAYTGAATGATAAGTGGGARAAAYTACCAAAGAAARTAAAAGAAATAATTCTTTTTGGTTCAGATGATGAAGAAATTAAATTTTCTTATGATGATGGTTATGAAAAATATTCTCACAAAAAAACATTCGAAGGAATAATAAACAATCTAGAAAGAAGATATTTAGAAACAGATAGTGATTGGAAAAGAGAAGAAATATCACAATATCAGTCTGATACAAAATGTGAAAGATGTAATGGTMAAAGATTAAAAGAAGARGCTTTATGCGTWAAAATAGTTRATTTAAATATAAGCGAAGTTTCTGAAAAATCAATTTATGACGCTAGTAAATGGTTTAGTTCTCTTGAAGAAAAATTAGATCAAAGACAATTAAAAATAGCTGAACACATATTAAAAGAAATCATCGWACGATTAGATTTTCTATTAAATGTTGGTTTAGAATATCTAACACTATCAAGAGAGTCTGGAACATTGTCTGGTGGAGAATCTCAAAGAATTAGACTCGCCTCACAAATAGGTTCTGGCCTTACTGGAGTTTTATATGTATTGGATGAACCTTCCATTGGCTTACATCAAAAAGATAATATCAAATTGATTAAAGCTTTAAAAAGATTAAGAGATTTAGGAAATACTATAATTGTCGTTGAACATGATACTGAAACAATGGAAAACGCAGATCATATAATAGATCTAGGACCAGGYGCTGGTAATAATGGCGGAGAAATTGTTGTTCAAGGAACATATGATGACGTTTTAAAACATCCAAACAGTATTACAGGAAGATATTTATCACATAAAAGTTTTATTTCTATTCCTAAAAATAGAAGATTACCAAAAAATGGAAGATTTTTAGAAATTACTGGCGCTWCAGGTAACAATCTTAAAAATGTAAATTTGAAAATACCTTTGAGCTGCTTTAGCTGTGTTACTGGTGTATCTGGTAGTGGCAAATCAACTTTAATAATTCAAACTCTTTATAATGCATTAAATTTAACATTGAATAACAACAAATCTAGAAACATCCCAAAACCATTTAAAGGTTTCAAAGGAATAGAGCTAATTGATAAAGTTATTGATATAGATCAATCTCCYATAGGAAGAACGCCAAGGTCTAATCCAGCAACATATACAGGTGCATTTGGACCAATAAGAGACTGGTTTACTGCATTACCTGAATCTAAAAGCAGAGGTTATAAACCTGGAAGATTTTCTTTTAATGTTAAAGGAGGTAGGTGCGAAGTTTGTGAAGGTGATGGTGTWATAACTTATGAGATGCATTTTTTACCTGATGTATATGTTGAATGTGATGAATGTAAAGGAACAAGATATAACAGAGAAACGTTAGAAATAAAATATAAAGGAAAGAGTATTGCAGAAGTTCTTGACATGACAGTTGATGAAGGCTGTGAATACTTTGAAAATATTTCAAATATTAAAATAAAACTACTTACATTAAAAAAAGTCGGATTAGGRTATATAAAGATTGGTCAACAAGCTACAACATTATCAGGTGGTGAAGCTCAACGGATAAAACTTGCAAAAGAATTGTCTAAACGTTCAACAGGAAGAACTATGTATATTCTTGATGAACCTACTACAGGCTTACATCAACATGATATAAAAAAACTTTTAGAAATTTTACAAACGTTTGTAGCTATAGGAAATACAGTTATTGTTATAGAACATAATCTAGATGTAATAAAAACTGCAGATTACATAATTGATATGGGACCAGATGGTGGATTTAAAGGCGGTAATATAATAGCAGAAGGCAAACCTGAAGAAATATGCAATGTTAAAGCTAGTTATACTGGTGAATTTTTAAAGCGTATTTTGAATAATAAGTTCAAAAAAACTGCTTAATTATTAAGGTTATTTAATATATATTCAATAGAATTATGGGTAATTTTTTTGGCTCACTTCCTAAAGTTATAAATGCATCAATTGCATTGGCAATTATTCTMWWTWTAATATTTTTTTTTGTAAATGGTGGATTTGTTTTTGATTATGGTTTTTGGAGTTGGTTGGTTAGATATATCCATATCAYAGTTGCAATAATGTGGATTGGTTTACTGTGGTATTTTAATTTTGTTCAAATACCTAATATGCCAAAAATTCCGGATGAACAAAAACCTGCTATTAGTAAAGTAATCGCTCCGTCAGCTTTGTTTTATTTCAGATGGTCTGCCCTTCTTACTGTTGTTTCAGGTTTAATTTTAGCTACATTAGAAGGATATRTTCATGATGCAATGTTATTAAGTTTTAATTCTGGAATTTTAAAAAATACTGCTATTGGAATAGGCATGTGGCTTGGTATAATTATGGCATTTAACGTATGGTTTGTAATTTGGCCAAATCAAAAAAGAGCTTTGGGCATGGTTGAGTGTGACCCTGAATTAAAAGCAAAATCAGCTCGAACTGCAATGTTATTTTCTCGAACCAATACTCTTCTTTCGTTACCAATGCTTTTATGTATGGTAGCCGCGCAACATTTATTGTCGATTTAGTTTTTATCTTCTTTTAAAATAGTTTTTTGAGAAACATTTAGTAATACAAGAATRGGATTTGCTATATATATTGATGAATAAGTACCGAAAATAACTCCAAGTATCATAGCAAGTGAAAATCCTTTGAGAATTTGTCCACCAAAAAAATAAATAGATAGCAAAGCAATTAAAGTAGTGATTGAAGTTATTATTGTTCTTGAAAGTGTTTCATTTATAGAAATATTTGTAAGTTCGAAAATTTCAATATCTAAATATTTTTTAAGATTTTCTCTTACACGGTCAAATATTACAACAGTATCATTCATTGAATAACCAATTATAGTAAGGACTGCAGCAACAATTGATAAGTTTATTTCAAAACTAAATAATGAGAATATACCTAAAGTTATAATAACATCATGAAATATTGCTATAATAGCTCCTAAACTAAACTGCCACTCAAATCTAATCCATATATAAATTAACATTGCTGCAAGTGATAAACCAATTGCAATTACTCCAGATTTTAATAATTCAGAACTTACTTTTGGGCCTATATTTTCTACTCTTCTAAAATCATAATTGTCTCCAATGTAATTTGTTAATTTGTTTTTAATCTCTTCTATAAAATTTGATTTATTTGAGTTTCTTTTTTCAAATTTCACAATAAAATCATTTTCACTACCAAAGTGTTTTACAGTAACATCRCCTAAATTCATTTTATTGAATGAWTTTCTTAAATCTGAAATTGAAATATTTTTATCATTTGTTCTGATTTCAATTAATGTACCACCTTTAAAATCGACTCCRTAATTTAATCCTTTAATTAGTAACAACAATAAAGATATTATTATTAATATTATCGATGCTAAATTGCATGTTTTATATAAATTATTGAATGGTATTATTTTTTTTATCATTATATTAAATTTTCTTTAAATTTGTTTTTTGTCACATATAAAGCTGTTAATAATCTTGCGATAAAATATACTGAAAACAAAGTTGTAATAATTCCAACACCTAATGTGACAGAAAATCCCTTTACTGGACCAGATCCCATAACAAACAAAATTATAGCAGCAATTAAAGTTGTTATGTTTGCATCAAGAATAGYTGTTTTAGATTTAGTATAACCGCTATCAAATGCTATAATTGGATTTTTTTCAYTTTGAATTTCTTCTTTAACTCTTTCAAAAATTAAAACATTTGCATCTACAGCCATTCCAACAGTTAATATTATCCCTGCAATTCCAGGCAAAGTAAGAGTTGCCTCAAATAATGTTAGAATTCCWACTAATAAAAAAAGGTTAAAAATTAATGTAATGTTAGCTATTAACCCAAAAACTTTATATTTATAGGTCATAAAAACTACGACTAAAACGAAACCAATTATTAAAGATAAAATTCCAGCATTAATAGAATCTTGACCTAAATCAGGGCCAACTGTTCTTTCTTCAACAATATTTAATGGAGCAGGTAAAGCACCAGATCTTAATAATAATGCCAAATCTGTAGCTGATTGAAATGTAAAGTTTCCTGTTATTTGGCCAGAACCACCAATAATAGGCTCACTAATACGTGGGTCACTTATAATTTTTCCATCTAATATTATAGCCAATCTTTTACCAACCCCAGTAGTTGTTGCTTTCGCAAATTTTTTAGCACCAACTCTGTCTAAATTAAAATGAACAACTGTTTCATTAATTTGATTGTCCATTTKGGGTTGCGCATCAATTAAATTATCTCCACTCAATATAATTCGTTTACTAACTATTGCTTCYTCGGTTCCGTCTTCAAATAATAGTKTTTCTGTACCAAACGATTCTTCTTCATTTTGAGTTATAAATCTAAAAGTTAAATTAGCGGTTTTTCCTAACAAAGATTTAATTCTAYCAGGATCATTCAAACCAGGTAATTCTACCAATATTCTGTTATTTCCTTGTTTTAAAATATTTGGTTCGTTTGTTCCAACTTCATCAACTCTTCTTCTAACAATTTCTAGCGCTTGGTCTTGTGAAGAATTTTTTAATTGGATTAATCCATATTTTGAAAAAGATAAAATAAATTCATTTTCAAAATTTTCGGTATTAAATTGATGAGATTTAAATTGTTGAAAATAAGGATTAATTTCACTATCTTCATTATCTAAAATAGATTTTGTCTCATCAATTTGATCTCGAGCAACAGTAAAATAAATCTTTTCATTGTCTTGAAGAACAATGTTTTTTAATATTATCTTTTTTTCTTTAAAGTATTTTTTTAATTGAATAAGTTTATTTTGGAGTTGTTGAGTTACAACAGGTTTGTTATCAATTTCAAGTAATAAATATGACCCTCCTTGTAAATCCAAGCCAAGATTAATATTTCTATTGAAAAAATTMYYATMAMWKKTWWARRAMKYKRMYSYADTVAWADHYGATAATAATAAAGTAAATATAATTACTGAGTATATTTTTAATTDAGAAAAGTATAACACTTAAATYTAATGTTATWTTTTGGGTTCTGTARTATTTAGTAGTGATTGAATTCCTGTTGYTCGAATAACTTCAACTTTAACATCGTCAGAAATTGAAACTTCAACTTTGTCATTATCAATAATTCTTTCAATGCTACCAACTATTCCRCCAGATGTAACTACTTTATCTCCCCTTTTTAAATTTTGGACCATTAGTTTATGTTCTTTAGCTTTTTTTTGTTGAGGTCGAATTAAAAAATAGTAAAAAATTACAAATATTAGTATTAACGGTATGAATTGACCTATTCCTGATCCTGACATATGTCTCCTTTTAATGTATGGGCYTATTTATACTATCTTATTTCTTAAAACAACTCTTAATTATTTGTAATTTTATTTAAATTATTCATATAAGATTTCAATACTTCAGGAATATTAATAGATCCATCTGAATTTTGATAATTTTCTAATATTGCAATTAAAGTTCTTCCTACAGCTAAACCACTTCCGTTTAAAGTTCCAACAAAAGTTGTTTCATTTTTTTCATTTTTATATCTAGATTTCATTCTTCTTGCTTGAAACGATCCACAAGAAGAACAACTTGAAATTTCTCTGTATTTATTTTCAGCTGGTAGCCATACTTCAATATCATAAGTTTTTTCAGCACTAAATCCCATGTCACCTGTACACAAAACAACTTTTCTATAAGGMAGCTTAAGTTTATCTAAAATCATAGTGGCACAATTAGTCATTCTTTCTAATTCAGAAATGCATTGATTTAACTCAACAATACTTACTAATTCAACCTTGTAGAATTGGTGTTGACGAATCATTCCTTTAGTGTCCTTGCCATAACTTCCTGCTTCCTTTCTAAAACAAGGAGTTGAAGCGACGAGTCTCATTGGTAGATTTTTAATATTAATTATTTTATCCTTAACCATATTAGTTAATATAACTTCAGCAGTAGGAATTAAAAATTTTCTATCATTTTTATCATCAAGTTTAATTTCAAATTGATCATTTTCAAATTTTGGTAATTGTCCAGTGCCAAACATRGYRCTATCAGATGCCATTAAAGGAGGAGATATTTCTCTATAACCATTGGTWWTAGTGTGAACATCTAGCATAAAATTTGTTATTGCACGTTCCAACAGGGCCAGTTTATCTTTTACAAAAACAAATCTTGATCCAGTAGTTTTTGTTGCTAAATCAAAATCTAACATTTTSAGATTTAATCCAATTTCATAATGTGATTTTGGCACAAATTCAAAATTAGGTTTTTCACCATACTTTGAAACTTCTAAATTTGAATTCTCATCATTTCCTACCGGAACATCTTCAAGGGGAATATTGGGTACATTTGAAATTAACATATCAAGTTGCAACTTAATATCAGTTTGCTTTTTAGAAAGTTCATCTACTTTTTTTGAAATTTTTTTAGATTTATCAAATAAAGATTGATCTTTTGATTTAGAAATATCTTTTTTTTCTTTTTCTAATGTTTCTTTTTCTTGAATTAATTTACGGTTAATT
>NVSV01000033.1:0-9836 GCA_002732835.1 Candidatus Pelagibacter sp.
AATATATATTTTATATCTAATATAAAATATAATTTTGATGACAAGTCTCAAAAAGATAATAAAGTAGTTTCTGAATTAAAAACTTATCAAATAAATAATATTCAACAATTAACTCAAATAATTAAAAAGAATTTTAATAAAATTAACTAGGATTRACCATTTTTCTTGGATCTACAATTTTATCGTAGTCTTTTTCTTTTATTAAACCAGATTTAATAGCCTCATCTTTTAGTTTAGTTTTATTTTTTAATGCATTTTTGGCAATTTTGGCTGCTTTGTCATAGCCTATATGTGGAGCAAGTGCTGTTACTAACATTAATGAATTATCCAATAATTCTTTAATTCTTTTTTTGTCAGCTTTCAAACCAGAGATACAATACTTAGCAAAGCTCTTTGATGAATCTGCCATTAWATGTATTGATTGTAAAATATTATGTATAATTAATGGTTTAAAAACATTTAATTCAAAATGACCATGAGATCCTGCCATTGTTATACCATTATGATTTCCAATGACTTTCACACAAACCATCGTCACTGCTTCAGACTGAGTAGGATTTACTTTTCCTGGCATAATTGAAGAACCGGGTTCATTAGCTGGYAAGATTAATTCACCATATCCAGCTCTTGGACCTGATCCCAAAAATCTAATRTCATTCGCTATTTTCATTAAACAAACGGCTGTTGTATTCATAGTTCCAGAAAAATTAACTATAGCATCATGTGCAGCTAATGAAGCAAATTTGTTTGGAGCAGGTTTAAATGGAAGTTTTGTAATTTTTCGTAGTTCAGCAACAATTTTTTTGTCAAAACCCTTTCTAGTATTTAGTCCGGTTCCTACTGCTGTACCACCTTGAGCTAAAAAATATATTTCTTCAAGAGCTTTATTTATTCTTTCTATACATTTTGTTAGTTGAGAGTGATATCCAGAAAATTCTTGACCTAAAGTTAAAGGTGTTGCATCCTGCAAATGTGTTCTACCAACTTTGACAATGTTTTTAAATTCTTTTGTTTTTTTCTTTAATTCCGAATTAAGCAAGTTAAGACAAGGTATCAATTTTCCTTTTGCTCTTATCGCTATAGCCATATGCATWGCAGTTGGGAATACATCATTTGTTGATTGAGATTTATTKACATGGTCGTTTGGATGAACTGGTTTTTTGCTTCCYAATCTACCTCCGAGGATTTGAATTGCTCTATTAGAAATTACTTCGTTAACATTCATATTAGTTTGAGTACCAGAACCTGTTTGCCAAACTTTTAGAGGAAAATGATCATTTAGTTTTCCAGAAATAACCTCGTTAGCTGCTTTAACAATAGCTTTGCTTATTTTTTTATCAAGATCACCGTTTTTTGTATTTACAATTGCAGCAGCTTTTTTAATCATTGCAATTGATTTAATTACAATAGGTCTTACTAAAAAATCACCAATATTAAAATATTTAGTAGATCTTTGTGTGGATGCTCCCCAATACTTATCCACAGGTACATTTATGACCCCAATGCTATCTCGCTCTTTTCTATTTTTCATAGTTTAAAAATTAATGACAATGTTCTATTTCTTATACATTAAATATATTAAAAATTAAAGTAGACACAAATTAGTTGATGATAGGAGTCAAATGACAAATTTTGAAAAAGTTGGTTTATTTATGAAAACATTCGGCCAAGAAGTAAAAACCTCAACAGGACTTAGTACTGATAAAATAAATTCACTTAGAATAAGCCTGATAAACGAAGAATTAGAAGAGTTAAAAAAAGCAATATCAGATAAAAATATTGTAGAAGTTGCCGATGCTCTTACTGATATTTTATATGTTGCCTATGGTGCGGGACATGCTTTTGGCATTAATCTAGATAAGTGTTTTAAAGAAGTTCAAGATTCGAACATGAGCAAACTAGGAGAAGATGGAAAGCCAATTTACAATGAACATGGAAAAGTAATGAAAGGACCAAAATATTTTAAACCAGATTTAAGCAAATTTTTAAAATAAATTATTTATTTTATCCAATCAGGTTTTATGATTTTTAAAACAGCTTCCTCACTTTTATATTCAATTTTAGGATCAAAGTAATCACTTAAATATTTTACAATTGCAAATGGATACTGATTATTTATTAAAACTTTTCCAATTTCATTATCATTATTTTTTATTGGAGAACCCTCTATTAATTTTCCTTCAATTAATTGAATYGRTAATAGTCTTTTTGATAGTTTATTTCTTAATTTGATTCGTGAAGTATTTTCTTGTCCAATATAACAACCTTTTTTAAAGTCAATTCCATTTAATTCTTCAAAATTACACTCAATCCCAAATAATTTATTTCTTAATTTTTCTGTATTTTTTTGGGGAATGCCAAGTTCATAACTCAATTTATAATATTCTTCTGGGTCAGTAGAATCTAAATCCATCTTTTTTAAAGATAAATGAAGTTTTTCTAAATTAATTATTAGTCTTCCTCCAAGTTTTTTGTGTCTTGGATCTAAGAAGACCGGATCTTCCCTATACTTAAAGGTATTTCCTGGTAAATCTTTTGCCCTATCAAATRAMATAAATTTTTCATAACTGAAAGYAGCAACCACAAATTCGTTGCTCAAATTTAGTATTTCAATATCAGATCTAAATTTATAAATATTTAATTGTTTAAAAAGTTCTTCAATTTGTTTTTTTTCACAGTCAATAAAATAACCTTTCTTATGYTCAACAACTAAAAAATCAAAAAGATATTTACCTTGAGGAGTTAACAATGATGCAAAACAACTGTTTGCTTCATCAACCTTATTAATGTCATTGGTAATTAAGTTTTGTAAAAATTCTTTWGTATCRGYTCCTTGAATGAATAAAATTCCTCGATCTTCTAATATATATACATTATTAATATTCATAATTGATTGAAGTTCATTTATAATATAGTTACYTTTCTGCCAAATGTTAGATTTAATCATTAAAAATGGATCGTGTTATATTAATGGCAATCTTAAAGTTCAAGATATTGGAATAAAAGATAGTAAAATAGTAGAGATTGGCAAAATTGAAACAGAATCAAAACAGACCTTTGATGCAACTGGTTTGACTGTTTTACCAGGATGTATAGATACTCAAGTTCACTTTAGAGAACCTGGATCTACTGACTCTGAAGATTTAAATTCTGGGAGTAGGGCGGCAATAGCAGGCGGAATAACATCAGTATTTGAAATGCCAAACACCAATCCTCCAACTTCAAGCAAGGCAGAATTTTCTAATAAATTAAAATTAGCTAAAAATAGAATGTATTGTAATTACGCATTTTATTTTGGAGCAACACCAAATAATCATAAAGAATTGTCAGACTTACAAGRTTTAGAAGGGTGTTGTGGGATTAAACTTTTTGCAGGATCTTCAACAGGAAATTTATTAGTTSARCRTGARRAAGATATTGAAAAAGTATTTCAAAATAGYTCAAAAATAGTTTCAGTTCATTCAGAAGATGAAGAAATTTTAAATAAGAGAAAAAAATTAATTAAAGAAGGAGATGTACAATCCCATTTAGTTTGGAGAAATGAGGAGTGCGCGATCTCATCAACAAGAAAAATTGTAAAAATAGCAGAAAGATTAAAAAAGAAAGCACATATTCTTCACGTGACAACAAAAGAAGAAGTTGATTTTTTATCGCAACACAAAGGCAATGTTTCTTTTGAAATTACTCCACAACATTTAACTTTAACAGCTCCTGAATGTTATGAAAAATTAGGAACTTATGCACAAATGAATCCRCCAATAAGAGACAAAACACATCAAAATAGATTATGGTATGGTGTAAGAAATAATTTTCTAGATATCATTGGATCAGATCACGCCCCACATTTAAAAGAGAATAAAGATAAAAATTATCCYAATTCTCCATCTGGAATGCCCGGGGTTCAAACGTTAGTRCCTGTAATGCTAAACCATGTTAACAATGGAAAATTAACTCTTGAACAATTTRTAAATTTTGTTTGTGAAAACCCTGYCAAAATCTTTGGCATAAAAAATAAAGGTTATATTAAAAAAAATTTTGATGCAGATTTRACYATAGTAGACATGAATGMAAAAATTCTAATYAAAAATGAAAATATTGAAAGYAAATGTAAATGGTCYCCATTTAMTGGSATGGAATTTARAGGAARGCCYGTTCTAACTGTAATCAACGGTCAGATAAAAATGAAAGATAGAAAAATTTTAGGAGATCCAACTGGTCAACCTTTGGTTTTTTAAACAATTTTTGAGCTAAAAATATTTAYCAACGTAATACCAATTACAATTAAAAATARMCCAAATACTGCTTGCCAACTTAAAGTTTGTTTATAAAATATATATCCAAATATAGCGATTGTAAAAATTCCAAGTCCGCTCCAAGTAGCATACACAATAGAAAGCGGAATTTCTTTAATCGCAAAAGTTAAAAAGTAAAATGCGGATAAGTAACATATAGCTAGAATTACAGTTGGAAACAACTTTGTAAAATTTTGTGTAACAGGTAATAACAAAGTACCAGCAACTTCACAAAAAGTTGCTCCAAGAAGAAATAAATATTTTGTCATTAAACTTTTRAAATATTATTTTTAATTAGATCTTGCTTGATCTCATCTAAAATTGYAGGATCATCGATTGTTGCTGGCATTTTATAYTCTTCATTGTCAGCTATTTTTCTAACAGTTCCTCTTAAAATTTTTCCMGATCGAGTTTTAGGTAATCTTTTTACAACTATTGCAGTTTTAAACGCTGCTACTGGCCCAACTTTATCCCTAACCATTTGTATACATTCTTTAGATATTGTTTCGTTGTCTTTTTGAACTCCRGCTTTAAGCGCTATTAATCCAATTGGCAATTGCCCTTTTAATTTGTCAGCAATTCCAAAAACTGCACATTCAGCCACCGATTGATGTTCTGATAAAACTTCTTCAATTGCACCTGTTGATAGTCTATGTCCAGCAACATTTATAATATCATCTGTTCTGGACATAATCCAAATATATCCATCTTCATCAATATGTCCTGCATCATAAGTTTGATAATAACTTTCATAGTTTGACATATATGTTTTTTTATATCTTTCGTCAGCATTCCATAAAGTTGAAAAGGTTCCTGGAGGCAAAGGAAGTTTTACAACAATATCTCCCATTTCATTTGGTTTAGCTAAACTTTGATCTGGTTTCATAACTTTAACATCATAACCTGGAACTGCTTTACAAGCTGATCCATATTTTGTTTTTTGCATTTCAATACCGGTACAGTTTGCGCTTATTGCCCAACTAGTTTCTGTCTGCCACCAGTGATCAATTACTGGTACATTTAATAAATTTTCAGCCCATTTAATTGTGTCAGGGTCAGCTCTTTCCCCAGCTAAAAATAAAGATTCAAAGGAACTTAAATCATATTTTGAAAAAAACTTGCCTTCGGGATCTTCTTTTTTAATTGCCCGAAATGCAGTAGGAGCTGTGAAAAGTGATTTAATCTTATAGTCAGAAATAATCCTCCAAAAAACTCCAGCATCAGGAGTTCCAACAGGTTTTCCTTCAAAAAGAACAGTAGTACATCCTTTAAACAAAGGAGCGTAGACTATATAAGAGTGCCCAACAATCCATCCTATATCACTTGCAGACCACCAAACATCATCAGCGTCAATGTTGTAGATATTTTTCATTGTCCATTTTAATGCAACAATGTGACCACCAATATCTCTTACAATTCCTTTTGGTACACCAGTTGTACCAGAAGTATAAAGAATATAAGCAAACTCATTAGACYTCATTTCAACACAATCCATATCTTTGGAATTTGATAAGACTTCATTCCAGCTTATCTCTTTTGGACTATTTAATTTAATTTCATAACCTTTTCTTTGGAAGAATATAATCTTTTCAATTTTGTGTTTTGCTAACTTTAATGCTCCATCWACAAGAGGACGATAYTCAACTGTTTTTCCAGGYTCAAAGCCACACGAAGCTGTAATTAAAATTTTTGCTTTACTATCATCGATACGGCTAGCAAGTTCATTTGAAGCAAAACCACCAAATACGACTGAATGAATTGCTCCAATTCTTCCACATGCAAGCATTGCAATAACAGCCTCAGGTACCATTGGCATATAAATGATCACTCTATCACCCTTTTTTATACCTTGATTGTCCAGAGCACCTGCAAATTTTGAAACTTTGTGCCTAAGTTCTTTGTAAGTGAATTTAGCTTTGTTACCTGTTATTGGACTGTCATATATTAAAGCAGTTTTTTCACCTCTACCTTGTTCAATGTTATAATCTAATGCATTATAACAAGTGTTTGTTACACCATCTTCAAACCATTTGTAAAATGGTGGATTGAATTTATTTAAAACTTTTGTTGGTTTTTTAAACCAAAAAATATCTTCYGATATTTCTTGCCAAAATTTTTCAGGATTATTTATGGAACTTTGATAAATTTCATTATATTTAGTCGTCATGTAATTTGTAATTTGCTTTGATTTGTTTTTTATTCTAATTTTTAACTGTTAAATTGTATTTAATTTTAAAAAGCATGTAAAATCAATACTAATTGTAGGGCGGACATTAATTTACTTGCCCTATTTTTTTTTGGTCTTATATAAAGTCTATGCCTAAAATTAAGTACATAGAACACAGTGGAAAATCTCATGTANTTGATGTTCCAAATGGCTTAAGCGTTATGGAAGGAGCCGTTCAAAATAATGTTATTGGAATTGATGCAGATTGCGGAGGTTCCATGGCTTGCGCTACTTGCCATGTTTATGTCAAAGAAGAATGGTTTAATAAACTACCACAGAAAGAAGAAGGAGAAGAGGATATGTTGGATTTAGCGTTTGAACCAAAAAAAAATAGTAGACTCAGTTGTCAAATTGTAGTTTCAAACGAAATCGATGGTCTAGTTGTAGATCTTCCTGAAAAACAAGCTTAATGATTAATACTGACGTAGTTATAATAGGCGCAGGACCAACAGGATTGTTTTGTGCRCATCAATTAGGAATTATTGGCCTTAAATGTGAGATCATTGATAATTTAGATAAAATTGGTGGACAATGYATTGAGCTTTATCCTGATAAACCAATTTATGATATYCCAGCAATTYYYGAATGTACTGGCGAAGAATTARCTAATAATTTARTTGRACAAATTAAACCWTTYAATTTTAATTTTCATTTAGATGARAGAGTTGAAGAAATAAAAAATGAAAATCAAAAATGGATTATTAAAACAAGTAAAGGCACTAAATTTAATTCTCCAAATATTGTAATTGGAGGTGGAGTGGGTTCCTTTGAGCCAAGAAAATTTTCGGTTAAAGAATGTGAAAAATTTGAGRGTAAATCTGTTTTTTATTCAGTAAAAGATAAAACAATTTTTCAAGATAAAACAGTAGCTATTTTTGGTGGTGGTGATAGCGCATTGGATTGGGCTATAGAATTATCTAATAATTCAAAAATAATTTTAGTTCATAGACGAGATAAGTTTAGAGGAGTTCAATCTAACGTTGATAAAGTTAAAAAATTAGAAAAAGATGGCAAATTAGAAATATATACTCCGTATCAGTTAACTTCGGCCAAAGGCAATACATCACTTGAAAGTATAGAAATTAAACATGAAGAAGGTGAAATAAAATCTTTAAAAGCTAATTATSTTTTRGGRTTTTTTGGTTTGATTATGAAACTTGGTCCAATTCTAAATTGGGGATTAAATTTARATAAAAAGACAATTCCAGTAAACACAGAAAACTTTGAAACTAATTTGAAAGGAATATTTGCAATTGGTGATATTTGTATGTATCCCGGAAAATTAAGATTAATTCTTTCAGGATTTCATGAAGGAGCTCTTGCAGCAAGGGGATGTTTTAAATATGCAAGACCGGATGAAAAACTAAGATTTGAGTTTACAACCACTTCTAAAAGTATTCAAAGCAGATTAAAAATCAAAAAATGATAGAGCTATTATCTGCYGATACTCCAAATGGAAAAAAAATTGGTATCATGCTAGAAGAAATAAAATTTGATTACAAAGTTACTAAAGTAAATATTWACAAAGATGAACAGTTCAAACCAGAATTTAGAAAAATAAGCCCCTTTAGCAAAATTCCAGTAATTATTGATCATAGTAATAATAAAGAAACTATTTTCGAGTCAGGTGCAATTTTGATGTATCTTGGTGAAAGAAGTAATAAGTTTTATGAACAAAAAGATAGATTAATAATAAATCAGTGGCTAATGGCACAAATGGGATTAATTGGCCCTTTGATTGGGCAACATCATCAATTTCATCACTACAATCATGGAAAAAGTGAATTTGGTGAACAAAGATATTTTAAAATCACGAAAACTCTCTACGGAGATTTAGATGAAAGATTAGGAAATTCAAAATTTCTTGCTAGTGAAGACTATACAATAGCAGATATTGCCACATGGCCTTGGATTGCAAGACACGAATGGCACGATATTGGTCTGAAAAATTATAAAAATCTCACTCGTTGGTATTTAGAAATAGCAAACAGAGAAGCAGTTATTAAAGGTTATGACTTTATGAAAAGAGGAGAAATTATTTCTCAACCTTAATCATCAGCAAATACTTTTTCTTCTTTTTCGTGTTTTTCTTGGGCAGTTATAGATAGTGTTGCAACAGGTCTAGCCATTAATCTTTTTAAACTAATGGGTTCACCTGTTTCTTTACAATAACCATAGGTTCCATCTTCTATTCTTTTTAATGCAGCATCAATTTTTGAAATTAATTTAATCTGTCTATTGATTGCTCTCATTTCAACATTTTTTTCCGTATAAGAACTTGCTTGGTCGACAATGTCAGCAGAAGCGCTGTTGTCATCTAATGAACTATTATAAAGAGCTTCATTATTAGTTTTTAYTAAATCAGCTTTCCAAKCTAATAGCTTTCGTTTGAAATAAGACAAGTGTTTTATACACATGTACTTTTCTTTTAATTTTGGAATATATGTTTTAGAGATTCTAACCATATCTACATTTAAAAGTTGAACAATATATTCATCAATTAATAAGTGTCAAGAAAGCATTAATTGTATAAATTGAATAAAATGGCTCTAAATAAAAAGAATTTAAGAAATTTATTTTATATTTTTCTTACAACCCACCTAATTATATGGACTGCGATACCATCTTTAACAAATAATAATTTGCCCCTTGATACCATTGAAGCCTTAGCTTGGGGAAGTAATTTAGATTGGGGATTTAATAAACATCCTCCAATGAGCGCATTTGTAGTTGAAATTTTTTATCAAATTTTTGGTCCACAAGATTGGGCTTATTATTTATTAAGTCAAATTTTTGTAATCATTTCTTTTTTTGTTGTTTTTAAATTTGCAGAAGAWTTTTTTGAAAATAAAWTTTTTTSTTTWTTATCTGTTTTRTTATTAGAAGGAATWTATTTYTATAATTWYACAACTCCAGAATTYAAYGTMWATGTTTGYSWRMTRCCWTTTTGGKCATTARCAGYNNTCTATWKNNTTGGAARGGRTTWAARRATAAYAAAAYTATWGAYTGGTTRYTAYTWGGYTTATTTGCWGSAKYWGGAWTTTTATCAMAWTANNNNTTTATTTRTMTAKSTRYWGSKAKSRATRKATKTKTWYTTYMTWTRNATNNTNTTTAAAAARAAAATTRATTTTAAATGTWTWRTTTCSTTARTTCCTTTTTTAATARTYTTATTACCYCAYTTAATTTGGYTARCWGAAAATGATTATRTKACRRTTACTTATRGTCTTCAYAGAACAGGARSTGRAGARCAAAAYTTCTTAGATCACATTATTCATTCATTAATCTTTTTGGGGAAACAAATTGGAATATTGATACCT
>NVSV01000034.1:0-9568 GCA_002732835.1 Candidatus Pelagibacter sp.
AAAAAAAGCGTTAAAAAAAGTGCACTAAAAGCGGTAAGCGGTCTGCACTTTTTAGCTTTTTTGAAGTGTTAAGAAATTTGCACCTCTTGCTGAGCGTATTTAAATACTTTTTGTTAAATCGAACTCACGTTAAAGTAACTAACTAATTGAGAATTGGTATAAGTTCTAACATTTTTAATGAAAGTCGGAGCAATTCAAAAATTATTATTAAATTAACGCWWRYWWAWYTRCNKKGCKWYTWYTRTRAAAKATNNMATYRRAMAKRKRTTRWYRGAKCTNNTGGTAAATTAATTAATTTCGAAATATTTAATTTAAATAATGATCTACCACATGTATTTGGTWATKYCTCWRGYGRMRAWYWTMKWTCTTTAACAAAAATGATTAACCAAACTGATTTAGGTTACMAAAATATTAAGGATATTTTTATCTTTCCAAGTGGTAGATGGGACATAAAAACAAAAAATAATATAACTATTAAATTGCCAAAAGAAGACACAAAATATGCTTTAATAAAAGCTCAAAATATCATTAAAAGCAATGTGTTAAATGATAATAATRTTATTGATCTTAGAATAGCAAATCAAGTAATTYTATTGAATGAGTAAAGAAAATTTTGAGACTTTTATTGATTTTGGTTCATCAAAAATAAGAATAGCAGTATTTGATAATTATTATTCCAAGATAAAATTCTTCTCGGAAAAAGAATGTTTKTCGACTTTTAATTTAGAAAATCTTAACTTAACAAATTCCAAAAAAATAATTGAAGAATTAATTCAAATTTCAGAAAAAAAAATTGGCATTCACATAAATAGCGTTAATTTAATGATCGATACACCTGATTTATTTTCAATAGATTTATCGATAAAGAAAAATTTAGAAGGGAAAAAAATTAATAATAATGACATTAAATATTTATTGCAAGAAGCAAAGCAGTTAGTTCAAAATAATAATTTTGATAAAAARATTATTCATATAATCATCGAAAAATTTGTTTTAGACGATAAAATATTTTACACAATTCCAGAAGGYAATCCTGAATGCAATTATTTAACTCTTGAAATTAAATTCATTTGTTTTTCAAATATAATTTTTAATCAACTTAGTGAACATTTGAAAGAAAATCACATATCTATCGAAAATCTTCTATGCTCAAGTTATATAAAATCATTAAATTATAACCAGCTATTTGAAAAATATGATAAAAAAGTTTTTATAGATATTGGATACAGAAAGAGCAGTCTTTCAATTTTTGATAAAAACAGATTAATTCTTTTTAATATTATACCCCTTGGAGGCAATCATATTACCAAAGATATCTCACAGGTGTTAGGCATAAGCGAAGAAGATTCAGAAAGTATTAAGAAGAGTTTAAATCAAACCGAAAGTATATTTTCTGATGATTCAAAAAAAGAATTTATTTCTAATTCAAAAATAAAAAATAAACTAAAACAGAACRTATCTCTTGATTTACTTAAAAAGGTAATTCATGCAAGAATTGACGAAATATTGAATCTAAGTTTAAAAAATATAAATTTTTCTTCACTAATTAACGATAAAAATAAGTGTATTTTGGTTTTTACTGGAGAAGGATCCAAAATATTAGATAAAAATTCTATATATTTGGAAAATAAATTTAATTTTTTTAGAGAAATGAATTTTTTTGAAGAAAGTGTGAGTACAATTTGTCAATCAGGTTACAATTTTAACAAGAAAAATTATTTATACGAAGTCAATATCGTCTCAAAAAAACTAAAGAAAAACGGTTTTTTTGAGAAGTTATTTYATTTTTTTAACTAACCTTTTTGTATTTTCTTGTAACATTTGTTGTATTTTTTTATTTTTTTGATTTCTGTATAAAATCTATGTGTCTATACTGAATCAAAAAACTGTAAAAAAACCTGTACACGTTAGTGGTATAGGTCTCCATACTGGATCAATAGTTGAAATGAAAATTTTACCATCAGATCCAAATACAGGAATTGTATTCAAAAGAGTTGATTTAAAAAATAATAATATTGTCATTCCAAGCGTATACAATGTAACAAACACAAATCTATGCACAACAGTATCTAATGAATTTGGGGTAAAAGTTTCTACAATAGAACATTTGATGGGAGCAATGTATGGAGTAGGAGTTGATAATGCTTTAATTGAAATTAATTCGGAAGAAGTTCCAATTTTGGATGGATCAGCTAAAGATTTTGTTGATCTATTTTTAGAAAGTGGTTTTGAAGTTAGTCAAACACCAATTAAACTTATTAAGATAGAAAAAAAAGTAAGTATCAAAGAAGGGCCAAAGTATATTTCTATMGATAAAACTAAAGTTAGCTTAGACATAGATTTCGAAATTAAATATTCCAACTCATTTATTGGCACTCAAAGAAAWAGAATAAATGTATACGAGCATGATTTAAAAGATATTTATAATGCTAGAACTTTTTGCCTTTACGAAGATGTTGAAAAATTAAGACAAATAGGTTTAGCCAAAGGTGGTAGCTTAGATAATGCCATAGTTGTAAAAAATAATAAAATTTTAAATGAGGGTGGATTAAGAAATGAGCTTGAATTTGTTAATCATAAAATTTTAGATTGTATTGGAGATYTATATCTTACAGGCCATAAGATTATTGGCTCAATCAAATGTTCACAGGGTGGTCACAGCCTGACAAATCAATTACTTAGAGAAATATTTAAAAATAAAAGTAATTATTCGGTGTTCGAGCTTAAGGAAAAAACTTTACCACACACGTTTATTGATAAATTTCAATTAAAATCCATAGCATAATAATTAGAATTTTTTTGATTTTCTGGTAAGAATTTAGAAWRAAWYCWANWWAWAAAATATWTTACTATTTTATTAATTATTCTTCCAATTGCTTGTAAAAATAAAGATACTTCTATTTCATTAATTCAGGAAGAAGATTTGGATYTTCAGATGATTGCCKCATATAAAGAAGGTATGCAAGAATTAGAAGATGGGRATGTAATATTGGCGGCAAAAAAATTTAATGAAGCAGAACTTTTGTATCCCCAATCATTATGGGCACCACGATCTTCTTTAATGGCAGCTTATGCGTATTATTCAAAATTATACTATGATGATGCAACAAGAGAATTAGAAAGATTTTTAAAAACTTATCCTAATCATATAAGAAAAGACTACGCCCATTATTTATTGGGAATGWCTTATTATGATCAGATTTTAAGTGAAAAAAAAGATCTTGGACCARTAGAGGAAGCTAAAAAAAATTTTGAATTTGTAATTAAAAATTATCCAAATACAGATTTTGCTTTGGATTCAAAATTTAAATTAGAATTAATTGAGGAAATGCTTGCTGCCAAAGAAATGTATCTTGCAAAGTATTATATACAAAGAGAAAAATGGATACCGGCAATTAATAGATACAAAAATGTTATAGAAAATTATGAAACTTCTATATATGTAGAAGAAGCTCTTCATAGATTAGTAGAGATTTATTTTAGAATTGGACTAATTGATGAATCAAAAAAATATGCAAGTTTGCTTGGTTATAATTATCAATCTGGCGAGTGGTACGAACATTCATATAGAGTTTTTAACAAAAATTATAAAAAAATATCTAAATCAAATAAAATWAAGAATAAAAAATCAACTTTAGAAAAAATTAAGTCACTACTTAAATAGCACAATGGGTAGTATATCAATTAAAAAAAAATATTTKTCAAAAATTCAGCAATTAAAAAAACATAATCAACTTTATTATGAAAAAAGTACCCCAAAAATTTCCGATAAAGAATTCGACATTTTAAAGAAAGAAATATTAGAATTAGAAAAAAAATATGATTTTTTAAAAGATAAGGAGTCCCCATCAATATCTGTAGGATATAARCCCTCAAAAAATTTTGTTAAATCCAAACATAGAGTTCAAATGCTYTCGCTTTCAAATGCGATTGATAAAGAAGATTTACAAAATTTTGAAAAAAGAATTTTTAATTTTTTAAACCTAAATAAAAATAATATAATTGAATATAGCGTGGAACCAAAAATAGATGGAATATCTGCTTCTTTAACATATAAAAATAGAAAACTTGTAACTGGTTTATCAAGAGGAAATGGTACTGAAGGAGAAATAATTACTGAAAATCTTAAAACAGTTTCTGATATTCCAAAAAAAATAAATTCCAATAATTTTCCAAAAGATATAGATATAAGAGGAGAAGTGTTTATTGCAAATTCTGATTTTGAGAATATAAAAGATAATTTTGCAAATCCTAGAAATGCAGCTTCTGGATCTCTTAGRCAAAAAAATCCAGATGAAACAAAAAAAATACCTTTAAAATTTATCGCTTATACTTTTGGCTACTATGAAAATTTTAATTTTAAAAAACAATCAGAATTCTTRAAATCTTTGGAGAAGTGGGGATTTAAAGTTAGTAAATTTAATAAAAWAATTTCTGGTATAGAAAATTTAATTAATTATCACAAAGAATTTGAAAAAAACAGGTTTGACATAGATTATGATGTTGATGGTTTGGTTTATAAAATAAATGATTTTAATTTACAAACCAGATTAGGTTTTGTGGCAAATGCACCAAGATGGGCAATAGCTCACAAATTTTCAGCAGACAGTTCGTTTTCTAAAATTTTAAATATTGATATTCAAGTTGGAAGAACTGGAGCACTAACTCCTGTAGCTAAAGTAAAGCCAGTTAATATTGGTGGTGTTGTTGTATCCAATGCCACATTGCACAACGAAGRTGARATAATAAGAAARGATATAAGAATAGGAGATACAGTTAAAATTGAAAGAGCAGGYGATGTAATTCCTCATGTACTATCTGTTGATTTAAGCAAAAGAAGTAACGATTCAAAAAAATATACTTTTCCTGATAAATGTCCTTCTTGCGGATCCAAAGCAGTTAAAGAATTTAATGCAATTACAAAAAAATATGACGCAGTAAAAAGATGTCCAAGTGAAGGATTTAAATGTGAAAAAATTGCCATAGAAAAAATAAAACATTTTATATCTAAAGAAGCTYTAAATATCGATGGATTGGGTAAAAAGGTTGTAGAAAAATTTTGGGAACTAAAATTAATAARGTTACCTCAAGATATTTTTAAATTAAATTTCGACAAAATAGAAAAATTAGATGGTTGGRGAAAATTATCAGTATCTAATCTGAAGTATGCTATTGATGAATCAAAAAAAATAAATTTGGATAGATTTATTTATGCCTTAGGAATCAGACATATTGGATTGGAAAACGCAAAATTATTATCACAACATTCAAAATCGGTAAAAAATTTTTATCAAATGACAAAAAATTTCAATTTTAATACTTTATCAAACATTGATGGTATTGGTGATACTCAAATTAAATCTCTGAAAAATTTTTTTTCAGATAAAATAAATTTAAGTGTTATCAATGAACTAAAACGTTTTCTTGTAATTRTAAATAATGTCCAAAGCACTAAAGGAATATTTAAAAATAAAACTTTTATGTTTACAGGCAAACTTGAAGATATTAGTAGGTCAGAAGCAAAATCATTGATCGAAAAAAATGCAGGAAAAATTGTAAGCAATGTAARCAAAAAGCTAGATTATCTGGTTATTGGAATAAATCCTACTAATAGAAAAGTAATCCAAGCTAAAGAATTAAATGTAAAAGTAATAGATCAAAAARAATGGCAAAAAATRTTAAATTAAATTTAACAACCATTTTTTTTCTTTTGAGTCYAAAAATTTAGAAATTTTRGAAWAWNACKWNCYAAMWNANATTTYGANAAWTWWTKWKWTTYYTCTTTATTTAATAGTTTAAAATTAACTAAATCAGTGTCAATAGGCGCTAAAGTTAAATTTTTAAASAAATTCTTATTTTTATRTTTTTTAATATAAACTAAGTTTTCAATTCTAATTCCAAATTCATTTTCTCTATAATAACCAGGTTCGTTACTTAATATCATCCCAGGTTTTAAAGGAACTTCATTATATTTAGATATAGCCTGAGGTCCTTCATGAACATTTAAAAAAAAACCGACACCATGGCCTGTACCATGAGCATAATCTAGATTAATCTTATTTAAATAATATCTTGCACTTTTATCAATAATTTTACCTGTTTTTTTTTTATTTAAGTTTGTATTTGCAACAGCAATATGACCTTTTAAAACTCTAGTAAAAATATCTTTAATTCTTTTTGGTGGTTTGTTGAAACATAAAGTTCTGGTTACATCAGTTGTGCCGTATTTGTATTGGCCACCAGAATCACACAAAAAAATATCATTTTTTTTAATTTTTCTTTGCGATAATTTATTAGCTCTATAATGTATGATAGCGCTATTAGGACCTGATCCTGCAATGGTATTAAAACTTGGATAAAGATAATTAATATTTTGTTTTCTAAATTTTTCTAATTTTTTTTCAGCATCAATTTCGGTAAAATTAAATTTTTTGTTATTTTTTATCCAATATATAAATTTTGTTAAAGCCGCACCATCATAGATATGAGTTTTAACCATATTTTTTATTTCAGTTTGATTTTTAATCGCTTTCATTTCATAGCAAGGATCAACAGAACTTTTACAATTAAATTTAGATTTAATTATAGWTTCATTAAATACTGARCAAGTAGAACTATCGATACTGAAATATTTTCCAKTTAATTCATTAATTAAACTAGWGAATTCATTAAAATCAGAAAAATTAAAATTTTTATAAGGATGTTGATTTTTTATTTTAACAATTTTRTATTTTGATGAAAAAAAATAAATCTTCTTATTTTTTGTTAAAATGATTTGACAGTTGGGTATTGGACTATAAGGATTATCTTTTCCTCTTAAATTAAGCAACCATGCAACATTTTCAGGSGCRCTTATGAATATATTGTCTATTTTGTTTTTTTTAAGATTTAAAATTAATTTATWAATTTTTGAATTTACACTTTCACCAACTACTTTATCATCCAAAATATAGAATGKTTCTTTTCGATGATCGTATATTTTCTTTGYGYCTATAAGATCAATTAGATTTTGGTTTATTGGAAATAAATTGCAACTATCCTTGAAGCTTCTTTTTAATGAGTTATTGGTAAATAATTTAGGATCAAATCCTAAAAATAATTCTTTTTTATATTTTCTTAATAGATCATGAGGAAGTAATTTTGGAATTTCAATTATTTTAAAATTATTTCCAGATTCTATTTTTGATTGCAATGTATATCTTCCATCAACAAAAAGAAAATTTTTATCTTTTAGTATTATTGCTAAGCCAGCAGAACCAGAAAAATTTGAGATTGTTTTTAGTCTATTGGGAAAAGCGTATTCAGAAAAAAACTCATCATTTTTTGGCACAATATAACCATCTATATTGTTTAATTTTATTAAATTTCTTAATTTATTAATTTTTTTATCAATCACTTATGTTTAATTCTTTTTTGATATCTTATCCAACCTGGACTCTTAATTTCACTCTTAAATTCAATATCTTGATTAAATTCAAAATCATTATTTTGATCTTCTRCGAAAAAATTATTTTTTTCAAGGTGTTCATTTGGCAGCTCATCTATAAATCTTGAAGCTATACTATCTATCCAATCTCCTTGGTAAAATCTATTCATAGAAAAAGATATATTGACTAGCTTTTTAGCTCTTGTAATTCCAACATAAGCYAATCTTCTTTCTTCTTCTAATCCTTTTTCACCTTTTTCTTCAATTGATTTTTGATGAGGAAACAATCCTTCTTCCCATCCTGGCAAAAAAACTACATCAAATTCCAGACCTTTCGAGGCGTGGATAGTCATTAAATTTACTTTCTGTCCTTCCCAATTTTTATCTATAGAAGTTGCTAAAGCAACATGTTCTAAAAAACTTTCAAGATTATCAAAYTCTTTCATGGCGTTTAATAATTCTTTGATATTTTCCAATCTATTTTCATTTTCTAAATCTTTTTTGTTTTTTAGCATTTGGCTATAACYTGATTCATCTARRATAGTTTGCAATAATTTAATATGTCCAAATTTTTTAACATTAAAATCGTTTCTCCATTTTTCTATTAGATTTAAAAATGAAGTTAAACCTATTTTTGTTTTAGGTTTWRKWKYMTTRTYCTCTRMRRKYYWTTKKRWSKSMMCKTCYRRMSMRARKKCRYKKYTWKYWGCATATTCATTAATTTGTTTTATTGTACTATCTCCGATAGATCTTTTAGGAACATTAATAATTCTTTCAAAAGATAAATCATCCTGAGCTTGATGAATAATTCTTAGATAAGCAATGCAATCTTTAATTTCTGCTCTTTCATAAAATTTTATTCCACCAATAATTCTATAAGGTAGTCCAATTTTCAAGAAACGTTCTTCAAATTCTCTAGTTTGAAAAATTGCTCTTACTAAWATTGAAATATTRTTAAGYGAATATTTTTTTTTTAATTTTTCTATCCGATCTCCCACTCCAGTCGCTTCATCCCTGCCATTGTTATAACAATTCAAAGAAACTAATTCCCCATTATCACTGTTGGTATATAATTTTTTTCCTACTCGGTTTTGATTATTTTCAATTAATTTTGAAGCTACCGATAAAATATTTTGTGTTGATCTATAATTTTTTTCAAGTCTAATTATTTTGGTATTTTCATAAATTTTATCAAATTTAAGAAAATTTTTAATTTCAGCTCCACGCCAACTATAAATTGATTGATCATCATCACCTACACAACAAATATTTTCGTTATATTCTGCTAAATAATTAAGCCACTTACTTTGAATTAAATTTGTATCTTGATACTCATCAACTAAAATATACTTAAAATTTTTTGAATAGAGTTTTCTAATGTCTAAATTTTTTTCAAAAATTTTTACACAATGTAATATTAAATCGCCAAAATCACAGGCATTTAAATCCATTAGTTTGTTTTGGTAAATTTTATAGATTTTTAAAAAACCTTTCTCAAATACATCTTTTTTTTTTAAAATAACATCTTCGGGATACCATCCTTTATTCTTCCAATTATCTATAATTGACAAAATATATTTTGGAGAAATTTTTTTAATATCGATATTTTCAGCTTTGCAGATATTTTTAACTAATCTAACCTGATCATCTTGATCGATGATAGAATAATTTGACTTTAAACCAACTGCAGGAGCATGTTTTCTCAAAAGTTTGGCGCTAATAGAATGAAAAGTTCCAAGCCATGAAAGTCCAGTTGCCTCTTTTTTTAGAATTTTACTAACTCTATTTTGCATTTCTTTTGCGGCTTTATTAGTAAAGGTGACAGCAATAATTTGGTTGGGAAATGCTTTTTTTTGTTTAATTATGTGARCAATTCTTGAAGTTAATACTTTAGTTTTTCCAGATCCTGCRCCTGCAACAATTAACAARGGTCCATTGAGGTAAGAAACAGCTTCTTTTTGCTGTTCATTTAGGTTTTTTAAATATTCTAAATTWRWYAKKTWYMYTNTNTNTATAGKATAAATCSTACTTTCATAGTTATGAAAAAATTCAATATAAAAAAACATTATAATAATTTTATTAAACAATATTATGCTAAAATTATTAATTATAACTATGGTAATTACACAAAATATGATTACC
>NVSV01000035.1:0-9165 GCA_002732835.1 Candidatus Pelagibacter sp.
ACTAAATTTTTTTTAATTATTTTCTTTTTAAAAGTTTCTCTTAAAAAACCACGAGCATCATAAAAAGTTTTTCCTTTTAAAATAATCAAACCTTTAATATTAGTTTTTATTTTTTTCATTAATTTTTTTTAATGAGTCTTTGTAAATAATTTGAGTAATCACATTTGCCGTAAAATTTTATTGAATTAATAATTTCTTTTTTTGTTATCCATTTGTAATTTAAAGCTATTTCCTCTAAACACGCAATTTTAAAACCTTGACGATTTTCAACAGCCGATACAAAGGCACTAGTTTTGTAAAAATCATCAATAGAGCCTGTATCCATCCATGCACCACCTCTTCCAATCAAATCTGCAGAGAGCAATCTTTTTTTTTGATAAATTTTAAGCAAATCAGTAATCTCTAATTCATTTCTTTTGGATGGCTTCAGCTTTTTTGCATATTCTACAACTTTCTTATCAAAATAGTACAAACCTGTGATAGCTAGATCTGATAAATATTTTTTTGGTTTTTCTTTTATCGAGATTATTTTATTTGCCTTATTTAATTTGGCAACTCCATATAACTCAGGTTTTAAGACTTTGTGTAAAAAAACTTTCGCACCGTTTTTTAATTTTGTGCATTTAATTAATTTTTCCGTTAAACTCTGTCCATAAAAGAAATTATCTCCTAATATTAAAGCAACATTATTTTTGTTAATAAATTTTTCACCAATTAAAAAGGCTTCGGGCAACCCTCTAGGAAATTTTTGCTCGAGGTAAGAAATTTTTATTCCTAAATTTAAGCCATTTGGGATAATTTTTTTATATTGATCTAATTGACCTTTATTAACAATAATTAGAATATCTCTAATTTTAGAGAGCATTAATATTGAGAAAGGATAAAAAATTAATGGTTTGTCATAAATTGGTAAAAGTTGTTTATTAACCGCTTTAGTTAATGGACTCATTCTAGTTCCCATTCCACCAGCCAATATAATTCCTTTTTTAATCATTTTTTATTTCCAAGTCTTCTAGTGATATCTCTTTTTTTTAAACTAGAAAGGTATTTTTGATTATCTAGATACCAATTTAATGTTTTTTCTAATCCTCTATTAATATTTATTTTTGGTTTCCATTTTATTTCTTTTCTTAATTTATTGCTATTGATTGCATATCTTAAATCATGGCCAGGTCTATCTTTAACAAATTCTATTTTTACATTCTTACCCATTTTAATTTTATTTTTAGCTATTAATAATAATTTTTTAGCAATTGATAAATTGTTTAAATTAGTATTTGAACCAATATTATAAAAATTACTTAATTTTCCTTTTTTAAAAATCTTTATTAAGGCTTCACAATGATCAGACACATATATCCATTCTCTGGAATTATTACCTTTTCCGTAAATTGGAAGTTTTCTATTATTTAGCATGTTGTAAATTAGCTTAGGAATTAACTTTTCAGGGTGCTGATTTGGTCCATAGTTGTTTGAACAATTTGTTATGATTGCTGGAATGTTATATGTTCTTATATAAGATCTAACTAAATGATCAGATGAAGCTTTGGATGCTGCATATGGTGAGCTAGGATTATAGCTATCAGTTTCCTTGGATCTGCCATTTAAAACATCCCCATAAACTTCATCAGTTGAAATATGAATTAATTTTATATTTTTATTTTTTTTGTAATATTTTTTAAAGCACTCTAATAAATTAAATACGCCCAAAATATTACTATTTATAAAATTTTTTGGCCCATCAATAGATCTGTCGACATGAGTTTCTGCTGCRAGATTGAATATTCCAGCAGGKTTATATTTTTTTAATATTTGTGATATTTTTTTTTTATTTTGAATRTCACACTTTATAAATTTGTATTTTTTATTTTGTTTAAATTCTTTAGTGTTATAAAAATTTGATGAGTAACTAACTTTATCTACATTAATTACATAGTATTTTTGTTCTAAGAGTAATTGAATAAGATTACTCCCAATAAATCCCAATCCACCAGTTACCAAAACTCTATGCATTATTTTTTTTACAATAATACTTTCTTTAAGTATAGTTGTTTATCCCAATGAATTTAAATCTCAAAAATATCACTTTTATTATTGTTACATTTAAAAGTGAAAAAATTGTCTATGAATGTATTAATTCWCTTCCAAAAGAYTCATACAAAATAGTGRTCGAGAATTCTAAAAACATCAAGTTAAAGGAAGAAYTAGAGACCAAATATGACAATATTGAGGTAATAATTAATGAAAATATAGGTATGGGCGCATCTAACAATATTGGTATAAAAAAAAGCAAAACAAAATACGCTTTTATTATAAATCCAGATGTTAAGTTYAATAATGATACTTTAAAAAAAATTTTTGAAACTTCTRAGTCTATTAATGATTTTGCAATATTGTCGCCGATAAACAGTGATCCAAGTTATCCAAATTACAAAGAATCAAATGACAATAAAAACATAAATGAAAATATTATTAGTGTTGATTATGTRGATGGATTTTCTATGTTGATAAACAAAGAAAAATTTAAAGACGAAGATTTTTTTGACGAAAACTTCTTTTTGTATTTAGAAAACAATGATTTGTGCTTAAGAACNAAAAAAAATGGTCAAAATATTTACCTAATTAAAAATTCTATTTTAAATCACCTTGGTGCATCCTCTACAGATAAATTATTTGCAAAGAAAATTGAATATYTTAGAAATTGGCACTGGATGTGGTCAAAATTTTATTTTAACAAAAAACATTATGGTTATTTTAATGCTCTAAATAAAGTAATTTTAAATTTCTTATCTGCAATATTTAAATATATRTTTTATTTTATTTTATTTAATTCWCACAAAAGAAATATTTATTTAATGCGTATTTGTGGTTTATTTAATTCAATGATTGGAAAAAAGTCTTGGTTTAGAATAGAAGATTAATGACCAGGRAAATYAATTAGATWTTCTACTTTRTAMYYTTGYTTTATMAGYTTSWNAYAAYYWYNAAKAWMAAWAARMNNTTAAWWAYAAWNGATRNAATCCAGCTACTTTTCCACCTGAGATCTTTATTAGCTTTGCGGCAGCATCTCCAGTTCCTCCAGTTGCAACTAAATCATCTATTATAATAACTGAGTCTTCTTTATTTATAGAATCTTTGTGAACTTCTATAGTGGCAGTTCCATATTCTAACTCAAAATCAATAGAATGTGTTTCTGCAGGTAATTTATTTTTTTTTCTAAGTAAAACAAAAGATTTATTAAGAATATATGAAACTGCGGATGCAAAAACAAAACCTCTAGATTCTACAGCTGCTATTTTATTAAACTGGAATTGCTTAGATTTTTTMACTATTTGATCTATGCAATAAGCAAAAGCTTTTTCATTTTTTATTAAAGTTGTTATATCTCTAAAAAGAATTCCCTTTTTAGGRTAGTCTGGAATTGATCTAATATATTCTTTTAAATCCATAATTCTTTAAGTTATATATTGATAAATAAATTATTTTTTAATTATGGCAAATAATAAATTAGCAATAATTGGTGGTAGCGGCCTATATGATGTCGAAAAATTTAAGGATAGAGAGTTTTTAGATTTAAATACACCCTGGGGAAAACCTTCTGATCAAATTTTAAAGACTAAATTCAACAAAAAAGAAGTTTTTTTTCTTCCAAGACATGGAAGAGGACACTTTATTTCGCCATCAAAAATTAATTTTAGAGCAAATATTGATGCCTTAAAACAATTAGGYGTAACAGATATTGTATCAATATCAGCGGTTGGATCCTTAAAAGAARAWTTRAATCCWGRAAAATTTATAATTGTAGACCAATTTATAGATMGAACTTTTRCAAGAAATAAAACTTTTTTTGATGAAGAAATAGTAGYTCATGTTTCAATGGCACATCCTACATCGAATGGATTAATGAATGCTTGTGAAGAAGCAATAAAAAAAGAAAATATTCCATATCAAAGAGGTGGAACTTATGTAGTTATGGAAGGACCTCAATTTTCAACATTAGCAGAGTCAAATTTATATAGATCATGGAAAGCGGATGTAATCGGTATGACCAATATGCCCGAAGCAAAATTAACAAGAGAAGCTGAAATTCGATATGCATCTGTTTCCATGGTAACAGATTATGATTGCTGGCATCCAGATCATGAAAATGTTGACGTACAATCAGTCATTAAAGTTTTATTAGGTAATGCCGAAAAAGCAAAAAGTATGATTAAAAACCTAATAGATAACTTTGAAAATCACATAGATCCCAATGATCCTGCAACAAATTGTTTAGATGTTGCAATTATTACTGATCCTNAAAAAAAGAACTCAAAAAACAAAARATAAATTAAAAACAGTTGCTSGAAGAGTTCTTGTTAAATGAAAATAGAAGGAAAAGAATATCGCACTATATGGTTTGATGATAAAAATAAAATCGTAAAAATTATAGATCAAACAAAGCTTCCTCACCAATTCATAATTAAAGATCTTAAAACAGTAAAAGATGCAATTAATGCAATTAAAACAATGGAGGTTAGGGGAGCWCCTYTKATTGGMGCWACKGCWGCATATGGWTTAGTTTTAKCAATWWTARAAAAYAAWGATCAAWCANTTCWWRAAWWWWTMYRKNCKAAKWKYKAANTTRATNCWAGAMYYWYRGCTATTAATCTTAAATGGGCYATAGATAGAATGATGAAAAAATTATCAGGAATAAACAGTAATGAAATTTTAAATWTWGCWATAAATGAAGCWAAWGARATTTGTGAAGAAGATGTAAAGTTCTGTGAAAATATTGGTTTAAATGGATTAAATATTATTGARGAAATTTATAACAAAAAAAAAGATACAGTAAATATTTTAACTCATTGTAATGCAGGCTGGCTTGCTACAATTAATTGGGGAACAGCCACTTCACCAATTTATCATGCACACAAAAAAGGAATAAAGGTTCATGTTTGGGTAGATGAAACAAGACCTAGAAATCAAGGAGCAAATTTAACGTCTTATGAATTCAATGAAGAGGGAGTACCCAACACTATAATTGCCGACAATACAGGAGGAATATTGATGCAAAGAGGTGAGGTTGATATRTGTATAGTTGGTACTGATAGAACTCTTTCAACAGGAGATGTTGCAAATAAAATTGGAACTTATCTAAAAGCATTAGCAGCAAATGATAACAATGTGCCTTTTTATGTAGCGTTACCAAGTTCAACTATAGACTGGAATATAAAAGATTTTAAAGATATTCCAATTGAAGAAAGAAATTCAGAAGAGTTATCTCATGTAGAAGGGTTAGATGAAAACAATAAAGTTAAAAAAGTATTAATTTATCCAAAGAAAAGCAAAGCATTGAATCTTGCTTTCGATATTACTCCTGCAAAATATATAACTGGATTAATTACAGAAAAAGGAGTCTGYGAAGCATCAGAACAAGGATTAAAAAAACTTTTTAGATGAAAAACAAAAYAGTAACTATAATATTTATTATTRTTGCAATTASTSTTCTTTATTTAGCAAGAGTAACRTACAGCGGTTACAACATAAATAAAACAATCCAAGCATGTATGTTATGGCAAAAAMAAATMTCAAAATTTGATAATGCTAAAGAAGCYAGAGAATATTGTGAAGAAGAAATTAAAAATAAAGCTAAAAATTAAACAAAAATTATAAWAATTCTATGGAAACAGTTAAAATGGTTGAAGTTACAAGAAACGGAGCTGTAGAAAGTGTTCATCAAGGTACTGCTGTACTAATCAATTCATCAGGAGAAATATTAAAAGAGTGGGGTAATTCAGAAATATTAATTTATCCAAGATCAGCCTTAAAACCTATACAATCTCTTAATCTTTATAAAGAAGGAGTTGCAAAAGCTTTAGATTTGTCTGATGAATTTATAGCTTTAACAACAGCTTCACATCACGCAGAAATCTTTCATCAGGAAATGATTTCTGCATGGCTGAAAAAAATCAACTTAAAWGAAAATAATCTWTCWTGYGGACCTGCTTGGCCATGGAACATAACTGATCAATTTCAAGCAYATTCAAAGTATAAAAAAAAAAGAAAAATTTTTCATAATTGTTCAGGAAAGCATTGYGGACATYTAGCTGTATGYAAACATAAAGATTTACCSATTRARAAYTATCAAAAWAAAGATCATCCAATTCAAAAAGATTTGATTAAATTAATTGAAGACTTGTCCCAATATAAATTAGAACATATTGGCATAGACGGATGTACTTTGCCCAATCCATTAATGCCTTTAAAAAAGTTTGCAYTAGCAGCAGCTCRCCTTGCTGACYATRAAAAACTAAAYGAACAYTCAARTATAGCTAAAAGAATTTTTAACTCWTGTACAAAATTTCCTGAAATTACTGGAGGAACCAATAGCGCAAATTGTATTTTAACTAAACTTTCARAAGGAAAGATATTTTTTAAAAATGGTGCAGAGGGGTTTTTTGTAGCCTTAATACCAGAACAAAAATCTGCTTTAGCAGTTAAAATTGTGGACGGGGCAGCAAGAGCAGCGGAAGTAGCTATTGCTGGATTAATATCTGAGTTAAAAATAATTGACGAAAGTCAAATTGAAAAATTCAGAAATAGACCAGTAATAAACTCCACAGATCAAATTATAGGACATATGAAGTGGTTACTTTGAAAAATTATACTGTATTTTTTTTAACTCCATTTAATAAAAAATCAGATATTTGATTTGCTACCATTTCGGCAACCACTATTGAAGCTTCTGTGGTTGAAGCAGCTATATGAGGAGATAGTATTACTTTTGGATTATTAAATAAAATATTTTCTTTTGCAGGCTCTTTTGAAAAAACATCTACAGCAGCTCCAGCTATTAAATTTTCATTTAATGCATCGTGTAAATCTTTTTCATCTATTATATTACCACGTGCAGTATTAATTATATAAGCTGAAGGTTTCATTTTTTTATAATGTTCTTTGGTTATCAAAGGCTTACCATCTGCTGCTGCTTTACAATGAAAACTTATTATATCGCTTTTGCTTATTAATTCATCRAAGCTAACATTKTTTACATGAGGATAATCTTTTTTTCTTGATTCYARTGATTTTGAATTWACTAAWATMTTCATATCAAAACCTTTAACTAAATTACTTAATCTAACACCAACATTTCCAAAACCSACTATTCCAAGAGTTTTTTTTGAAAGTTCTGTTCCTTTAATGTTTTTCTTTTCCCATTGTCCTTTGTGAGTAGTTTCATTTGCAAAAGGAATTTTTCTTAATACTGACATAATTAATGCAAAAGCATGTTCTGCTGTAGCATTRGCATTTCCACCTGGTGTATTCATAACAATCATATTTTTTTCTTTTGCAGTTGGAACATCTATATTATCTACTCCTGCTCCAGCTCTACCTATGGCTTTTAAGTTTTTTGCAGCTAAAATTATATTCTTTGTAACTTTTGTTGCTGATCTAACAACCATWCCRTCATATTCTGGAATAATTTTAATAATTTCTTCTTCGGATAAACCTGTTTTTACATCAACTGAAATATTATTTTTTTCAAATATTTTTTGAGCAACATTGCTCATTGAATCTGATATTAAAACTTTAGGCATTATTTTTGACCGAATGATATGCCCAATCTATCCAAGGTAATAAAGCTTTCATATCATCATTTTGTACTGTCGAACCACCCCATATTCTTATGTTAGGGGGAGCTTTAGGGTAGCCATTGATATCATTAGCCACACCTTCTTTATCTAGAATTGAAAATAATTTTTTTAATACCCCTCTTTGTTCATCTTCATTAAACTTAGTAAACCATTCATCTTTAATTAACAAAGTAATACTTGTTGAAGACCTTGTATTTTTATCTTCACACATGAATTTTACCCAATCACTCTTACTAACCCAATCTTCTACAATTTTTAAATTTTCGTTTGAAATTTTTACCAATTCTTTTGTACCACCTACAGATTCTACCCAGTTCAAAGCATCTAATGCATCTTCTACACAAATCAATGAAGGAGTATTAATAGTACCTCCTTCGAAAATACCTTTAATTAWTTTTTTCTTATTTGCTAATCTAAATAATTTAGGAATTGGCCAAGAAGGAATATGTGTTTCTAATCTTTGGACTGCACGAGGAGATAATGCCAACATCCCATGAGCAGCTTCTGCYCCTAAAACTTTTTGCCAAGACCAWGTAATCACATCAAGTTTGCTATAGTCAATATCCATAGCAAAAATTCCAGAWGTTGCRTCRCAAATTGTTAAGCCTTCTCTATTATCAGGTATCCAATTTCCATTTGGAACTCTAACGCCAGAAGTTGTTCCATTCCAARTAAAAATTACATCATTTTTAAAATTCACTTTAGTTAAATCAGGAAGAATTCCGTAATCAGCCACATAACTGTTTACATCTTTTATTTTTAACTGTTCAAGTACATCTATTAGCCAATCTTTTCCAAAATTTTCCCAGGCCAAAACATCAACTCCTCTACAGCCCAAAAGAGACCACATGGCAGCTTCCAAAGCTCCAGTGTTTGATCCTGKCATTATACATAAAACATATGAATCTGGTAATTTTAAAACTTYTTTGGATTTAATTATTACTTCATTAAGTTTATCTTTGCATTCTTTAGCTCTATGCGATCTTCCAGTTGGTGCGTTTTTTAAAACATCAATGCTCCACCCAGGGCGTTTAGAGCATGGCCCACTRGAAAAATTAGGATTCTTAGGTTTAATGTTTGGTTGTTCCATAGATGTAAATTTTATTGGGAAAGGTATAATTCTTTTTAAWAAWATTTATSACWANKTTWTTWHDWHWWWWKWWTYARAAMWAMAWAWRWKKWWTWYATMATWWAARAKYAAWSMKAAMTTTGAAAATCTTAAAAACATATTAAACACCAAAAAGACCTTAAAAATCAATAAGGGCGAGATTTTTTTAGCTCAATTAAGTTCACATGTATTTTGGCATGCCATTCATGAGATCAAAGAAGGCAAAGATGTTCAAGATATTTTCACACATAAATGGTTTGAAGTACTTTATAAGTTTTACGAGAAAGAAATGCCTGACTATATAGAAAAGAATACAGAATTTCTTAACCCTGAATGGCTAGATATAAGTGATGGCTTCACAGAAGATGTTTCACTTTTAATAAAAGGGTATGAGTATTATATCCAACACAAGGATGGGGA
>NVSV01000036.1:0-9053 GCA_002732835.1 Candidatus Pelagibacter sp.
ATGTTTTATTTATTTTTGTGGCAACTACTGGTATTAGTAGGCATAGGGTTAGCGGTGGTGTTAATTCTATGAAGATAGCTAGTTGGAGTAAAAAGTATTATAAAGGTTTGACTGAGGTACAGCATAAAGCTAATGATGTTTGGTTTAAGAATATGTTAAAAGTCTTAAAAAACACAGGTGTTTTAGCTGTGCCTAATCTTCAAAAAACTTTTAATAAACAAGGTAAAGAAATTCTCTTAGGCTAGTGCACAAGCCTACTAGATAGGGGGTGCAACCTAGCGGGGCACTCCCGACTTTAGTTTTTTTGTTTTTTAAAAARGACTTGACGGTAAGACTTGACGGTTTTATTAGACTTGACGGTGCTTTKAGACTTGACGGTSAYTAAAGTGCCCGTATGTAGAAGCCCAAAACATAAACACAATAAATTATAGGAGTTTTATGGACAGTAAGAAYAACGATACATTATTAACAGTAATGCCTAAATACAAAGACCAACTAGCCCATGAAAAAGAAATGGCTGAGCTAGGRAAACAAAGAACKAACAAAAGACGTATTTCTCATGTTGARCGTGAGGAAGAGTCAGTGACTAGCTATGGTAAAGTCATGGTTGCTAACACAATCAGACCTTTAGCCAACGCCATAGCTGAGTTTATACTAGAGACATCTAATAAGACTATCGGTAAACCGCCAATAGCYTTTGTYAAGATGTGYGAAGTCTCRCCWGAAATAYTAGCCTTAATCACAGGCAAACACATAATTAATACAATTACACAATACAAACCTTTAACTGCTACCTCAATATCTTTAGGKGGTAGAGTWGAAACTGAAGTATCYTTAAAGAATTTTAAATTTTTAAACCCYGAATTATATGAYGCTGTAAAACARGACTTAGATAAAAGGTCTTGGAATTATATTTATAARAGACGTAAGTTAAGAGAGAGTGCTAAGCGTGGTGTTGTWAGRTGGGAAGAGTGGACTACTCCTGAAAAGTTACACGTTGGAATGAAATTAATTGAAATGTTAATTATTKCAACRGGACTAATTGAGATAGGTGTAGAAACTATTAATCATAAAAAAGCTAAAATTATTAAACAAACTCATAAGACTAGAGAGTGGATTAAAMATAGAAATGGATTYAATGAACTTTTAAACCCTGAATATTTACCWACTGTATTACAGCCTAAGATGTGGACTACTGTTGTCGGTGGTGGGTATTGGACTAAAGAAYTRCCTGAATTAGATTTAGTAAAGCAAAAGAATAAACAGTTTAAAAAAGAGCTTGAAAATTTTGATATGCCTGAAGTGTATAACGCAATTAATATTATGCAGAATACACCTTTTAAAATCAATCACTACATTTTAAARGTAATGCAAACAGCTTGGGATAACGGAGAYKCTATCGGTGGTATGCCACCAACTMTAAATTATGAAGTTCCTAATAAGCCTATTGATATTGAGACAAATAAAGAATCTCGTARAGARTGGAAAAAAAGAGCTGTGATAGTACACACTGAAAATGCTCGTATGTTYTCYAAGAGATTATTATACGCTAAGATTATTTGGTTAGCTCAAAAGTTTAAAGATTATGCAACMATATATTATCCTCTTCAATTTGATTTTAGAGGAAGAGCTTATTGCGTCCCTGCATTTTTGAATTATCAAAGTATTAGTGGAGCTAAGGCTATGCTTTTATTYTCKAATGGWAAAGAAATAACYAAAGAGAATAAGGGAGAGTTTTGGTTAGCTGTGCATGGTKCDAACTTATATGGTAATGATAAAGTATCTTTAGAGGATAGAGTTAAGTGGGTGCACGAAAATGAGAATTGGATAGTTGAGTGTGCTCAAGACCCRTTTACACGTAGAGACTGGGAAGACGCTTCAAACGCTTTTCAATTCTTAGCGTGGTGTGATGAGTGGAGACGTTATCAATCAAGAGGCTTAGGGGAAAAGTTTATTTCTCATTTACCTGTMAGTATTGATGGGTCTTGTAATGGACTTCAAGTTTACTCTTTAATGTTAAGAGATGAAAAAGCGGGGAGACTTGTAAACTTACTTCCGTCAGACAAACCTCAAGACATTTATCAATTAGTTGCTGATACAGTTACAGAAAAGTTAAAGAAAGATGCTTCTGAAAATAAACCTTACGCTCAGCTATGGTTGAGCTATGGRATTAAACGTACTACTACTAAAAGAAGTATTATGACAATTTGTTATGGYTCTACAAGATATTCHTGTACGGATTTTGTTGTAGAAGATTTAGTAAAGCGAAAAGACAAAGGGGAAAATCACCCATTTGTTGATGATGTTTTTAGACCTGCTTCTTATTTGGCRAGTGTCATTTGGGATAGCATAGGAGATAATTTAAAATCTGCTAGAGTTGGTATGAAATATCTTCAGGATATTGCTAGGATAGTGTCAAAAGAACAATTACCTATTCACTGGATTACGCCAGTTGGTTTTCCAGTCTATCAATCTTATCCTGAAATGAAATCTAAAAGAGTTAAGGCTATGTTGATGGGTGAAGTTATTAAACCTCGTATCAAYGCTGAGACTGATAGGACAGACCGCTTACGAATGAGTAATGGGGTAGCCCCAAATCTTGTTCATAGCGTGGACTCTTCTGCTATGATTAAGACTGTCAATATTGCATATAAAAGTGGGATTAAAAACTTTTGTAATGTACATGATAGTTTTGGTACGACTGCGGGAGATGTAGAGATGTTAAGTAAATGTTTAAGAGAAGCATTTATTACTATGTTTACTGAACATGACATACTAAAGAATTTTAGGGAAGATGTGTTAAAACAATTACCTGAAAAATTAAAATCTAAATTACCTGAAGTTCCCTCARAAGGTGATTTGGATATTCAACAAYTGAGGGAYAGTGAGTTCTTTTTTGCGTAAAAGCATTAAAGTGCCCATACTTAGAACACAAAAAAGGAGATAAACGAAAANTGGCTAAAAACACTAATGTCAAAATAGTTAGTCCCGTTGGCGTATCACAATACGCTTGGCTAACTACCCCTGATACTCGCTTTGATGAGATAGGTCAYTAYAAGACTAATCTAATTGTGAGTGCTAAGGAATCTCGTTCATTAATTCAACAAATTGATGCTGAGATAAAGAAAAGCGTTACTCTTGCTAAAGAGAARGCTAAAGGAAAAGCTATTAAACAAGCTAACAGTCCTTATGAAGATGAAATGATTGACGGTAAAGCGTCAGGAAATGTTGTCTTTAAATTTAAGACTAAAGCTAAAATTATAGCTAAAGACGGTAAAGTTATTCCTAAYAGAGTAGCTTTATTTGATAGCAAAGGTAAGCCTATGATTGATTCAAACATTTGGTCAGGTAGTGAGATGAAAGTATCAGCAGAGTTGATACCTTATTTTACTGCTGTGGCGGGTGCGGGTATCAGYATGAGRYTKAGAGCAGTTCAAGTAACWAAGTTAGTTGAAGGTGGCTCAAGTAATGCTAAAGGCTATGGCTTCGGTGACGTTAAAGATGGCTATGAACAGCCTGAAGTAAAAGAGGAAGATGTATCGCAGGAARCTCAAAATTCCCAAGCTGACTTCTAAACAAGTTGGCTTGAGGTACGGCTTTAGGTCGGGACTAGAGGCATCAATAGCTAATGAACTTGAAAAGAATMGTGTAGCGTATGAGTTTGAAAAGACTAAGTTGAAATATACTAAGCCTCAAAAAATTCATACCTATACGCCTGATTTTCATTTACTAAAGAAAAGAATTTTTATAGAAACGAAAGGATTATTTACCACTCAAGATAGACAGAAAATGAAATTGATTAGGGAGCAACACCCTAATTTAGATATTAGATTTATATTTTCTAATTCAAGAGCTAGGATAAGTAAGAAATCAAAAACAACGTATGGAATGTGGTGTGATAGATATGGATATATGTATGCCGATAAACACGTTCCGAAAGAATGGATATGAGCTTAAATAAATCAAGATATTTGGAAGACCAAAAGATAGCAGAATATTATTCTGATTCTAAAGACAAATATATTAATGTAGATGACATGTCTGAAACACATTGTCGTAGAGTTCTTAAAAAATTAATTAGAGAACAAGGAATGAGAGTTGATTWTTTGGTTGATTATCATACTCGTTTAAGAATGATGATTGAAABAGTAACAACTGAAAAAAATCTYAAAGAYATATTTGATATTGTAGATGAGGCACAAAAGAGATTGAGAAGAGAAGATGAAGAACGTAAGAGTAGAAACTAAATACATTGTTATTCACTCCTCAAATACAAATCCTGAACAGAATTTTGACGCAGAGGATATTGATAGACAGCATAGAAAAGATGGTTATTTTTCATGTACATTTCACAAAGTAATAACTAGAAGTGGTGAAGTGCAAGATGGAAGAGATATACAAATCGCAGGTGCTCATATTGATAGTTCTGTTAAATTGTCAAACAAAAATTCTATTGGTATCTGTCTAATCGGTGGACGGACAATAGAGGGTAGCTCCGATTGTAATTTTACATTCAAACAGTATACCGCTTTGGTAGATTTATTAAAAGAGTTGAAAMRRRATTACAACGAGGYTACKATTGTTGGTCATAGAGATGTGGCTGACTCCTTATCTCCGCATTTTGATGTAAAAGAATTGCTGAGATAGTTTGTTTGTAACVCCCBBWGCGTAAATAATACTCAACGGATAAACTTGAGGCTAAAGCTCAGGGGAAATATTTAATTAGAAAAATTTTATGGAGAAATCAGAAAGTAACTTTTTATATCACACGCCCTGCGAAAATTGTGGGTCTTCAGATGCTAATTCAGTGTATGATGATGGACATAGTTATTGTTTTTCRTGTAACACAACAACAAGAGGAAACGAATTGACACAATCAAAACAAACAGTAAGTAAAGAATTTATAAGTGGTGAAGTTTCTGCTTTAGCAAAAAGAAAAATAGATTTAGATACAGTAAGAAAATTTAATTATCAAACAGGTTCTTACTTTGGAAGACCAGTACAAATTGCTAACTACTATGATAAAGATAAAAAGTTAGTGGCACAAAAATTAAGAAACCCTGATAAGACCTTTCAATGGCTAGGGGACGCAAGACAATCAGGTTTGTTTGGTCARCATCTTTGGCGGGACAAAGGTAAAATGATTATCGTAGTTGARGGAGAAATTGACTGTCTTAGCGTATCAAAAATTAATTCTAATAAATTTCCAGTAGTAAGCGTAAAGAGTGGTGCTCAAGGAGCTAAGAGAGATATTCAAAAAGAGTTAGAGTGGCTTGAAGGATTTGAYTCAGTAGTTTTAATGTTTGACCAAGACGAACAAGGTAAACAGGGAGCTATAGARTGTGCTAAATTATTTTCACCTAACAAGGCTAAGATATGTAGTCTTCCTTTAAAGGACGCTAATGATATGTTGTTAGCTAATAAGACTAGAGAATTAATAGATTGTATTTGGTCTAGTAARTCTTATAGACCTGATGGAATMATTTTAGGTGCTGACTTATGGAATGAAATAAAAGAAGAAGACAATTATACAAGCGTTGATTATCCATTTGAATGTTTGAATATAAAAACACATGGATTGAGGAAGGGTGAGCTTGTTACAGTTATTGCAGGTACAGGTGTAGGYAAAAGTTCATTCTGTAGACACWTAGCATTACATTTATTAAAAAWMSWKWYTAKCGTAGGTTATTTAGCATTAGAGGAAACAGCTAAACGCTGTGCTCTAGGTATTATGGGTGTGGCTATGAAAAAACCTTTACATTTAAGTAGAGAAGGAACTGATGAAAAAGAATTAGAAAAGATTTTTAAATCCACAGTGGGTAATAAAAAGTTTTATTTATATCATCATCTTGGTTACAATCTTGCTGATAATTTATTATCTAAGATAAGATATTTAGCTAAGGGGTGCGGTGTTGACTTTGTTTTTTTAGACCATTTACACATGGCATTGTCAGCWTTAGGTGAAGACTCYCGAATGGTTGATGAAAGAAAATTRATTGATTATACTGTTTCTAAATTAAGAGCTATAGTAGAAGAGACTGGTATTGGATTAATATTAGTTAGTCATCTTCGTAGGTCAGAGGGAGATAAAGGTTTTGAAGATGGAAAGAATATAGGATTAAATGCTATTCGTGGGAGTGCTAGTATCGCTCAGTTAAGCGACATTATTATAAGTATGAATAGAGATTTACAAGCMGATAATAATATAGCTAAAGTAAATATTTTAAAGAATAGATTTTCAGGAGARACAGGCAAAGCATGTAATCTTTATTAYGATTTAAAAACTGGTTGTTTRACTGAAGTAAAAGGAGAAGTATCTGATGAATTTTAAAGGACTTATGGGDMGYARARGNKGTAYRYMYNTNATGGACGCTATGAGTTGGTCAGCTTATGTATTAGAAGCTGTAGGTAAAGCAAAAAAATATGGTAAGCCTGTTTATTTAGATGTTGGAARAGAGMGMACTGCKTATATGATGGAAGATGCTTTAATGCAGATGGCTATGAATGGAGAACCTGCGGCTTGGAGAGTAGAAGTYAGGTTACATACTTTACAGTGATGAAACAAAAACCTAGTGACCCTCTTGTTGTAGGYAATAAAAAATATTATAAATACAAAATTATATGGGAAGATATTGTTGGTGATTCAGTTTTAGCTACCCATAATGAATTTAAGAATATGACTTGTGCAGAAATACATACTGAGTGTTGGATATTTGATAAGACACTTGATTATATTTATTCTTTTGCAAGTTATCACACAGATAATGGAGAGATGGAATTTGGGGATAGAAATGTTTATCCTCGTAGTGTTGTTAAGAAAATGGTAAGGATATAAGGAGATGAGTGATAAATATTATTGGCTGTGGAGAGAGGAAAAGAAAAAAACACAGGAAGCTGAAAAAGAAAAAGAAAAGTTAAAAGCTGATTTAGCTAGAGCTAAGGAAGACCATCAGTTTGATAATTTAGTACACAAAAAAGAATTAGAGGAGATAAATAAAAAATGAAATATGTTTTTGATATAGAGACAGATGGTTTTTTAAACCAAGCTACTAAAGTACATTGTATAGTCTTAAAGAATATTGATACTAATGAAATTATAAAATTAAACAATGAGGAAGCTATAAAAAAATTAGAACAAGCAGATTTAATTATTGGACACAATATTATTAAGTTTGATATGCCCGTCCTACAAAAGTTTTATGACTTTAAACCTAAAGGAAAGGTTTTTGATACAATAGTAGCAACTCGTTTGCTCTATCCTGATATAAAGGAGAGAGATTTTAAACGAAATGACTTCCCTACTAACTGTATAGGTAGACACAGCTTAATTGCGTGGGGACATAGGGTGGGCAACTATAAGGAAGTCTTTGAAACAGATTGGAAAGAGTTTAGTCCTGCTATGTTGGGCTACTGTGTTCAAGATGTGGAAGTAACTCATAGTTTATATAGTGCTATTGAAAAAAAGGGTTACTCCTGTCAGGCTATGGAGTTAGAACATACTGTGGCTTCTTTAATATTCAAACAAGAGCGTTATGGTTTTATGTTTGATAAAGATGAAGCAGTTAAATTATACTCCAAACTAAACGCTAGGCGGATAGAATTAGAAGATGAATTACAAAAACTATTTCCGCCAAGAGTAGAGCGTACTCCTTTTTTACCTAAAGTAAATAATAAAGCTAGAGGATATATTAAAGGAGAGTTATTTTATAAAGAGAGAACTGTTACTTTTAATCCATCAAGCAGACAACATACTGCTGATAGATTAATTGAAAGATATAAATGGAAACCTAAAGAATTTACCAATGACGGTAAACCAAAATTAGATGAAACTGTTTTGGCTAGTCTTCCTTATRCTGARKCTAAAATATTATGTGAACATTTTTTATTAGATAAAAGGATAGGACAATTAGCTACAGGTGCTCAAGCATGGTTAAAGAACGAGTATGATGGTAGGATACATGGTACTTGTAATACTAATTCAACAGTAACGGCTAGAGCAAGTCATTCACACCCAAATTTAGGACAAGTTCCTAGTGTTACAGTTCCTTATGGAAAAGAATGTAGAAGTTTATTYACTGTACCGACTGGAAAAAAATTAGTTGGTATAGATATTTCAGGGCTTGAAGTTAGATTGTTAGCACATTTTATGTCTAAGTTTGATGAAGGAGAATATTCTAAAGTAGTTTTAAAYGGTGAYATACACAGTGAAACAAAAAAAATGGTTGGCTTAGAGTCAAGAGATTTAGCAAAAAGATTTTATTACTGCTTCTTATATGGTGGTGGTATAAAAAAGATAGCGTTAGTAACGGGTAAAAGTTTTAAGGAAGCTAAGAAAATAAAAACACGCTTCTTAAATAATTTACCTGCGTTAAATAAGTTATTAACACAAGTACAGACTGCGGCTGARAGAGGATATTTAATAGGTCTTGATAAAAGACAGATTAAAATTCGTTCAGTTCATGCGGCATTAAATACTTTATTACAAAGTTCRGGGGCKATWGTTTGTAAACAATGGCTTGTTGAATTTAATGAAGTAATTAAAGATTATGTAGACGCACAACAAGTAGTGTGGGTGCATGATGAGATACAAGTTGAATGTCCTGAAGAAGATGCGGATAAGATTGGMAAGTTAGCGGTKGAAGCYATYAAGAARACTGGTGAATACTTKAACTTACGTCTRCCTTTAACGGGAGAATATAAAATAGGTAATAATTGGAGTGAAACACATTAATATGTTACAAACAGCTAAGAAGAAAAAATATTCTTCTGATTTTGATGCAGATTTAATATTTGGTCAGAAATATGAAGAACAAGCAAAGGCTATGTTATTAGATAAACGTAGCACTTTTGAATTTAAAACTGAAAGAAACTATTGGTATAAAACGGGCAACATGGCAGTTGAAGTGGAGTGTTATGGCAAACCATCAGGAATAAGTATTACTAAAGCTAAATATTGGTGTGTTATGTTTGTTTATAATGGTAAATTATTTGAAAGAAGAATTTTTGATGTACCTGTTATAAAAAGACTTGTCAAAAAATATTATAATAAATTG
>NVSV01000037.1:0-8810 GCA_002732835.1 Candidatus Pelagibacter sp.
ATTACTATTCGTAAAATTATCTTTTCTTGTATCTGTAAGAATAATTTATCTCACCAAATTTTATTTTCAAGGGAACAAAATTTTCGTGAAGTTTTTTTTTAAAATCCGTTTTCAAATCTTCCATTAATTGTTGATAATTTTTTAAATTTTTTTTAGGCTCGCAGATTATTTCAACATGTTGTCCAGTTATTGGATTATTTCTTCCGTAAGCCTTTACATTTTTTATTTTTTTCTATTACCCATCCTTTAATCCATTTTATTTTAGGTCCAATCGCCATGAATATTAAAAAAGGAATTAAAAATGGAACTAGTAATTTATAATAAAATGGTGGACCAACAGAAATTTTTTCTTCTATCAAAACTTCTAAAAAAATTGGATAGGTCGTTCCAATTAGAATAACCGATAAAAAATACATCATAAACCAATTATTGATTAATATTGATGTTTCTTTACTTAGCCAAAAAATTTTTTTTTGTGAATCATTTTCTTTTATTTGATAAAAAAAGAATATTAGTACTGATAAAAATATTAATACAAATAAAAATATTAAAATAAATATTCCTCTTTTTGGATCATTTGCAAAAGTATGTACAGAATTTAAAATTCCTGATCTAACTAAAAAAGTTCCACTCATACTTAATGTAAATGTTGCAATGGATAATATTAATGTCCAGGATTTAAGTATAAGTCTTTTTTCTAAAACAATGATAACATGCAACAAAGCTGTTAAACACAGCCATGGCATAAGTGATACATTTTCAACAGGATCCCAAAACCAAAATCCTCCCCAGCCAAGTTCGTAATAAGCCCAAATAGCGCCAAGCATAATTCCTAAAGTTAAAAAAATCCATGAAACTAAAATCCATTTCTTAATATGCTTAGCCCAATTTCTATTGATATTTTTTTGAACCAAAGCAGCAAGAGATGAAGAAAAAATTATTGAAGAGCCAACATAACCTAAATATAAAATTGGCGGATGAATTGCTAAAGCTGGATCTTGTAAAATAGGATTTAAACCTAAACCTTCTTTAGGTACTGGAAATAAATTACTAAATGGATTTGAAGTAAACAATAAAAATAAAAAAAAACCTGAAATAATAATTTGTTGGAAAAAAAGAGTTAAAAGTCTATACTTTTTTGGTTGGTTTTTTGAACTAACTAAAAACAAAAATATAAAAAGTGTTAAAACAAGTAACCAAAGTAATAAACTTCCTTCATGATTTCCCCATGTTCCAGAAATTTTATAAAATATAGGCTTAGTTGTGTGAGAGTTATTATAAACAGTTTCATTAGAAAAATCAGAAATTATAAAAGAATAAATTAAACAAAAAAAACTTAAGACAACTGAAAATAATTGAAGAAAAGAAATTGAATAAATATTTTTTTGTAAAATATTATTACCATCTCTAAGACATATAAACGAATAAGATAATAGACCTAAAGATAAAATTAACCCCAAGATAAGAGAATAATATCCTAGTTGGCTGACTAACACTTACTTAATCTCCAATGCTTCTTTTACTTCTGGGGGCATATAATTTTCATCGTGTTTTGCTAATATTTTTTTTGCATTTAAAAAATTACGATCTCTTAAAAAACCTTCTGCAACTACTCCTTTTCCCTCTGCRAACAAGTTAGGAACAGCTCCTGAAAAACTGACATTAATTTCATGTTTAAAATCAGTTATAATAAAACTAATTTGATTTGAACTTGTTTGAATTGAACCTTCTTTTACCATACCTCCAACTCTTACTTTTTTTTTATCTAATTCAGCAAGGTTTTTTATTTCAGTTGGTGAAACAAAATAAACAACATTTTCTTCCAAAGATTTTAAAACTAGAAAAATAGTTAAAATAATYGTTAAAAAAATAAACGATAAAAACAGTATTCTTAACTTAACTTTTTTACCATACATGAATTATAAAATTAAATTTTAGAGATAGAAGTATATGCTAGTATTTTTCTGATTGTTTCTTGTTTTTTAGCAGATTTAATTTTTTCAGAAGTTAAACTTGCAAACTTAGAGTTAAATTTCGATTGTTCTTTAACCAGCTGCACTTTAATTACTAAATATAAAACTGCAAAACCGATCAATGTAAAAGAAAACGCGGACCATATATATATCCCATATCCATTCATTGAAATAATTTCATTAATCATAATCTATCAAGTCCTTTATTCTTAATTTTTATCAGTTCTGTATTATATTTCATCAAAAATATCAAAATAGAAAATAGAGCAAATGCCGCAGTCATTATTAACAAAGGAATAAGCATCGAGRTATGAATTGATGTTTCAGARATCAATTTTACAGAAGAAGGCTGATGTAATGTTGTCCACCAATCCACTGAAAATTTAATTATTGGTACATTAATAAACCCTAAAATTGCAATGATAGAGGTAATTTTATTAGCCTGATTTTTCTCTTCGTAAATTCGCCAAGCCAAAATATACATCAAATAAAATAGTGCTAAAATTAGCATTGAAGTAATTCTTGCGTCCCATRCCCACCATGTCCCCCAGGTTGGTTTACCCCATATAGATCCGGTAACCAAAGCGATAATATTAAAAACTAAACCAGATGGTGCTAAACTTTTTGCAATTAATGGAAAATTTTTATTTTTAAWWACTAAGATCCCAAATGATAAAATTGAAATTATCGAGAATATACTAAGTGATATCCACGCAGATGGAACATGCACATACATAATTCTAACAGAATGACTTTGTATATAATCTTCAGGTGACAAAACTAAAGCTTCAACTAAACCAATACTCAAAACTAAAATAAAAATAAAAAAAACATATTTAGRTGCTTTAGAAGTTATTGAGAATATTTTATTTGGCKCAAAATAATCAAACATATATATAATTGAAATATATATATTAAATTTAATCAATTTAAATTATCTATTTGATTTTTTATTGATCCTTAGAGAAAAAAATAATTAAATATAAGAAAAAATATTCTGACCAAGAATACATTGAGGGAGATAAATAAAGGAAATGRTAGTATCCTTGATCAGAATACTTTTAATCTACTTAAAAGATATGTCTAAGTTTTGAGATAATTGTGTTTAAATAATGTCTTGCTGATTAATTTGAAGGCTTAAAATAGCTGGATCCTTTTTTTCCAGAAAATATTTCATTTATCAAAGGATGTTTTATTGGTTCATTAGAGTCATCCACTAAAAGATTTTGCTGTGAAACATAAGCCTCATATGTAATATCATCATTTTCGGCTAAAAGATGATAGAATGGTTGATCCTTTCTTGGTCTTACATTTTTTGGAATTGATTGATACCATTCTTCAGAATTATTGAACTCAAAATCAACATCATAAATTACACCTCTAAAATCAAAGTGTTTGTGTTTTACAATATCGCCAATTGAGAATTTTGCTTTTTGAATAGTCACTTAATTAAATATGGATATTTAATTTAAAAAATCAATAAAAAAAATGCGATTGTTTTGTTAATCTGTTAATATATTCAAGTGAATAAATCTTTACTTAAATTTGTCACTGATTTTGGTCCACTTTTAGTTTTTTTATTGTTTTATTACAACAGTGATAAAAATTTAAAAACTGCGATTCCGCCATTTATTATYGCAACAATTCTAGCATTAATTGTCGTTTGGATATTAGAAAAAAGAATCCCGATGATTCCTTTAATCGGAGGAATTTTAATTACACTGTTTGGAGGACTTACAATATATTTTGATAATCCAATATTTATTTATATTAAACCAACAATAGTAAATATTTTATTTGGACTCACATTACTTTTTGGGAAATATTTTACTGAGGAACCAATATTAAAAAAAATTCTTGGAAAATCTTTACCTTTAACTGACGAAGGATGGAACATATTAAATAATAGATGGATGTATTTTTTCTTTATTTTAGCTTTGCTCAATGAGACTGTATGGAGAACACAATCTGAGGAATTTTGGGTTAACTTTAAAGTTTGGGGATTGTTRCCAATAACCTTTGTTTTTTCTGCATTTCAAATTTCATTAATTAATAAATACAAGAGTAATGAATAGAAATTTAAAATTAGTTGTTAATAACTCTTTTAATAGTCAGGGTAAAAAATTTTTTTTTGAAAAATATGAATTAAAAATCATACTTAATTTATATGGAAAAATGGTATCAGAAGGCTCATGGAAAGATTACGGGCTAAATATTTCAAGTAAACAAGTTGGTTTTAGTGTTTTTAAAAAYTCTGCTGAAAGTGCAATGTATAAAATTTGTAAAAATTTTAAGCCACTAAATAAGAATCTTAAATATTTRATTATAGACTCCAGAGAAAAAATTCTAAAAAACTCTTACAACTTAAAAATTCTACTAAACARTATAAATTGGAAAAAATTATAGACTTTTATTATCTTCTTTGTCCAAAAAGTCTAAGAAGCATTATAAATAGATTAATAAAATCTAAGTACAAAGTTAATGCACCCATCACAGCTTTTTTACCCATTAACTCTCCACTATCAGATGCTGCATACATATTTTTAATTTTCTGAGTATCATATGCAGTTAAACCTACAAAAATTAGAACTCCAAGTATTGAAATTACAAAGTGCATCATTGAAGATTTTAAGAAAATATTAACTAAAGATGCAATAATTATTCCAATTAAACCCATCATTAAAAACGATCCAAGTTTTGTTAGATCTCTTTTAGTTGTATATCCATAAATGCTCATAGCACCAAAAGTTGCTGAAGTTATAAAAAAGACTCTAGCAACACTTGCTCCAGTATAAATTAGTAATATCCAAGATAACGAAAGTCCCATCAAAGCAGCAAAAATCCAAAATACAGTTTGTGCTTTTGATGCACTCATCTTTTTAATACCAAAACTCATATAAAAAACTATTCCAAGTGGAGCCAACATCACCACCCACTTTAAGCTTGAGAAGAATAACGCATTACCAAAATTTGTGAAACCAGCTATTGCTCCACTAGCATCTGTTACAACTGACATCTTAAATGAAATAAGTGCAATAATTCCTGTCAGTAATATTCCTGTTGCCATATAATTATAAACTTTAAGCATGTAGGCTCTTAGGCCTTCGTCCATTACTACAGTTGATTTTGTAGCTTCTCTTACTTTGTTTAAAATATTTTGCTTATTGAATTGCATGCGTCTTATATAATAGCCTTTTACTATTTGTTCAAGATACCTTAAAAAAAGCTTAATAAATATTTAATATTTAATGAATTATAAAAAATTAGGAAATACAGATCTTGTTGTAAGTACAATTTGTCTTGGAACCATGACTTGGGGTGAACAAAACACCATTAAAGAAGGATTTGAGCAAATGGACTATGCATTAGATCAAGATATAAATTTTTTTGATGCCGCTGAAATGTATCCCTCTCCTTGTAGAAAAGAAACATATGGTGAAACAGAAAAAATTATTGGACATTGGTTTAGTGAAAGAAAAAATAGAGATAAAATTATTTTAGCTTCAAAAATTTCTGGACCTGGAATGTCCTATATTCGTGGTGGAGGACTTCAGTTTTCAGAAAARAATATYTCWMTYGCWATAGAAAACAGTTTAAAAAGATTAAAAACTGATTACATCGACTTATATCARTTGCATTGGCCTGAAAGAAAAACYAATTTTTTTGGAAGRCTAGGATATGAACATARGGAAGATTCTAATGAGTGGAATGATTTTGAAAAAATTTTAATTGTGTTAGAAAATTTTATAAAAGAAGGTAAAATCCGCTATATTGGTTTGTCAAATGAAACATCATGGGGTTTGTYAAAATTTTTAGAAGTTTCAAAGTTAAAAAAATTGCCAAAAATGATGTCAGTTCAAAATGCATACAATTTGCTTTGTAGAACCTATGAAATAGGATTAGCAGAAATTTCAATTAGAGAAAAAAGTGGATTATTAGCATACTCACCTCTTGCTGGTGGATTTTTAACAGGAAAATATCAAAATAAKAATTTGCCRGAAAATTCAAGACAGAAACTWTTTRSTGAATAYTATACYAGATATAGCAARYMMYATGCKRCCRAWRTWATAGAAAARTATTTTAATATATCAAAAAAATTTGATTTAAATTTTGCTCAAATGTCTATTAAATTTTGTGAAATTCAAAAATTTATAACTTCAACAATAATTGGCGCAACCWCTATGGAACAGTTGAAAATAAATATAGAAAGTGTAARTGTAACTTTAGAAAAAGAAGTAATAAAAGAAATAAACAATGTCCACTTAATACATTCAAATCCATGTCCTTAATTAAAAAGATATTTATAAATTTAATAATTTTGTTTGTCATATCGATTTCATTTCTTAATGCTGAAGAATTGAAAACTGTTGGAAAATTTAAAAATTGGGAAACTTTAGTACTAATAAATGATACTGAAAAAGTTTGTTTTGCTCAATCAAAGCCAGTTTTACAATCGCCAAAAAAAAATACGAGAGAAGCAAGATTATTTGTAAGTTTTAGACCAAATGATAAAGTTACAGATGAGATAAGTACTACTTCTGGTTACGAATATAATAATCAAAATTCGATCACAGCTAGATCTGGAAAATTCAAATACAAATTTGATATTGTACAAGATAGTTTTGCTTGGATAGCTGATAACAAATTTGAAAAAAAAATGATAAAAACTATGAAAAAAGGATCTAGAATTATGATAACCGGATATAATAAATCTGGATCTCAAACAATTGATCATTATTCATTAATGGGATTTACAAAAGCTTATTCTGCTGCAAAAAAAAATTGCACTTAATTTTTAATTCTTAAATGAAATCCAAAAAGAAAATTGTACTCGCCTACTCAGGCGGGTTAGACACCTCAATCATTTTAAAATGGCTTCAAGAAAATTATAAAGCAGAAGTAATTGCCTATACAGCTGATATAGGACAAGAAATTGATAGAAAAAAAATAATTCAAAACGCTAAAAGACTTGGTATTAAAAATATAATTATCGAAAATTTAAAAGATACTTTTGTTAAAGATTATGTTTATCCAATGATTAGGGGACATGCTTTATATGAAGGTGTCTATTTATTAGGCACATCTATTGCAAGACCACTTATTGCAAAAAGACAAATTGCTATTGCAAAAAAATTTAAAGCTTATGCAGTTTCGCATGGAGCAACTGGAAAAGGAAATGATCAAGTTAGATTTGAACTTGGGTATCATTATTTTGGACCTAAAATAAAAGTAATTGCWCCWTGGAGRATWTGGAAATTAAGTTCAAGAACAGATCTAATTAAATATGCAAAAAAAAATAARATWCCWATWCCWAAAGATAAAAAAGGYGCTCCTCCTTTTTCRGTTGATGATAATTTATTTCAYACWTCAACKGAAGGWAARGTTYTWGAAAATCCAAAAAATSMAGCWYCAGAATTTATTTTTCAAAGAACAACTTCRCCTGAAAAAGCACCTAAYAAASCWTCMTWYGTTWCRATAAGYTTTARAAATGGARATCCAATAACTGTTAATGGTAWWRARYKMKMYMCMKGWRRTSTKYWWSAMMRMTWARRTRYWMWYKSARGWRRWRRYGKWATTGGCAGAGTTGATYTTGTTGARAATAGATTTATTGGAATAAAATCAAGAGGTGTTTACGAAACTCCCGGTGGAACWYTATTAATGRYYGCTCATAGARCAATTGAGTCTGTTACTTTAGATAAAGARACTATGCATAAAAAAGATRAWATTATGYCWAWGTATGCRGAACTWATTTACAATGGTTATTGGTATTCAAAAGCAAGATTTAAACTTCAAAAAATTGTCGATCTAAAAAAAAATAAGGTAAACGGATCTGTTAAACTTAAATTATACAAAGGTAATATTACAATTGTTTCAAGACAAACAAAGAGTAAAGCTTATTCAATAAAAAAGGTGTCTTTTGAAGAAAACAAGACATTCGATAAATCAAATGTAGAAAGATTTATTAATCTTCATAAGAAAAAACTTCGCTAAAACTAACTCCGCTTCCATATTTGTGGATACAAGCCTGTATCAGGGCGGTCACCAGGCTTCAGACCTTTTTCGATCATTAAAGAACTAAAATCTGGATCCATTCCACAAYTACGAAATTTAATACGTACATCATCACCCAACCACTTAGTGGTAAAAACTCTTAAGTCACGGTCATTATCTAGTTTTCCTGAACCACCATGCATTGTACGACCATTGAAGGCAATGCAATCACCTGGCTGCATGTCCCAGCTCACAACACCAAATCGCTCAGGGTCCGCATTGATGTCTGGAAATTCTTGTTCAGCTATTTTGGAGAAATCGACTTGATCTTTAGGATTACCAGTGAGATTGCCAAAATTGTACTGATTAAAAACAGATTTCAAACGGTGTGARCCAGGCACAAATGACAAACAATTTTTTTGTTTAACGGGTACTAAAGGCATCCAAAGTGTACAAGCATCATACCCTTCGATTGACCAATAAGGTTCATCCTGATGCCACGGAGATTCAAACTTAGTACCAGGTGATCTCACGAATATGGCATCGAAAAAAAAATTAATAGCTTTAGCATTCATCAACTGACCACAAATCTGAGCWGCTGGAGAATTAAAAATAAAMTTTTTATATTCTTCAATTTCKTKYYNAAGCMMMRKWKTYWYWWMWCWYRRTMYKTYMTKWTCATCTACTGATATTTGATGTGTTGCTTGAGAAACAAAACACCCCGCCAAAAGAAATAGAGCGGTCAATAAAAACATAGATTTTATTGTCATAAATTTCATAAAAAGTGGCTTTCTAACCCGTTAATATGTGACGAATATGTTATACAGTGCTCCTATATGAGTAATA
>NVSV01000038.1:0-8589 GCA_002732835.1 Candidatus Pelagibacter sp.
TTTACTTTAAGTATAATGATMCAAAAACCWGARAAAGGTGRAATATTTGAGTACTGYCCATATATWCGWGAASCAGRAAAYGAAAATTTTGAWGARRTYAAAAAAGTKCTWGATGGARAYCGTAAAMGWGTYCGWCAGTTARAATTAGAACCKGGYGATTTACAAATYTTTAAAGGACGTTTYACRCTTCAYMGKGTTACAAAARTAGAAGGAAATMRTTCAAGATATCTTKSTATACCWGCYTATGTYYTAGATCCTTGGAGAGTAAACACTYCAGAACATTCAAGARCBATATATGGAAAAGTATTGCCHATTCATATTGAVAGAAATAAAGCTAGATCTGATGGTTTAGCTGATTAAACATGAAAGATATAAAAGAGATAATAAATTTTAAAAAATACACGATTAACAAAACTAACTCTTCTGAGTACAAAGATTTAGTTCAATATAATAGAGATTTRCTTGATAATGATGGTTGTTGTGTACTTCCTAATTTTATCAAAGAAGACTCTATAAAAARAATGAAGGAWGAAGCTGAAAGAAATTTRGAAAARGTTCACTGGACAAAAGATAGYCACAACCCATATTTTAYAAAAGATGATGAGACWCTCCCTAAGRAYCAYCCSAAAAGAATTTTTACTTATMGAGAAAGYGGTTACTTAAATTCAGATGATTTAGAAAAAGATTCAGATTTAAACATTYTTTATGATTCWGAWGWAATGTTAAAATTTGTTTCAGATAGTCTTGGTGTATTTCCTCTTTACAAATGGGCYGATCCACTAGGTAAAAACCCTTATAGCGTTATGCATACCAATCATTACTTTCCKTGGCATTTTGATGGAAATGAATTTACTTTAAGTATTATAGTTCAAAAAGCAGAAAAGGGAGGATTATTCGAATACGCACCAAGTATTAGAAGCAAARATAATGAAAATTTTGAAAATGTTAAAAAAGTTTTAAARGGTGACAGAAAACTTGTTAAGTCTTTAGATTTAAAACCAGGAGACCTTCAAATATTTAAAGGAAGATTTTCAATGCACAGAGTGACAAAAATTGAAGGAAAAACYTCAAGATATATTGCTTTACCATGTTATGTAAAAGATCCTTATAGAGTTAATAAACCAGAGCACTCAAAACAAGTTTATGGCAAGGTACTGCCTATACATTTTGAAAGAGAAAACCTTGAAGCTGATGGATTGATTGATTAATGAGAAAAAATATTAATGAAGYTGAGTGGAAAGTAAGAGTAGATCTTGCTGCTATGTTTAGATTAACCCATATGATGGGKTGGGATGATACCGTATGGAATCATATTACAGCTAGAGCGCCAGAAACAGATCATACTTTTTTTATGCATAGGTTTGGATTGTTGTATGAAGAAATAAAAGCATCAAATCTTATTAAAGTAGACGAGAATGGCAAAGTTTTAGAAGGACCATCTGATATTAATACCGCAGGTTTTATAATTCATAGTGCAGTTCATTTAAATCATCCAAAAAATAAATTTGTTTTTCATGCTCATCCGCCAATGGCATTAGCAGCAACAACACTAAAAGATGGAATTCCTTATTTAGTTCAGGATTCTTCAATGTTGTATGGCAAAATTGGTTATCATGATTGGGAAGGTTTATCAGTTGATAAAGATGAAAGATTTAGAATAGCTGAAAATCTTGGAGAAAATAAAGTATTAATAATGAGAAACCACGGATTATTAACCGTTGGAGAAACTGCAGGAGAGTCATTCATGAATATGTATTATGCAGTACGAATGTGCGAAGTTGCGGTAAAAGCTCAAGGTTCTGGATTAAAATTAGAGACAGCATCAAAAGAATTATGGGAAAAATCTCAAAAACAATATGATGCTTTTTCTCCAGGTCCAAATGAATGGCCAGCTTTATTAAGAAGATGTGATGTAACAGACCCATCCTATAAAGAATAGGTAATGGCTAGGGTAAATAATCTATCTGACATAGTTGATAATGGTTTGTGTATTGGTTGCGGCCTTTGCCAAAGTGTTGCAGGAAAAGATAAAATTGAGATTTCAATGTCTCCTAAGGGAAGACTTGAACCCAAAGAAGTAAAAAAAATATCACCTGAAACATTTAATAAAATATTAAATGTTTGTCCTGGYGTTGTTGTTGAAGGACTTCCAAAAGAACAAGTTGATGAAAAAGCAAAACACGATTTAGTTTGGGGTTACTATTTATYTCTTTGTTACGCATGGTCTACTGATGAGAAAATAAGATTTGARAGCTCAACAGGAGGATTATTAAATGGTTTATCTATTTATCTRTTAGAGTCTGAAAAAATAAAATTTATCTTACACACAGCAGCTGATCCTAAAAAACCAATGAGGAGTTTATCTAAAATTAGTTATAATAAAGAAGAATTAATTGGTGGCGAAAGTAGATCAAGATATGGGCCTACAGCACCATTAGATAAATTTCATGAAGCGTTAAATTTAAACCAACCTTTCGTTTTTGTTGGTAAACCCTGTGATATAAGTGCAATTAGACAATTATCTAAAACTGATAAAAGAATAAATCAATTATGTAAGTATTTATTAACTCTTGTATGTGGAGGTTTTGCCGAGTTTACAAAAGCACAAGATTTTATTGAAAGCTTTAAAGTAAAAGAAGAAGAATTATCTATTTTTAGATACAGAGGATTTGGAAATCCAGGAAGAATGTATATYAAAACAAAARATGGYARGGAGTATGATCGCGAATACAATTCTTTTTGGGGAGAAGAGTCYACTTGGAGAGTDCCTTTTAGATGCAAAATATGCCCAGATGCTATTGGCGATAGTTCTGACATAGCAGCTTTAGATACTTGGAGAGGTGGATCTCCAAAAGGTGAAGAYGAAGGWTTTAATGCWGCAATAGTTAGRACTAAAAAAGGTTTAGATTTATTAAATGAAGCAGYAAMAGCYGGATATATTCAWATTGGAGATGAATTAAAAATTGWKGATATTRATGATTTTCAACCTCATCAGGTAAACAAAAAAAAAGCAGTTTATGCAAGACATCAAGGYATGAGAAAAAAAGATATACCAACTATTAATACTAATGGTTTAAGAATTAARGAATTRTATGATYTRAATTCTAAWGAGTTTAATTTRAAAGARGAAGARGGTATTAGTAGCAGRATTAAAAARATATGARWRYWWTWWYAAAWRWTTTMWWTMAAKATYWKGKWTYWKSAWKWWWWWWMRKMWCKRWYMATSRTCSMRMMRMHYMYRATKSKKTATCTTTTAATACTCTAAATTCACTTTTAAAAACTTTTAAAAAAATCAACAATGATAATTCTACAAAAGTAATATTGCTGGAAGGTGCTGGCAAGGGTTTTAGCGCAGGACATAATCTAAAAGAAGTGAGAAGCTTAAAGAAAAGATCTAAATATTTAAAATTATTTAACCTTTGCTCAAAATTAATGCTGCAAATAGTTGAAGGTAAAAAGCCAGTTATAGCTAAAGTTCATGGAGCTGCTTATGCAGCGGGATGTCAACTAGCTGCTAGTTGTGATTTAGCTTACAGTACCAATGAAGCAACATTTGCAACTCCTGGAGTAAATATTGGATTATTTTGTAGTACTCCAATGGTTGCTGTTAGTAGGAAAGTTAATAGAAAAAGAACAATGCGAATGCTAYTAACAGGAGATCCAATTTCAGCYAAATATGCTAAAGAAATTGGATTAATTAATGATCATTTTARTAAWTCCAAAATAAACAAAGAAGTATTTAAGGTAGCGAAAAAAATTTCTTCAAAATCAAATTTAATAATCAAAATTGGAAAAAAAGCTTTTTATAAACAATTGGAAATGCCTCTAAACAAAGCCTATTCATACACAAGTAAAATTATGACTCAAAATATGATGGCGCTAGATGCTAAAGAAGGAATATCTGCATTTTTAGAAAAAAGAAAACCAAAATGGAAAAATAAATGAGCGATAATCAAATAAAAGATATTCTTAAAAATTCAAAAACAATTGCAATGGTCGGAATAAGTTCAGAAAAAAAAGGTGAAGATCCAAAGAACTTAAAAAGAAAACCCGCCAATGTAGTTATGAAATATATGCAAGATTTTGGTTACAAAGTAATACCAGTTAATCCTTTTGCCGAAGGAGAGATCATAAATGGAGAAACGGTAGTTGGCAGTTTAGAAAAAATTTCCGATCAAGTTGATATCGTTGATATATTTCGACCTTCAAAAGAAGCACCTGGCATTGCAAATGAAGCAGTTAAAATTGGAAGCAAAGTATTATGGTTACAATACGGAATTCACAATGAAGAAGCTGAAAAAATTGCTGAAAATTCTAAAATTCAATATGTTTCAAATAGATGTATAAAACAGGAGTATCAGAGATTATTTCAAAAGGTCAATCCAGTATTTCCAGTACTAAAAAATTAGTGAAAAAAATTTTATTATTAATTTTACTTTTTCAAACATCAGCTTGTAGCCAAGATTTAGGAAAAGCATATTTTGCCGGGGGTTGTTTTTGGTGTATGGAGGAGTCTTTTGAAAGTGCAGAAGGTGTATTAGAAGTAATTTCTGGTTATTCTGGAGGCATAACTGAAAATCCGACATATGAAGAGGTTACATATGGGACAACAGGACATTTTGAAACTATTGAGATTATCTACGATAAAAATAAAACAAATTATAAAAATCTACTTGATCTTTTCTGGAAAAACATAGATCCTTTTGATGCAAAGGGACAGTTTTGTGACAAGGGTTATAGTTATAGATCAGTATCTTTCTATGAAAATGAAAAACAGAAGGATTTAATAGAAAAATCTATACAAAAATTAGAAAAAAAATTTAATAAAAAAATTGTAACTTATGTTAAAAAATTTGATAAATTCTACAGAGCTGAGGATAAGCATCAAAACTATTATGAGGAAAAGTTTTTAAATTATATGAGATACAAGGAAGCATGTGGAAGGGAAGAGACTTTAAATAAAATTTGGAATTAAATGAACATAGTAAATTTTACTCCAGTATCAGCGCTAACAGGTGGACTATTAATTGGTCTGTCAGTTATATTATTTTTTATTCTTAATGGWCGAATGACCGGAATAAGTGGAATTGCTAGYAATTTTTTAATTTCWAAAGATAAYCGAATTGAWAATTTRTTATTYYTAGTTGGTTTGRTATTWGGMCCTTYAATYTAYASWTWYWTTWCWRGYCAARAAATYRAWATATCAATTACAAATTCATTAYTTYTKTTAATTGGAGGAGGASYATTAGTTGGTYTTGGNAMMAAGANTAAGTGGWGGYTGTACTAGTGGACATGGAATAAGTGGTATTAGTCGATTTTCTTTAAGATCAATCATTGCAACTATGACYTTTATRATAGTTGGAATATTAACCGTGTTAATTACAAATATTTTATGAATAAAATAGTATCGTTATTTTGTGGAATAANTTTTGGTATTGGMCTTGTTATTTCTGAAATGATTAATCCAGCCAAAGTTTTAGGTTTTTTAAATCTTTTTGGTGAATGGGATCCTTCACTTGCATTTGTAATGATTGGAGCGCTTGTTGTTGCTACCCCGTTATTTCATTTATTTAAAAATAAAGAAAAACCAATTTTTTCCTCAAGTTTTTCTATCTCAAATAAAAAAGAGATAGATAAAAAATTAATYATAGGWTCYATTTTATTTGGAGCAGGATGGGGTTTAGTTGGATTGTGTCCAGGTCCTGCCATCACWTCTATAGCATTACTWAATATGAGCTCAGTCACTTTTGTAATAGCTATGTTTGTTGGGTTTTATATTGCTAAATTATCTTAATGAAAAAAATATTTATTATTTATGGTCATTACAATGACAAATCTTTTWSTTGTGCAATRAAAGATACTTTTATTGAATCTGCAAAACAAAATRGGARCGAAATAGATTTAGYAGATCTWTACAAAGATAAGTTTGACCCMGTTTTTGCWGGYGARAAAGCAAATGAAGAAATTAAAAGTTATCARTCAAGAATTGAAAAAGCTGATATTATTGTTTTTATTTATCCTATCTGGTGGTTTAGAGCACCTGCAATAGTCGAAGGATTTATTGATAGAGTTTTTATACCTCCTTGGGCATTTCAATTTAAGAAAGTAATTGGTTTTTATGGTTATCCTGTGGGAAAACTGAAAAATAAACGTGCAATAATTTTTAATGCATATGGATCCCCAAGATTTGCTACAGTTTTGTTTTTTTTAAATTTACCAATTAGAAGATTTAAAAGAGGATTTCTAAAAATTTGCGGACTTAATAATATATTGTATAAAAGATTTTTTTCTGTTCCATATGTTAGCGAAGAAAAAATAAAAAAGTATTTGGAAGAAGTTAAAAAAACTGCACTAAAATTATAAAATGAAAAAAATTTTTCTCACCTTTTTTGTATTTKYAATTATGTTTATAGTTACAGCTAAAGCTGACCTRGTTAAACCTAATATTGGAATARAACCTTATCAGGTWGTTAAAATTCAATTAAGTGGTTTAATGAAAAATGATGAACCAAACATAGATAATGGAATAAAACAGACATGGGAGTTTGCTCATCCAAACAATCAAAAGAACACGGGTCCTCTCGAAAATTTTAAAACAATGTTAAAAGGCAAATCTTATTCGATGCTTTTAAATCATTCTGAACATCAAGTAATAGAGATATATTTTTCGGAGGATATAGCAACTTATGAAGTAACTGTATTAGATSTCGAAAAAAAATATTACAAATTTAAGTGGCAAGTTGAGAAATATAATAAAGATGGACCATTAAAAGATTGTTGGTTAACTACTGCTGTTTCTCAGCCAATTSCTATGGGGTCATCAATCTAGTTATTTTCTGCAGGCTTAACTTTTCCATTTTCCATTTTAGGCGGAACATAATTTGTTTYAGGGGAAATGTGGGAGTCTATTCTAAAAAAAAATAAAACAAYAAYAAGTAAAACCAAGCTAATTATTGATAGYTTGATAATAGGRAAYTTTTTTTCMGAAAATTTTAATATTAAACTTAATATATAATAAGTAATAAATGGAGCTAGTATGCTCAATATTAATAAAATYTTTTTAGTCATRTCTGTGTCATTTAAAATATACACTAAAATTTTGTTTCGTTAGTCTTAAAAATTTAGTAGAAATCGCTCTATGAAATCTAAAACTAAAGTAGTAGTTATAGGCGGTGGAGCYGTTGGTGTAAGCACTTTATATCATTTAGCGAAAAAAGGCTGGTCAGATGTAGTTTTGGTTGARAGAAAAGAATTGACATCAGGTTCTACTTGGCATGCCGCTGGATTGCTTCCTTTGTTTAATATGAGTTATTCAGTTGGACAACTTCATAAATATGCAGTTAATTTTTATAAAACATTAGAAGAAGAAACAGAAAAAAATGTTGGTTTTAGCGTTGTATCAAACATTAGATTAGCAAGCACCAAAGACAGAATGGATGAATAYCATCAGTATGCGGGRGTTGCTCAAACCATTGGTGTTGATGTAAAATTTTTAAAACCAGAACAAGTAAAAGAAATTTGGCCTTTATGTAATAYMGAAGGTTTAATTGGTGCAATTCAACATCCAGAAGATGGATATATTCARCCAGCTGATTTAACRCAAGCTTTAGCAACAGGKGCAAGAAATAGAGGTGCAGAAATTTATAGAAACACAACGGTCRTTGGAATTAAACAAACWAAAARTRGCTGGGTTGTTGAAACAGAYAAAGGTYCAATTGAGTGTGARCACGTAGTTTCATGYWCAGGWAATTTTGCTAGAAAAACAGGAAAAATGGTTGGATTAGAAATTCCAGTTATTCCCGTTGAACATCAATATATTGTAACAGAACCTCATCCAGAAATTCAAAAAAGAAAAAAAGATGGTTTGCCAGAAATGGGAGTGCTTAGAGATAGTGATACACAATGGTACATGAGAGAAGAAGCTGGTGGTTTGTTATTAGGACCATATGAAAAAGGTGCACCTTGTTGTTATGTTGATGGTCCATCAAAAGATTCAGAGTATGAATTATTTCAAGAAGATCTTGAAAGACTTGCTCCTCATATTGAAGGTGCAATTCATCGTGTTCCAGCTTTTGGAGAAGTTGGTGTTAAAAAAGTTTATAATGGTGCCATATGTTATACRCCAGATGGAAATCCAATTGTTGGTCCTGCTTGGGGTTTAAAAAACTTTTGGATTAATGAAGGTCATAGCTTTGGAATTACAGCAGCAGGTGGAGCAGGTTGGCAACTCGCYGAATGGATTGTAGATGGCGAACCAACAATTGATATGCTTGGTGTTGAACNAAGAAGATATGGAGACTATGCATCAAAATCTTATTTAATTGAAAAGAATGAAGAAGCTTATCGACATGTATTTATTATTCACTACCCTGATGAAGAAAGAGAAGCTGCTAGACCTTTAAGACAGGCACCGTGCTACGACAGAATGAAAAGCTTAGGTGCAGTATTTGGACAGAAGTTCGGATGGGAAAGACCAAACTTTTTTGCAACTGATGGYATGAAACAAGAAGACGATTGGTCATTTAGGCGATCAAATTGGTTTAAGGCTATTGAGAAAGAATGCAAAAATGTAAAAGAAAATGTTGGCCT
>NVSV01000039.1:0-8582 GCA_002732835.1 Candidatus Pelagibacter sp.
GTTTGCAAATGTTCTMRSAMTAGWWWKWYTWWCYARTSRTCNANGWWWCKKKASGWWAMTMWWGGANNGTGTGGTGCCCCCGCACGGATTCGAACCGCGGACCTATTGATTACAAATCAATTGCTCTACCRGCTGAGCTACAAGGGCTTGAATAATGTTTATTAACAATTTTTAAACTAATCAAGATCTTTTTTTCTCTTCATAACATAATGGAATACAATGGCCGAACTATTTGAAATATTTAAACTATCTATTTTTTTGTTTATTTCGATTCTTACCAAAAAATCTGTGTATTTTTCTGTGTGTTTTTTCATACCAAACCCTTCAGAACCAAATAACAGTATGTTATTTCCAGTCCAATTAATTTCGGTTAGATCTTTATCACCTTTTGCATCAAATCCATAAACCCAAAAATTTTTTTCTCTTAAAAATTTTAAAGTTGTATTAATATTTGAAACCTTGAATATATTAATATGTTCTAAACTACCACTYGCAGACTTATACATGATTTTACTTTCATCAGGAAAATGTCTGTCCTTTACAATTAAACCATCTATTTTAAAAGATGCTGCACTTCTGATTATAGAACCAATATTTCTTGGATCTGTAACYTCATCTAAACAAGCAAAAGTAAGATTATTATTATTTTTAATAAATTCTTTAAGAATAGGATTTTCAAGATGTTCAATTTCAGCAACATACCCTTGATGAAGAATTTGATCATTTTTACAGTATTTATCTAATTCCTTTTTTGTTTTAAAATAGACTTTCACATTYTTTAGTAAATTTTGACYTGGACTAWCTCGATGAATATTTTTTTTGCTTTCTTCAGTCAAAAAAATTMTCAATACCTTCCTTCTAGGATTTTTTAAAGYCTCTATAACCGCATGTTTTCCCACAATAAAAAATGATGATTTATTCATAAATATAGCGCTGTTTTGCACTTATTTTATGTTTTTTTCAATTAAATCTCGTGTTGCAATTGTACAGRAAAAATATATAAAACGCATGTTGTTTAAAGCTTTATTGAACAAGGGGACGCTTCCCCTGCGAATATTAGGAGGGGTACCAAAGCGGTCAAATGGGGCGGGCTGTAAACCCGTTGACTYCGGTCTTCGAAGGTTCGAATCCTTCYCCCTCCACCATTCATAAAATTTTATTCAATATTGGAGTGTTATACTTGGGTGTTGCGGGTGTAGTTCAATGGTAGAACGCTAGCCTTCCAAGCTGGATGTAAGGGTTCGATTCCCTTTACCCGCTCCAATGATTAAAATAAAAAGAAATTATATAAAGGTAAAAAGAAATGGCTGAGAAAAAAAAATTTGAGAGAACAAAACCGCATGCTAACGTAGGCACAATTGGTCACGTGGACCATGGAAAAACAACATTAACAGTAGCTATAACAAAAGTTCTATCTGAAAAGGGTGGAGCAGATTTTGTTCCTTATGATCAAATTGATAAAGCTCCAGAAGAAAAAGAGCGAGGCATAACTATTGCAACAGCTCACGTTGAATATGAAACTGATAAAAGACATTATGCTCACGTAGACTGCCCAGGCCACGCTGACTATGTAAAAAATATGATTACAGGGGCAGCTCAAATGGATGGAGCTATTCTTGTAGTTAATGCAGCTGACGGACCTATGCCTCAAACAAGGGAGCATATACTTTTAGCTAAACAAGTTGGAGTTCCTGCTCTTGTTGTTTATTTAAACAAAATTGATCAAGTTAAAGATAAAGAACTTGTAGATTTAGTAGTTGAGGAAATACGYGAACTTTTAACATCTTATAAATTTCCTGGAGATAAAATTCCAATCATTAAAGGATCTGCTTTAAATGCTGTTGAAGGCAAGGACGATGCTACTGGTAAAAATTCTATTTTAGAATTACTGAAAGCTATTGATGATCATATACCTCAACCAACAAGACCAAAAGATAAACCATTCTTAATGCCTGTTGAAGATGTATTTACAATATCTGGCCGYGGAACKGTTGTAACTGGACGTGTTGAACAAGGTGTTGTTAAAACTGGTGAAGAAGTTGAAATAGTTGGAATAAGAGAAACAAAAAAATCTGTTTGTACTGGTGTTGAAATGTTTAGAAAAATTTTGGATACAGGTGAGGCTGGAGACAATATTGGAGTTCTTTTAAGAGGTATAGAAAGAACTGACGTTGAAAGAGGTCAAGTTCTTTGTAAACCTGGATCGGTAACACCGCATACAAAATTTGAGGCTCAAGCTTATGTACTTAAAAAAGAAGAGGGAGGAAGACATACTCCTTTCTTTACTAAATATAGACCACAATTCTATTTTAGAACAACTGATGTAACAGGTGAAGTTGAATTACCATCAGGTACAGAAATGGTAATGCCAGGTGATGATGCAAAATTTACTGTTAAATTAATCACACCAATAGCTATGAATGAAAAATTGAATTTCGCAATTCGTGAAGGTGGAAAAACTGTAGGAGCTGGTGTAGTAACTAAAATTCTAGAGTAAACTCCCTTTAGGAGTGTAGCTCAATTGGTAGAGCGCCGGTCTCCAAAACCGGAGGTTGGGGGTTCGATTCCCTCCGCTCCTGCCAATTAAAAGAGAGAAAAAAATGAAAAACCCTTTGAAATTTATTCAAGAAGTAAAGCAGGAAGCTTTTAAAGTATCTTGGCCAACTAGAAAAGAAACTTTACAAGGAACTTTAATGGTTGTGTCAATGGCGATCTTAGCTTCAATATTCTTTTTACTTTTGGATCAAGTTTTGAAATTTTTTTTAGAGTTAATTCTKAAAGTGGGCATGTAATCATGAAAAATTGGTATATTATCCAATCTCATTCAAGTTTTGAAAATAAAGTTGCAAAGTTAATTAAAGAGGAATCTGAGAAGGCAAAAATATCCGACAAAATTGAAGAAATAATTGTTCCAACTCATGATATTACTGAAGTTAAAAGAGGAAAAAGAGTGCAAAGAAAAAAAAAATACTTTCCTGGATATGTTTTAATTAAAAGTGAGATGGATAATAATATTTATCACATGATCAAGAATATAAAAAAAGTAAGTGGATTTTTAGGCTCCAAAGGAACACCGGTGCCTGTATCTGATAAAGAAATAGAAAAAATTTTAGGTCAAATAAAAGATGGCRTAGCYCAACCAAAATCTGCTGTAGARTATTCTATTGGAGAAAAAGTTCAGGTTATAGATGGACCATTTGCATCTTTTAACGGACTTGTAGAGGATGTAGATGAAGATAAAGGTAGACTTAAAGTTKCTGTTTCTATATTCGGCAGACCTACGCCTGTKGATTTAGAATATAATCAAGTGGAGAAAAGTAGCTAATGGCAAAAAAAGAAATTAGTGGATACGTAAAATTACAAATTAAAGGTGGTCAAGCAAACCCAGCTCCTCCTGTTGGTCCTGCTCTTGGACAAAGAGGAATTAATATAATGGAATTTTGTAAAGCATTTAATGAAAAAACAAAAAACTTTATGGGAAAACCTGTGCCAGTAGTTATTACAGTTTATAAGGATAAAAAATTTGATTTTATTATAAAATCTCCTCCAGCTTCACATTTTATAAAAGAGGCAATTAAATTAAAAAGAGGCTCAAAAGAACCAGGAAGAAATATAATTGCATCAATAACTAAGAAGCAATTAGAAGAAATTGCGAAGAAAAAAATGGATGATTTAAATGCTAATGATCTAGAAGAGGCTTCAAAAATTATAGCTGGCTCTGCAAGATCGATGGGAATTGAGGTAAAAGAATAATGGCTTCAAAGAGATATAAAAAATTACCTAAAAAAACAAATGAGCTGGCTCCTAGCTTAGTTGAAAAATTAATTCCAGAAATTAAAAAAAATTGTACTACAAAGTTTGATGAGTCAATTGACTTAAGTCTACAAATTTACAACAAACAAAAGAAAAACGAAGTTAATTTAAGAACCGTTGTTAATATGCCATCAGGAACGGGAAAAAAAATAAAAATAGCAGTAGTTTGTGAGGAAACAAAATCTCAAATAGCCAAAGATGCGGGTGCCGACATAGTTGGTGGCGATGATCTTATTGAAAAAATTAGAGATGGAGATTTAAATTTTGAAAAATTAATTTGTACTTCATCAATGATGGTTAAACTTTCTAAATTAGGAAAAGTACTGGGACCCAAGGGTTTAATGCCAAATCCAAAACTTGGCACAGTAACAGATGAGTTARAAAAAGCCGTAGCAGATGCTAAATTGGGACAAGTAGAAATTAAGAATGATAAAGATGGAAATATAGGTTTAAGCTTAGGAAAAAAATCGTTTTCTGATAATAAATTAATTCARAAYKNNAWTGCAKWWNTTARWTRWGSTTKWWAAAKMRAWWTCTAAWAACATTTTAAAAGGTAATTTAATTAAAAATATTTATATTACTTCTACAATGGGAGCTGCTTACAAAATAAAATTACCTAAAAATATTTAGTTATGATGAATAAAGAAAAAAAAATGAATTATATTAAAACAATGACAACTCAGTTTGATAAATCTGAAGCAGTTATTGTAACTCATTATCAAGGACTAACAGTAAAACAACTTGATGAATTAAGAAAAATAATGAGAAAACATGGAATTATATTTAAGATCACTAAAAACAGAATTACTAAACTTGCTTTGGAGAAAACAAAATGTAAGAAATTATCTGATTTATTTAGTGGACCAACCGCTGTAGCACTTTCAAATGATGTAATCGCTTCAGCTAAAATATTAACGAATTTTTCTAAAGATAATAAAAACTTAAAAATCTTAGGTGGAATCATGGGGAACGACATTTTGGACGTTGCCGGAGTGAAAAATTTTGCTACCTTACCATCTTTAGAGGAAGCAAGGGTTAAAATTGTAGGTATTTTGAGATCACCAGCGCAAATAATTGCAAGTATTTTACTTGCACCAGCCTCAAAAATCGCTATTTTAGCGCTCRAAAAATCAAAAAAATAACCTAGGGACTAAAATTTATGGCTGATCTAAATAAAATTATAGATGACTTGTCAAGTTTAACTGTTGTAGAAGCAGCAGAACTTTCAAAACAACTTGAGGAMAAATGGGGYGTTACARCAGCAGCTGTTGCAGCAGCACCAGCAGCAGGAGCAGTTGCAACACCAGCTGAAGAAAAAGATGAATTCACCGTTGTGTTAGYTGCATYKGGTGACAAAAAAATTAATGTAATTAAAGAAGTAAGAGCCSTTACTTCTTTAGGTTTAAAAGAAGCAAAAGACTTAGTTGAAGAAGCTCCTAAAGAAATTAAATCAGGTGTAAACAAAAAAGAGGCTGAAGAAATTAAGCAAAAGCTAGAAGCAGCTGGCGCAAAAGTAGAACTTAAATAACAATTAACTGAATTAACTACTGATTAATAAAAATCAGTGTTACGAATGCAATTATCTTTTACTGAAAAGAAAAATATAAGAAAAAATTTTGGTAAACTTAAAGAAAGTTTATCAATACCAAATCTTATTGAGGTTCAAAAAAATTCATATAAAGAACTTACAGAGTACAAACCAGATGCGGAACAACATCTTATAAAAGGATTTAACAGAGTATTTAAAAGTATTTTTCCAATCGAAGATTTAAATGACAAAGCCACTCTAGAATATATTTCTTATAGATTAGAGAAACCAAAGTTTGATGTAGAAGAATGTATCTCTAGAGGTTTAACTTATTCAGCAGCTTTAAAATGTATTTTAAGACTGGTAGTTTATGAAATAGATCAAGAGAATAACACTAAAGATATTTTATCTGCAAAAGAACAAGAAGTTTACATGGGAGAAGTTCCTATGATGACTRATAGTGCTACATTTATTACAAATGGTGTCCAAAGAGTCGTTGTTAATCAAATGCATAGGAGCCCAGGCGTGTTCTTTGATCATGATAAAGGAAAATCTCATGCTAGTGGTAAATTACTTTTTAATTGTAGAGTAATTCCAAACAGAGGTTCCTGGTTAGATTTTGAATTTGATGTAAAAGAYTTTTTATATTTTAAAATAGATAGAAAAAAGAAAATATTAGTTACTACATTGCTGCAAGCTTTAGGTTATTCTAAAAATGAYATTGTAAATGAATTTTATAAAAAAGAAAATTATGTTTACGATACTAAAATACAAAAATGGAAAACTAAATTTGATCCAGAAAATTATAAAGCAAAAAATTTTTCTGAAGAAATTATTAACGCAAAAAATAATAAAGTTGTAGTTAAAATTGGCGAAAAAATAAATTTTTTAACTGCAAAAAAATTAGCTAATGAAGGTTTAAAAGAAATATATGTTTCAAATGAATCAATTTATGGCATGTATTTACACAAAGACATTGTAATTGGAGAAGAAAAATTTAAAATTGGTACTGARCTAAATGAATCCATCTTACAGAAATTTAYAGAATCAAATATCTTAACATTAGAAATTTCAATTACAAATTCAATCAGTAAAGGGCCATATCTTCTTCAAACTTTATTAAATGATAGGAATGAAAATAAAAGTGATGCGMTTACCGAAATATATAAAGTATTAAGACCAGGCGAACCACCAACAATGGAAATTGCTTCTCTAATTTTCAATAACTTATTTTTTACCTCAGAGAGATACGATCTTTCAGATGTTGGGAGAGTAAAAATGAATTCAAGACTAAATTTAAACTGCTCTGACAAAATTACTATTCTTAGAAATGATGATATTATAGCTATTGTTAAGAAAATGTTGGAATTAAGAGATGGAAAAGATGAAGTTGATGACATTGATCATTTAGGAAATAGAAGAGTTAGATCTGTTGGAGAATTGGTTGAAAATCAAGCTCGTATTGGCGTTTATAGAATGGAAAGAGCGATCAAAGAAAAAATGACCACATTAGATGTTGAATCAGCAATGCCACAAGATTTAATTAATGCTAAACCTTTAACTGTTKCTTTGAAAGATTTTTTCGCCACTTCTCAATTATCTCAATTTATGGATCAAACAAATCCATTGTCAGAAATTACACACAAAAGAAGAGTTTCAGCATTAGGCCCTGGTGGTTTAACAAGAGAAAGAGCTGGATTTGAGGTTAGAGACGTTCATCCAACTCATTATGGAAGAATTTGTCCAATAGAAACTCCTGAAGGACCAAACATTGGGTTAATAAATAGTTTAGCAACATATKCAAAAATTAATAAATATGGATTTATCGAGAGTCCATATAAGAAAGTTAAAGATGCTGTTGTCCAAGATAYAATTGAATATTTGTCAGCAATGGAAGAAACAAAATATACAATTGCACAAGCTAACTCTGTTATAGATAAAAATGGGAAATTTGAAGAAGAACTAGTTTCTTGTAGACAAAATTTAAACTTTATTTTATCTAAACCTGAAAATATTGATTATATAGACGTTTCACCAAAACAATTGGTATCGGTTGCTGCTTCATTAATTCCATTCTTAGAAAACGATGATGCCAATAGAGCTTTAATGGGTTCAAATATGATGAGACAAGCAGTTCCACTATTAAAACCTGAAGCGCCATTAATTGGAACTGGAATTGAAAGCGATGTTGCTTTAGATTCMGGAGTTACTATCGTTGYGARAAGAGCTGGTATTGTAGATAAAATTGATGGAAAAAGAATTGTTATAAAAGCAACWGATGAAAAAGATTTTACAARATCAGGTGTAGATATTTACAATTTACAAAAATTTAAAAGATCAAATCAAAATACTTGCATTAATCAAAAGCCACTRGTTAGARTAGGTGATAATGTTAAAACTGGAGATATTATAGCTGATGGACCTGCTACGAAAATTGGAGAATTGGCTTTAGGCAAGAATGTAACTGTAGCGTTTATGCCCTGGCAAGGTTATAATTTTGAAGATTCAATATTGATATCTGAAAGATGTGTTACAGATGATGTTTTTACTTCTATTCATATAGTGGAACATGAGGTAATGGCAAGAGATACCAAACTTGGTGAAGAAGATATAACTAGAGATATACCCAATGTTAATGAAGAAGCTTTAAGAAAYTTAGATGAGTCAGGCGTTGTTTATATAGGGGCAGAAGTTAAACCAGGAGATATTTTAGTTGGAAAAGTAACACCAAAAGGCGACTCAGCTTCAGGACCAGAGGAAAAATTATTAAGATCAATTTTTGGAGAAAAAGCTATTGATGTAACTGATACATCTTTAAAAATGCCAAGTGGTAGTRGAGGTATAGTTGTTGATGTAAGAGTATTTAATAGACACGGAATTGAAAAAGACGAAAGATCAATCACTATTGAAAGATCTGAAATAGAAAGTGTACAAGAARACAAAAATGTTGAAGAAGAAATACTAGAAAGAWRYWTAWACCCAATGATTAATGAAGGTTTTAAAATTTTAGAAGAAGGCATGGCTATTAGGGCAAGCGATATTGATATTGTTTGGATAAATGGTTACGGATGGCCTGCCTATGAGGGTGGACCCATGTTCTACGGCAGCTTGGTTGGTTTTGATAAGATCCTAGACTGGTTAAAAAAGATGGAGCAAGAATTGGGGTCAGAATTCAAGCCATCTTCTTATTTAGAGAAGGTAGTAAATGAAAATATTAATATTTTCGTCTAAATTTGAGCTA
>NVSV01000001.1:0-20899 GCA_002732835.1 Candidatus Pelagibacter sp.
TAATTTTAGTTTTTTTAACCTCTATGATTRTRGGAGTTAAAATTAGAACAATGTGGATGACACCTTTTTATTTGTTCTTTGGTGTTTTAWTAATTTATATTTTTAAATTACAAATTAATTTAAATAAATTAAAAAATTTYGSTWCAGTATTYWTAATTYTATTTWTMYTTYCYCCATTTRCTTATGCTTATGTTTCGATTACTGAAACAGATAAAAGAACCGACTATCTTGGTAAAGAAATAGCAAAAGCGACAGAAAAAGTATGGAAACTTAATTCTAAGGAATTAATAAATTATGTTGGTTCGGATGAATGGCACGCAGGTAACTTGTCATACAATTTAAAATCAAGACCAAAAGTAGTAATTACATCTGAAGTTAATTCAAAGATATCTTATTACCCTCACATTTTACTAATATTTGATTACAGCTCCAAGAAAACATGTCCAGAAACTGTATGGCAACTTAGGGAGGATAAGATTAGTATTAATAATAAAAAATATTTAATATGTTACTAAAAAAATATGAGYGAGATGAATACAATATTAATTTGGATACTAGCTATAGTTGCTCTTGGTCTCTTTGTTTATTTTGTACCCTATAGAAATATAAAACTTGTCCAAAAAAANTTAGATACAGTAATAGAACTATTAAACAAAAAAAATAATCATAATGATTGAGAATAAGTTAAATTTTTTTTTTAAACATCAAATTTGGCACATCGGGRGCCTAATCGTTTTATTTTATGTAGGTCTCCAGATGGTCGATTTTGGAACTGCCTCAAATGTCTTTCTTGGGGTCAGTGCAAAAAATTGGTTCTTTTTTTCTATGATGACTCCATTGCTTCATCAAAGTTATGTATGGTTATGTTGGCGGTCAGAATTATGTTGGAAAACAATTAGCAGAACMATTGGATTTAAAGCTTACACTGTAATTTTTTTCATAATTGCGATTTTAAGATTATCCGGTATTGGATTATGTTTTGYTGATTATGGYTCTTGGTTTACTCCAGGGTGGATAGCATGGAGCGTATCCGTGTTAATTTTTATTCCATTCATTTATACAATATATTCTATAAAAAAATATTTTGGATTTATGCGAGCAACTGGCATCGATCATTTTGATCCAAGTTACAAAGATAAACCTTTTGAAAAAAGAGGTATTTTTAAATGGTCTTCTAACGCAATGTACACTTTTGCCATTCCTGTATTTTTTGGTTTTGCTTTTTCTTCAGGTTCGAAAGCAATGTTTATATTTGCTGCATATAGCTTTATTGGCACATGGTTACATTATTTCTGTACTGAAAAAGAGGATTTCAAAGTTATATACGGAAATAATTAAATAAAAAAAATTGATGTCCGAGAATACAGAGATTATTGAGTATATAAAAAAAACTCCAAAGACCGAATTACATTTACATATTGAAGGAACTCTTGAACCCAAACWTATGTTTGAACTTGCTAAAAGAAATAATGTTTCAATTCCCTATAACAATATTGAAGAAGTTAAGTCTGCTTACAATTTTCAAAACCTARWTTCTTTTTTAAATATTTATTATCAGAGTTCAAAAGTTTTAATAAAMGAGCATGATTTTTTTGATCTTACCTGGGCTTATGTATTGAAATGTATAGAGGATAAYATTGTTCATRCYGAAATATTCTTTGATCCCCAAGCTCATTTAGRTAGAGGTGTCTCTTTTGRTRCCGTTATCAWCGGAATTGATAAAGCACTAAAAAAAGCAAATATAGAATTTGGCTTAACCTCTAAAATAATTATGTGTTTTCTAAGACATTTAGATGAACAATCTGGATTTAAAGTTTTAAACCAAGCATTAAAGCATAAAGAYAAAATTATTGCCGTTGGTCTTGATTCATCAGAGCTTGGACATCCTCCAAAAAAATTTGAAAAACTTTTTAAAAAAGCAAGAGAAGGAGGTTTTTTAACTGTAGCGCATGCAGGTGAAGAAGGTCCTCCTGAATATATTTGGGACAGTTTAAATTTTTTAAAAGTTAAACGAATTGATCATGGTGTGCARTGTTTAAAAGATGAAAAAYTAGTTGAAGAATTGAAAAAAACTCAAATCCCTTTAACTGTTTGTCCTTTGTCAAATGTAAAATTATGTGTGTTTGATAAACTTGAAAATCACAATATAAAAAAAATGTTAAATCAAGGTTTAAGAGTAATGATTAATTCTGACGATCCAGCTTATTTTGGTGGTTATTTAAATAAAAATTTAATTGAGACTCAGTCAGCGCTAAATCTTTCAATAGAAGAAATCAAAACTCTTATTATCAATTCATTTAAATCTTCTTTTTTAGATGAAACTAAAAAAAATGAATGGATTAAAAAAATTAATTAATGAAAAAAATAAAAATTGTAATTCCGGTTTTTAACGATTGGCAATCGTTATCTAAACTTTTAGAAAACATTAACAATGAAATCTCAAAGTTAGAAGTAGAGATTTCAGTTATAATTGTTAATGATGCCTCAACAGAATCAAGDCCAGAAATCAACTTAAATTTAAATAATATTAAATCTATCCAAGTTATTAATATGAAAGAAAACARRGGTCATGCAAGATGTATTGCAGCAGGACTTAAATATATTTTTGAAAATGAAGAATTTGACCACGTCATACCAATGGATGGGGATGGAGAGGACAGACCAGAAGAAATTAAGCAATTCATTGATAATWTAAAATATCATCCAGATAAAGCGATTGTTGGCGAAAGAGTAAAAAGATCAGAAAATATTTTTTTTAAATTTTGCTACGCTGTTCATAAACTTTTAACTTTTACTTTCACAGGACAATCTATAAAATTTGGAAATTATACTTGYCTACCAAAATTTATTGTTGAAAAAATGGTCAATGAAAAAGCAACATGGTGTAGTTTTTCAGGTTCATTGGCAAAAGTTGYAAAAGATAGAGCATCAGTTCCTTCAGAAARGGGCTCAAGGTATTTTGGYCCATCAAAAATGAGCTTTATGAATTTAGTTAAACATTCACTTTCAATAATTGCTGTTTTTAGGATAAATGYGTTAATTCGATCTATTTTTTTTTTACTYATTTACTTATTTTTAATAGCTCAGAATATTTCTTTAATTACTTTAATTCCAATACCAATAATAATTGTTATGATAATTGCGGTATTTTCAACTTCAAATAGAGAAAATATTTCAGAATTTAAGAATTCTTTAACAAATATAAACAAAGTTGAAAATTTGAAATAAATTTTTTAGAAAAGTAGGATTTGGTATAGGTCCCAATGAAAAAATTCAGAATCTATCAGACAAGCTTTTTAAAGTTTAGTTTAATAATTTTTTTTATAAATCATTGATTTGATTTGATGATTACTAGTTAATTTTAAAATAATTGAGGCATATTTTGGTGTTTCTTTGAACATGTTTTGTGTAATTCGCTGATAAGTTTGCATAAAATTTATYACATCRCCTTTGCTCATAATYTTTAAATTCTTTTTWTTTTTTGAAYTTAACCATAATTTTTTTTCTTGCATTAGACGCCAATTTTGAAGCAAACTAAAATTTTTAACTTTCAAATAAATTAAACAATTTAATTGATTGAATAATTTCTTATACTTATTTTTCAACTGATTATTTACATATTTTCTCCAAATCATTTTATGATCTTTTGCTTTTTCTTCTGAATTTACTGCTTTTATTAATTGTTTGTTTGACTGTGCTTTGGCTCCAACACACCAACCTTCTAATATAATAATATCGGGTTTTTTATTTATTTTGTGCCACGCACTTTTTGGAAATCTATCATCAATAGCTTTGTCAAATCTAGGCAAACTTATATTATTAAAATTCTTATTTTTTATTTTTTTAAGAAAATTTAACATAATGTTTGTATCATGGGTTCCTGGCACTCCTCTTATTAATAATAATGGATGAATTTCTTGTGAAAGTTTAAATCTTTCTTTKCTTGTTCTATAAAMATCATCAATAGAGATTGTMMAKMCATKNTMATYNTMAMMTATTWWYTTAMGMKYNTNGRANTMNTSSAKRTAATNGTTGTTTTTCCAGTTCCTTGCCCACCAGCAATTCCGAGAATTAATGATTTTTTATTCCCCTTTCTTTTTGATATCCAAAAACATAATGGAATTAAAAAAGATTTAATCATTTTATCTTTATTTTTAAATTTTTCAGTATTTGTTTCTTGAGATTTTATATATTTAAAACAATCTGATTTTATTTTACCGAAACACTCGTTAACAGCTGTCATTCATTGGATTATTTTTTTTGATCTAGAGGGTGATTTGTTCCGTCAAATAAATCGATATTATTAAATGAAAACGGATCCACTCCTTCAACACAGCCAATATTAAATCCGTACATATTAGGATTGCTACGCATTTTATGGTGGGTATAAATCCCACAATTTTTACAAAAATAATGTTCAGCTACATTCGTATGATATTTATAAACTGATATCTTGTCTTCRCCTTTAGTAACTTTTAAATCTTTTGTTTCTATCATCGCCATGACCGCTCCTTTTCTTTTACAAATTGAGCAATTACATCTTCTAAGTTTTTCAAAGGTTTTTTCTGAAAGGTTAATTTCTGCTTCTACTTCTCCACARTGACAAGTTAGTTTTTTCATTTGATTTAGACTTAGCGAGTTATATCAACTTTTTATTTATTATTTCATTATTTTAAACTATTTGTGGTCATAGTTATCCACAAGCTARCAAAATRTAGYTTCRATGTTCWSGTTTTGATTCYRTTTTGATTCAATTTCAGACTCAAAATACAACCTATTTGACATTGTTGAATAAGTTAGATAATAATGAGAACAAAATAAGAACATTTATGAATCTAACTGTTCCATATTATCTACATAAAGCTGGCGCAGGTTTTCCTTCACCTGCAACGGACTATATTGAAGAGGATATCGATCTAAATATTCATTTAATAAAAAACGTTCCAGCAACTTTCATTATTAGAGTTCAAGGCAAATCAATGACCGATATTGGAATTAACGATGGCGACTTGTTGGTTGTCGATAAAAGTTTAAAACCTAAAAATTTTTCAACAGTTATTGCAAATGTCTATGATGAACTAGTTGTTAAAAATTTTGTCAAAGAGAAAAATGAGCAATTTTTAACATCTGGATCCAAAAAATTTGAAGACCGAATTTTAATTAATGAAGAGGCTGATGTTTTTATTTGGGGAGTCGTAACTTATGTCATCCACTCAGTATACTAAAAAAATAGCACTAATAGATTGTAATTCTTTTTATGTTTCTTGTGAAAGATTATTCAATCCAAAAATTAGAAAAAAACCTGTTGTAGTTCTATCCAATAATGACGGTTGCATTATTTCAAGATCTAATGAAGCAAAAACTTTGGGAATTAAAATGGGTGAACCTTATTTTAAAGCTAAAGATATTATTGTTAAAAATAATGTTCAGGTATTTTCATCGAACTATTCTCTATATGGCGACATATCAAGAAGAGTGATGAGAACTTTAAAACGTTTTAATTCAGAAATAGAAGTTTACTCAATCGATGAAGCATTTTTAGATTTATCAAATTTTTCTGATGATGAAATTGAAAGTGTTGGAATAGAAATTAGAAGCATAATTTTGCAATGGACTGGTATACCAACAAGCATTGGTATAGCTAAAACTAAAACTTTAAGTAAAATTGCAAATCATATCGCAAAAAAAGAAAAATCTGGTGTGGTTAGTTTAATTGGAATTGAAGATATTGATCCAATATTAGAAAAAGTAGAAANTARKNGATGTTTGGGGRRTTGGTARACARCTTACAAARTTTTWTRYTMAAARTGRWATTYATAATGCWAAACAATTAAARAATAYATCTAATACWTGGATWAAAAAAAGYTCTAATGTTTTAAGTTCTAGAACYGCAATGGAGCTTAGAGGWATTTCWTGTATWKMTTTAGAAAYTCAARRYTCAAAAAGAAAAAGYTGYGTWGTMTCAAGATCRTTTGSAAAAAAAGTAGAAAMWYTTCAAGAATTAAAAGAGTCTGTTACAAATTATTGTCTGAATGCTTCAGAAAAAATTAGATCAGAATCTTTAATTGCAAAATCGGTAACAGTATTTTTAAGAACAAGTCCTTTTCAAAATAGAGGCATTTACTATTCAAATTCTAAAACAATAGATTTTCCAATTGCAACAGATAACAGTATTGAAATAGTTAAAGYTGCTATAAATGGATTAAAAGATATTTTTAAAAGAGGTTACAAATATCAAAAAGTGGGGGTAATGTTGTCCGGATTATCTAACTTGGAAAATAAAAACAATTTATTTTCATCTTCAAAAGATGAAAAAATCAAAAGCTTAATGAGATCTATAGACAGCACCAACTGTAGATATGGCAGATCTGCCTTAAGTTTGGCTAGTGGCGGTGTTAATAAAAAATGGAACATGAGAAGAAAACACTCTTCTAAAATAGATACTGTTGATTTTCGTTGTTTACCAACCATAAAAGCTAGCTAAGCCTAAAGCTTTTTCGTTGCAAATAAGTTTATTATTATTATGTATATCATAAGTCATGAAAAAAATATCAAGCGGGAAGAACTAGAAAACGACATCGAAAACACAAAAGAACGAAGAAAAAGAGAAAAAAAAATGACTTTTAAAAGAAAATTGATGTACACCAACAAATCCCCCAGGCGTATAGATAGAAAAGCCGGCGCACGCAATAAGAAAATAACAAAACCTTTTTATTYGAGCCCTAGTTATCTTGGAGAGATAGAGAAGCAAAAAAAAACTCAAAGATAAGTTAAAAAATAAATGAAAAAAATTTTATTGATTGCAGTTTTCACAATTATAAGCATAAATTATGCTTTTTCAGTGACCTTAACCGAAGCATTAATTCAAACTTACAAAAATAATACAGAATTAAATGCTGAAAGAGAAAATGTTAAAGTTTCACAAAAAGATCTTATAATTTCAAAAGCAGATTATCTGCCCTCAGCATCTATTACTGGATCAAAGAGCAAAGARAAAACCAATAAGTTGACCAATCAAGGTGGAGGAGATGCCTCTGTTACTGATGTTGATCCTTTAATAGCTACTATAAAGTTAGAACATACTTTAGTTGATTTTGGCAGAGACGCCGAATATAAGAAGAAAAAAATTGGAATAAATTTAGCAGAAGCTAAGTTATTAAAAAAAGAACAAGATATTTTTTATAAAGCAATTGAAGCTTATAGCGGTCTAATTTTGGCGAACGAAAAATTAACAATTAATCAAATAAACTTAAGTCTTTTAGAAAGACAAGTTGAAACAGATAAAGTTAGATTGGAGAGAGGACAAATTACTGTATCTGATTTAGCGCAATCAGAATCTTCTTTAGCAGGTGCTCAGGCACAATTTATTCAAGCAAAAAATGAAATTGTTACTAATAAATTAAATTATGAAAATATAATTGGTAAAATTTTAAATCCAAAAAGTCTGGAAAAAACTTCAGAATCAATTGTTTCAATTCCTCAAAGCTTGAATAGTGCAATTGATTTATCCAARCAAAACAATCCAGACATAACTATTGCTAAATTAGAGTTAGAGCAATCTGAGAAAGATATCGAAATTGCAGAATCTGATTTAAAACCGACAGCAACTTTATCCCTTGAGAGATCTTATTCTGATAATTTAAACACAACATATGATAAAAAAGAAAAAGATGTTTTAAAAGCAACTGTGAGCTGGCCTTTTTATTCTGGCGGAAAAAAAAGAGTTACAATTAGTAAAAACCAGAATTTAAAAACCAGAAAAAGATTATTGCTAGATAATGCCATTAAAACAAACGATACAATTGTTGCGACTGCATGGGCCAATCTTCAGTCCTCTAAAAGTTTTTTAAATTTTGTTAGATTACAGGTTAGAGCTGCACAGATTGCAAACGAGGGAATTACTGCTGAATATGAAAGAGGTTCTGGAAGAACTACCTTAGATGTAATTCAATCAAATACATTATTGCTTAATGCAAAGGTTTCTCTGTCAAATTCTGAAAGAAATTACTTGCTAGCTCAATACAATCTTCTTAAATCAGTTGGTTTGCTTAATAGCACCTATCTAAAACTTGAATAAAATAGCCGTGTTTTRGCTATTATAATATTTTTATTGCYAATGAGAACAAAGTGTGTACATTCAAAGTCATGATTCGACTATTAAAAAACGTAGAAAAAGAGGCAAAAAATGACGAAAAATAACCTAAAAGTAGTGAAATCTRCAAAAGATCAAGATTTAGAGAAMAAAGAAAAGAATAAAGCTTTAGACGCAGCAATCAGTCAAATTACAGATAATTTTGGAAAAGGTTCAGTAATGAAGCTTGGCCAGCAAACGACAATGGATATAGATTCTATTTCAACAGGATCCTTAAGTTTAGACTTGGCACTTGGAATTGGTGGATTGCCACAAGGAAGAGTTACTGAAATTTATGGACCAGAGGCGTCTGGAAAAACAACACTTGCTTTACAGGTAATTGCTGAAGCACAAAAGGCAGGCGGCATTTGTGGRTTTATAGATGCTGAACATGCACTAGATCCGGTTTATGCAAAAAAATTAGGTGTAGATACTGAAGAATTATTAATCTCTCAGCCTGATACTGGCGAACAAGCTTTAGAGATTACTGATACTTTAATTAAGTCAGGTTCAATATCTGTGCTTGTTATAGACTCTGTCGCCGCATTAACTCCAAGAGCTGAAATAGAAGGTGAAATGGGAGATCATCAYGTAGGTCTTCAAGCAAGATTAATGAGTCAGGCTTTAAGAAAACTAACAAGTTCAATCTCTCGAACAAATACTATGGTTATTTTCATTAACCAAATCAGAATGAAAATAGGTGTCATGTTTGGAAGTCCCGAGACAACTTCAGGAGGAAATTCACTTAAATTCTATGCATCAGTTAGATTGGATATAAGAAGAATTGGAGCAATTAAAGAAAAGGATAACATTATTGGAAATACAACAAGAGTTAAAGTAGTTAAGAACAAAGTTTCTCCACCATTTAAAGTTGTTGAATTTGATTTAATGTATGGCAAAGGAATTAGCAAATCAGGAGAATTAATCGACCTTGGAGCTAAGGCAGACATCGTAGAGAAAGCGGGAGCATGGTATGCATATAAAGGAGAAAAAATTGGCCAAGGTAGAGAAAATGCAAAACTTTATCTTGAACAAAATCCAAAAGCTGCAGCCGAAATTGAAATGGCCATCAGAGAAAAAGCAGGCGTGATTTCAAAAAAGATTGAAGGCAATCCAATTGAACAGGAAAAAACTGAATCAAAAGAGGAAATTCCTTCTAAAAAAAATTAGCAGATAACTTTTAGTTGTTAAAAAGGCGCTTTAATAGAGCGCCTTTTTCCCTTTAGAGATATAGACATCATAYAAAAATGCTGTATTTTAAAAATATGGCAGACAAAACACTTAATGAAATAAGAAATGCTTTTCTCAAATATTTTGAGAAAAATGATCATAAAATTGTGGAGTCCAGCAATCTAGTTCCTAACAATGATCCAACCTTAATGTTTGCTAATTCAGGAATGGTACAATTTAAAAATGTATTTACTGGACTTGAAAAAAGAGATTATCAAAGAGCAACAACGTCACAAAAATGTGTAAGAGCAGGYGGAAAACATAATGACTTAGAAAATGTTGGTTACACATCTAGACATCATACATTTTTTGAAATGTTAGGAAATTTTTCTTTTGGAGATTATTTCAAAGAAAGAGCAATTGAACTTGCATGGAATTTGGTTACTAAAGATTTTGGTATAGATAAAAAAAGAATTTATGTAACTGTATTTCATGAAGACGATGAAGCATTCAAATTTTGGAAGAAAATAGCGGGTTTTAGCGATGATCGAATAATAAGAATTCCAACATTGGATAATTTTTGGTCGATGGGCGAAACAGGACCTTGTGGACCTTGTTCTGAGATATTTTTTGATCATGGTGACCATCTAAGAGGTGGTTTACCGGGCACGAAAGATCAAGAAGGAGACAGATATATTGAAATTTGGAACTTAGTCTTTATGCAATTTGAACAAGTTACAAAAGAAAAAAGAATAAATTTACCAAAGCCATCAGTTGATACAGGGATGGGRCTCGAAAGAACAGCAGCTCTTTTGCAAGGAACTCACGACAATTATGAAACTGACCATTTTAAAAAATTAATTCAATCTATTTCTCAAGCTGTAAAAAAAAAACCAGATAACAGCTGCATTTCTAGTTTTAGGGTAATTGCAGATCATTTAAGAGCAAGTTCATTTTTAATTGCAGAAGGTGTTTTACCTTCAAATGAAGGAAGAGGCTATGTTCTTAGAAGAATAATGAGAAGAGGTATGAGACATTCTCATTTACTTGGAGCAAAAGAACCAATCTTCTTTAATATTTTTAAAACACTTCAAGAAGAAATGTCAAGTAACTATCCAGAATTAGAAAGAGCTCAGTCATTAATTAAAGAAACACTGCGGATGGAAGAAGAAAAATTTTTAGCTCTTTTAGACCGAGGAATAAAAATTTTAAATGAGAAAATTTCTAAAATAGATAAAATTTTACCCGGTGAAGTAGCTTTCAAACTTTATGATACTTATGGYTTYCCATTAGATTTAACAGAAGATATTTTAAAAAATAAATCATTAAAAATTGATCATAAAAAATTTCAATCCTTAATGAAAGAAAGTAAGGAGCTTGCAAAGAAAAACTGGAAAGGATCYGGAGATAGCTCAGTTGAAGAAATTTGGTTCGGTATTAGAGATAAGTTGGAACCAACAGAATTTTTKGGATATGAAAAAAATCARGCAGAAGGAATTGTTCTATCTTTATTGAAAGACAATAAAGAAGTYCAAAGGYTAAACAAAGRTGACGAGGGAATGATTATAATTAATCAAACTCCTTTTTACGGTGAGTCTGGAGGTCAAGTAGGAGATATAGGTCAAATAATTTCTGGTGATTTTAAATTTGAAGTTTCAGATGTTCAAAAAAAATTRGGAGATTTATTTGTTCATTACGGAAAAGTTATAGACGGGTCAGTTAAAGTAGATGATAGCGTTGAAATGAAAATAAATATTGAAAGGAGAAATAATATAAGAGCTTATCATTCTGCAACTCATTTACTTCACGAGTCTTTGAGAAGAGTTTTAGGAACCCATGTAATTCAAAAAGGATCATTAGTTGAACCTGATAGATTAAGATTTGACTTTAGTCACATGAAACCAATTTCTTCYGAAGAAATTAACAAAATTGAGAGTTTTGTTAATTTAATGGTTGAGAAAAAATCAGATGTAAAAACTAGATTAATGACACCTAAGGAGGCAGTAGATAATGGAGCCTTAGCTTTGTTTGGTGAAAAATATGGTGATGAAGTTAGAGTTTTATCTATGGGKGATGAAAAAGARAAGTATTTCTCTACAGAACTATGTGGAGGCACCCATGTAAGAAATACAGGCGATATAGGAAAATTTAAAATTGTCAGCCAATCTTCAATTGCAGCAGGAGTAAGAAGGGTAGAAGCTTTAAGAGACAAGGAACTACAGGATTATTTAAATAAAAAAGAGAAACTATCTGATATTTCAATTCAAAAGAATGAAGAAACAATCAAAGAATTGTCAGAAAGGATTATTAAACTTGGAGGAAAACCAAACTTAGAGAATAAAAATCAACAAGTGTTGATTAAAGATTTAAACAAACAACTTGAATTACTTTATGTTAAATCAATTTTAAGCGATAAAACAAAAAATATAATAAATGATCAAACAGTCAATAATACTAAAGTTAGATTTCAAAAAGTTACTGATTTACCTCCAAAAGATCTAAGAAAACTTGTTGATGCAGGAAAAAAAGAATTAGGTGAGGGGATTGTAGTTGTTTTTGCAAGCAAAGATGGAAAAATTGGTTTAGCAGTGGGCGTTACAGATAAACTTACCACCAAATATGATGCTGTTAAATTTGTAAAAACRGGATCAAAAATTGTAGGTGGTAAAGGTGGCGGGGGAAGACCCGACTTTGCACAAGCAGGTGGAATTGAAATTAATAAAATAGATGAAGCTTTTGAAAAATTAWWRRYWTTAATNWWWMWTAWKYYYYRMWTTWTSWSMKAWWYMWYMYWWMWWTKKWWWWGKWGKMAKKKWWKYWGWWGATGGMCCAATTARWATTGCTAAATCTTTAGTCATAGAWCCGCCTTCAACRCATTCAATGCAAACTTTTTCTAAAGTATTGGCAAATTTAATTAACTCTTCATTRTTATCTAATTTTCCTCTGTGAGCTAGCCCTCTGGCCCAAGCAAAAATTGATGCAATAGGATTTGTTGAAGTTTCTTTTCCTTGCTGATGCATTCTAAAGTGTCTTGTTACAGTACCGTGAGCTGCTTCTGYTTCCATWGTCTTTCCATCTGGCGCCAACAAAACACTAGTCATTAATCCCAATGAACCGTAACCTTGAGCAACTGTATCTGATTGAACATCGCCATCATAGTTTTTACATGCCCAAATGTATTTTCCACTCCATTTCATTGCACAAGCAACCATGTCATCAATCAGTTTATGTTCGTATGTTATATTATTTTTTTCAAATTCTAATTTGAATTCTTCATCAAATATTTTTTGAAAGATATCTTTAAATCTACCATCGTAAGATTTAAGAATTGTATTTTTTGTTGAAAAATAAACAGGCCACTTTTTAACCAATCCATAATTCAAACAAGATTTCGCAAAATCTTCTATGGATTTATCTAAATTAAACATTGCTAAAGCAATTCCGGGTCCTGGAAAATTAAATACATCACGTTTTATTTCTTCCTTACCATCTTCTGATGTCCATTTAATTTCTAATTTTCCTTTTCCTGGAACTAAAAAATCTGTTGCTCTATATTGATCTCCAAATGCATGTCTTCCGATAATTAATGGATCAGTCCAAGATGGAACAAGTTTTGGAATATTTTTACAAATTATTGGTTCTCTAAAAACAGTTCCTCCAATAATATTTCTGATCGTTCCATTTGGCGATCCCCACATTTTTTTCAGATTAAATTCTTTTACTCTAGCTTCATCCGGAGTGATTGTTGCACATTTTATACCAACTCCATTTTTTTTAATTGCATTAGCACAATCAATTGTAATTTGATCCAAGGTATCATTACGACTTTTCATTCCTAAATCGTAATATTCTATTTTTAAATCTAAGTATGGAAGAATAAGCTTATTTTTAATGAATGACCAAATTACTCTGGTCATTTCATCACCATCCAATTCAACAATTGGATTATTTACCTTAATTTTGCTCATATTTCGATGTATCTAATTAATTGAATTTAGGCTTTTTATATACATATATACCTAAAAATTATCAAAATAAATAATTATGCTAGATAAAATATTTCCTAAAATTCATGGCGAGGGTTACAAGTTTTTGGTCATCTTTGGATTGGCTACACTTGTTCTATACTTTATTCATGGATTTTTTGGTTTTATCGGATTAGTTTTAACTATTTGGGTCTATTATTTTTTWAGAGATCCWGAAAGAGAATCTATTGGCGATGATAATTTTCTTACTAGTCCAGCTGATGGAATTGTTTTACAAGTAATTGAAACAAATGGACCAAAAGAACTAGGACTTGAAAATAGAAAATTTAAAAAAATAAGTATTTTCATGAATGTATTTGATTGTCATGTTAATCGATCACCATGTTCAGGCAAAATTTCTGAAATAGTTTATAAGMCRGGAAAATTTTTAAATGCATCTCTTGATAAAGCAAGTGAAGATAATGAAAGAAATTATYATAATATAAAAAGTAGTATGAACGAAGATATTATTGTTGTTCAAATTGCAGGATTAATTGCAAGAAGAATAGTTAATGAAACGTCCAAAGATCAAGAACTAAATCAAGGTTCAAGAATTGGCATGATAAGATTTGGAAGTAGAGTAGATATATACTTTGAAAATTATCATCCTTTAGTTAAAATAAATCAAAAAACAATTGCTGGYGAAACATTACTAGCCAAAAAGTAATATTATGGAACAACCAAATCAAAAAATTAAATTAGTAAATAATAAGAAGACTAGAGTCATTCTACCTAACATTTTTACATTGGTAGGGGTTTGCATTGGTTTAACTTCAATTAAATTTGCCTTTGATGGTAAATTTGCACCTGCAATAATTGCTATAATTATTGCTGCAATTATTGATGGTTTAGATGGAAGAATTGCAAGATTAATTARGGGWACTTCAAAAGTTGGTAAAGAATTAGACTCTCTTACAGATGTAATTAGTTTTGGTGTAGCGCCAGCTTTTATAATGTATTTTTGGCAACTCAACGAACTAGGCAGAATAGGTTGGTTGATTTGTCTAGTCTACGTAGTTTGTGTGGCTTTAAGGCTTGCTAGATACAACRTTACATCAGGCAACGAACTTTCTTGGCGCGATCATTTCTTTGAAGGAATACCTTCACCTGCAGGAGGTGTTTTAGTTTTAATGCCACTAATTTATAGTCTTAGCGATATTCAATTATTTTCMRTTAATTATGAAATATTTGTTCCTTCTTTATTTGTAATAATTTCAATTYTTTTAATTAGTAAAATTCCAACTTATTCATTGAAACGAATTTCAGTTCCAAGATCAATGACAATCTTCTTAATATTTGGAATAATTTTATATTTTGGATTAATTTTAATTTATACATTTAACGCAATTGTRCTTTCTGGAATACTTTATTTTATCGTGATGCCAATGAGCTATYTTCATTATCAAAGAATAAGCAATAAATATAAGRAACAAATAWTAGATCACGATGAACATGAAGATATATTATAAATGAAAAACAATGTTATTGTTTCTTTAGCTGACTCAAATTATTTYGAGTTATTAAACGAATTAATAGACTCCATAAAAAAATTTGAGCAAAGTAAAAATGTCTCAATTTGTATTTTAGATGCGGGATTAACAGAAGACCAAAAAAATAAATTATCAGAAAAAATAGATGAAATTAAAATTGCAGAGTGGGATATTGAAGTNYCYRAGNTATAAAGYTAGTGGAAAAGAATGGTTAAAAAGCCAAGTATCAAGRGCWTTTCTACCAAAATATTTTCCAGGATATAAAAAATATTTATGGATAGATTGTGATGCTTGGGTAAATGACTGGCARWCAGTTGAGCTATATTTCAAAGCCTGTGAAAATGGAAAACTTGGAATTACTCAAACAATGGGACCTGGATATAAAATAGTTTCGAAGGTTAAATGGATATTTGGAAAATTAGCATTAATYAAATCTCAAAATTTYAAACAYGCAATCRRWTCTAAAATAGGAATTGATAAAGCAAGAAARYTAGCATTTGYWCCACATATMAATATTGGTGTWTTTKCYTTAGAACACGATTCATCATGCTGGAAGATTTGGCAAGATAATCTTGYAAYAACTTTAAARTCTGGAAAAATTTTNGGYTCTGARGGRTTRGCAATTAATATGWGTGTTTATGTTGATGATATTGAKACAGAATTTCTTCCAYTAAATTGTAATTGGATAGCWAGCAATTTATTACCAAAGTTTGATGAAGAAAAACAAACTTTTGTAGAACCTTAYYTRCCAAATTATAASATTGGAATCATGCACTTRGCSGCAGGAMTYTGGAAAGATGAYAARGATATGAGATTAGATAAAAGYGTTGAGATAGAAATWAAAACTCTTGAAAACAAAACTATTTCAAAAAGCTTAAGGTTTTTAAATTAATTGAAAAAAAATAAAATTTCTAAAAATTGGATCAATAAGCAAAGACGAGATATATACGTTAGACAGTCAAAAGTGGAAGGTTATAGATCTAGAGCGGTATATAAACTTCAGGAAATTGATAAAAAATTTAATATATTAAAAAACGGTATATCATTRATTGATCTTGGTGCAGCACCAGGAAGTTGGTCTCAATATGTTGAAAAAAAAATTAAAAATGGAAAAATTTTATCCATAGACCTTAAAGAAATTGATAAAATTGGAWRMWYTTTTSAYAWAMMKGKARRWTYTWCWRWWYYWKMAWAWYARKWYYVMMTYWWWGATTATTTTGGTTCYAAAGTAGATGTTGTTTTGTCCGATATGGCAGTAAATACTACTGGAAATAAAAACCTAGATTCTATTTATACAAGCGAACTGTGTATGGAGGCTATGAATTTTTCTAAAAAAATATTAAATAATCATGGAAAATTTGTCTCAAAAATATTTATGGGGYCTACATTTAATGAAATTGTCGCAGAAGCAAAAAAAATATTTAAAGAAAGCAAAGTTTTTAAACCTGCCGCGAGCAAGAAAGAATCGAAAGAAAGTTTTATAATTTGTAAATTTTTACGATAGGTCYTCTTTAAATTTTCAAAGAATCATATATACAAGGACATGGATCCTATTAAAGAAGCGCTTACATTTGACGACGTTTTATTAAYTCCCAAGTATTCCGAAATTTTACCTTCGGAAGTTACAACAAATACATCTCTTTCGAAAAATTTAAATTTAAAAATACCAATTATTTCATCGGCAATGGACACTGTGACAGAATCTAAGATGGCTATAGCAATTGCCAAGGCTGGTGGCATAGGTGTTATCCATAGAAATTTAGATATTAAGTCTCAGATTTCTGAGATTAATAAAGTAAAATCAAAAAAATTATTAGTTGGTGCAGCAGTTGGAGCGGGACCATTAGAATATAAAAGGGCAGAAGCAATTTTAAAAGCAAATGTAGATTTAATTGTTGTTGATACTGCTCATGGACATACAAAAAAAGTAGGTGAAATAATTAGAAAAATAAAAMAATTAAAATCAAACAAAACAACTTTATGTGCAGGAAATATTGCAACAACTGAAGCAGCAAAGTTTTTAATTAAACTAGGAGCAGAAGTTATTAAAGTTGGAATTGGCCCAGGATCAATTTGCACTACTCGATTAGTAGCAGGCATTGGTGTACCCCAACTCAGTGCTATTTTGGCAGTTAGAAAAGGTGTTGGAAGAAAAAAAGTTTCAATAATTGCTGACGGTGGAATTAAATTTTCAGGAGATATATCAAAAGCTCTGGCAGCAGGTGCTGATGCAGTGATGATAGGATCTTTATTTGCAGGAACAAACGAGTCTCCAGGAAAGATAATAAAGAAAAATGGGAAACTCTTTAAAAATTTTAGAGGAATGGGCTCAATAGGAGCCATGAACAAAGGATCTGCGGATAGATATTTTCAAACAAAACAAAAAGACACTTCAAAATATGTWCCAGAAGGAGTCGAAGGATTAGTAAAGTATAAAGGATCYGTAGAAAAGATAATTTACAGATTAATTGGAGGTCTAAAATCATCCATGGGTTATTTGGGCAAAAAAAAAATAATAAATTTAAGAAATAAACCTAAATTTGTAAAAATTACAAAAGCTGGTTTTTACGAAAGTATGGTACATAATATTGATGAAGTAAAAAAATAATATGAACAAATTTMTAAAATACCTTTTAATTATTTTTGTTATTACTAGCTTTGAAAGTTTTGCCAAAGAAAACTTTTTTAATGAAGCAAAAAATTTGTTTGATAAAGGCAAATATGAAGAATCTAAATTTTTATTTCAAAGGAATATTGTTTTTAATCCAAAAGATGCAAAATCTTATCTTTATTTAGCTAGAATTTATGAAACAGAAGAAAACGAAATAGAAAAAGAAAAAAATRTAAATACTACACTGTTACTTGARCCAGATAATGAAGACGCAATGTATATGCTGATCGATTTAAAATTAAAAAGATCTGATTACGCAAAAGTAAGAGAGTTAAGTGAAAAATTTAAAACTATTTGCTCATCACTTTGCAACAAAATCGHCTCTATTAAAGAAAGATTAACAAATATTGAAGCAAAAGATGAGTCTTGAAGACAATCTTAAAAAAATCTTAATCATTGATTTTGGTTCTCAATTTACACAACTTATTGCAAGAAGAATAAGAGAGCTAGGAGTTTATTCTGAAATTATTAGCCATAAAAAGATTCATAAYTTAGAAAAATTAAAGAGAAATGTTAAGGGATTTGTCTTATCAGGAGGACCATTGAATGTTTATGAAAATAAAAAAKKRAAYTTTRNANTAAAARWTTAYYMAACWWANATATYCYTKYWCKSGSKAYKTSKWWKGSRCWTCARRTTMWKKMKAAASMWWTASRKKGCAAAGTAAAAAAATCTAAATTTAGAGAATTTGGTTTAGTAAAAATTAAAAAAAATAATAATAGCATCTTAACAAAGAATTTTTTTAATAATAAAGGATCAAACAATGTTTGGATGAGCCATGCAGATCAAGTTTCAAAACTTCCYAAAGGATTTAAAGTTATTGCTTCTAGCGACAATTCTAAACTAACAATAATCGAAAATACAAAAAAAAGAATGTATGGAATACAATTCCATCCAGAAGTAACCCATACTCAAAAAGGAAAAATTATTTTAAGAAATTTCATTTTCTCAATTTGTAAGTTGAAGAAAAATTGGTCATTTAAACAACAAAAACAAAAATTAATTAAAGAAGTGAGAAATCAAGTTGGAAATTCTAAAGTCATATGTGCTTTATCAGGAGGCGTTGATAGCAGTGTTGTTGCAAAGTTATTGGATGCTGCAATAGGTAAAAATCTAACTTGTATATTTGTAAATACTGGTTTGCTTAGAAAAAATGAGGAAAACCAAGTTATTAATACATTTAAGAAAAAATTTAAAATAAATTTAATTTATGTAAATGCAAAAAAACTTTTTTTAAAAGAATTGAAAAATATTTCTGATCCAGAAAAAAAACGAAAAATAATTGGAAACCTTTTTATAAAAGTTTTTGAAAAATACGCAAAAAAAATAAAAAATGTAAAATTTTTATCACAAGGAACTCTTTATCCTGATTTAATAGAAAGCAAGTCAGTAACAGGAAGTCAAACTTCAAAAATTAAATCCCATCATAATGTTGGAGGATTACCAGCCAAGATGAAATTAAAATTAATAGAACCTCTAAAGCACTTGTTTAAAGATGAAGTTAGAAAATTAGGCTTAGAGTTAAAATTAACAAAAGACATTATTTCAAGACATCCCTTTCCTGGACCTGGTTTAGCAATAAGAATGCCAGGAGTTATTACCGAGGAAAAAATAAAAGCATTAAAAGAAGCAGATTATTATTTTATTCAAGAACTAAAAAAACATAATTTATATGACAAAATATGGCAGGCCTATGCAGCCCTACTTCCAGTAAAAACTGTGGGTGTAATGGGTGATAATAGAACTTATGAACATATTTGTTTGCTTAGAGCAATTACTTCAGAAGATGGAATGACTGCTGATTTTTTTGATTTAAAAAAAAATTTTATGCAAATAATTTCAAATAAAATTATAAATAATATTAAAGGGATAAATAGAGTGGTATATGATATAACTTCAAAACCACCGAGCACAATAGAGCTAGAGTAATGTCTCAAAAAATWAAAMAAATAAYTAATAAAAAGAATAAATCYAAGATTATTTGCCTTACAGCATATTCTAAGAATGTTGCTGAAGCTTTAGACAATCATACCGATATAATACTTATCGGAGATTCGCTTGGATCGGTCCTATACAATTATAATACTACTAGAAAAGTTTCTTTAAAAATGATGATTGAACATTCGAAAAGTGCACGAATAGGAATTAAAAAAAGTTTAATGGTAGTTGATATGCCTTATCAGACTTATCGAAATAAAAAGGAAGCRCTTAGAAAYGCCAAGAAAATCATCAAATTGACCAAATGTGAAGCAGTCAAACTTGAAGGAGGTAGCTCAATTATAAAAATTGTTGAATATTTGATAAAAAATAAAATTCAAGTAATGGGTCATTTRGGARTTCTACCTCAAAGTGTTATAGGAAAATTCAAATTTAAAGGAAAGAMARAATCWGAAAGAAAGAAAATTTTTAAAGATGCAAAACTTCTMGAATCAAAGGGAGTATTTTCAATTGTTTTAGAGTGTGTAGAATCTTCTTTAGCAAAAAAAATAACTAAATCTTTAAAAGTACCAACTATTGGAATTGGTTCTTCCATKAATTGYGATGGTCAAGTTTTAGTTACAGATGATTTATTAGGTTTAAATGATACAAAAATAAAATTTGTAAAAAAATTTGCTAATATTAAAAATCAAATTAAAAAAGCTGCACAAAAATTTAGAWCTGAAGTGATAAATAAAAAATACCCAACAAAAAAGCACTCTTATAGTTAGAAGAATCTTTTAAAAGACTCGTTTATTTCAAGAATATTTAGATCGCTTAGGCCACCTATAATTAATTGAATAGCAACAATCAAAATTACTATTAAACCAAGATATCCAATCCATTTATAATTTTTAATATAATTAGCTAAATATGTTGCTAGCGTACCAATCAGGACAACCGATAAAAAAAGACCAAAAAACATTAATCCAATATATTCTTTTGAAGCACCAACAACCCCTATTACATTATCAAAACTCAAAGTGATATCAGCAAATAAAACTTTATAAACACTATTAACAAATGATGGTTCTTTAGATATTTTTGTGGGTGATTTTATTTTTTTTGTTTCAAAAAGATCTCTTCTTAAATCATTAACAATCCAAATTAACAACAACCCACCAACAATTTTTATTATTGGAAAACCAAAAAGATAAGTAGCAGATAGAGCAAATATAATTCTAAATATAAATGCAGCCAAAACGCCATACATAATTATTTGTTTTCGATGTTTTGGAGCAAAATTCGCAGCAATCATTGCAATTATTATGGCATTATCTGCAGCCATGATTACATCAATGAAAATGATTTGTACTAAAACTATGGATTCTTCTAACAATATAATTATATAATATAGTTATTCTTTTTGTATTCAACCAAAAGTATTATTAAWTTTTTATWNGNNATTWAATTWNNTTTWTAMRMTAKKARRKWAAM
>NVSV01000001.1:20904-43410 GCA_002732835.1 Candidatus Pelagibacter sp.
TTTTTAAAATAKKWRRGAAAATAAAATTTTTAAAATATTTAGTATCAATCATTGCTTCTGTRGCACTATTTATAAACGTATCAAATGCAGAAGAAAAATGGGATATATTGCTAAAAGTGCATTTCCTCTATTTTTATTAATGATATTAGCTGTAATAATAATAATTATTTTTCCTGAAATTAGTCTTTGGCTGCCTAAGCAAATGATTCAAAATATAAACTAATATATTTATTGCATTATTCATTAATGGCCATTTTATAATTTTAAAATATAAATTTRATAAAATTGCCAGTTTATTTAGGCTAAATTAAAGATTTACTTCAGCTTTCAAGACAATTACCTTAAGTAAAATTTAAATAAAAATGAAGGGGATAAAATATGAGTAGATCAAGAAAGCTCTACAATTCAGATTTAGCTCCAACTCCAAAAGGTAAGAAGAATTGGGGATGGTTTGAAATCTTTAACGTATGGGCAAATGATGTGCAAAGTTTATTTGGTTATACTTTGGCGGCATCACTATTTTTGGCTTCAGGTTTAAATGGTTGGGCTGTATTTCTTGCGCTTGTACTAGCAGGATTCTTTATTATGTTGMTGGTCAACCTATCAGGTAGTCCAAGTGTTAAACATGGAATTCCTTATCCGGTATTTGCTCGTGTAAGTATGGGAGTATTTGGTGCAAACTTTCCAGCTATGGCCAGAGGAATTGTTGCAATGTTTTGGTATGGAGCCCAAACTTATTTTGCATCAACAGCAGTTGCACTCTTGATTACCAGTATTACAGGATCGAGTGGAACTGGAAGTTACCTAGGAATGACAAATATAATGTGGATATCATTTATATTTGTTTCAGGTTTCCAAATTTATTTATTCTGGCAAGGGATAGATTTAATAAGAAGATTTTTGAATTTTGCAGGACCAGCAGTTTATGTTGTGATGATTCTTTTAATGTTTGCTATTTGGGCAAAAGCTGGCGGAGGTCTTTTATCAGAAGTTGGAAATATATTTTCTGGTGGAGCTCGTTCAGGTGGTTTTGAAGGTTTAGGAACATTTGGTGCGTTTCTAGCTGTGTTTTCAATTATGGTTGGATATTTTGCTGCAGTTGTAATTAACTTTGGTGACTTTGCTAGATTTGTTAAGAATGAAGATGAAATGAAAAAAGGTAACCTATGGGGTTTGGTTGGAAACATAATTTTCTTYTCWTTYATMACKTTAATGATTACTGGTGGAACAATYGCMRTTTTYGGTGAATAYRTTGMAMRMCCAAYAGAMATGGTWGCTARAGTTGACAACATRCTATTAACAATTATTGCAGCTTTTGCATTCTTTGCAGCGACAGTTGGAATTAATATGGTTGCAAACTTTATACCTCCWGCATAYGACYTKGCKAAYTTAATMCCTAGTAAAATTAATTTTAGAATAGGTGGATTAATTACAGCAATATGTGGTTTTATTATAGGTGGTCTATGGGTTTCAGTGATTTCACAAATGGGAATGTTTCCTTTTGTAAATACGCTTGGAGCAATTCTTGCACCTGTATTTGGTATAATGATTGTTGACTACTATGTGATTAAAAATGAGAAATTGGATGTAAATGATTTATTTTCTACAAATCGAAAAGGTAAATACTATTACAACGATGGTTTTAACAATAAAGGAATGTTAGCTTGGGGTATTTCTGGCTACATCGCTATTGGTACTGTTTGGCCAAATATTTTAATMATTGATRGTTTAACAAACTTCTTTGCTAATCTAGGTGGCGGAGGAGGATATGCGTGGATTATTGGTGCATCTTTAGGCGCACTTATTCACTATGCAATATCAAAAAAATAAATTTCTTTAAGCAATTATAGACCCGTCGTATTTATACGGCGGGTTTAATATTTTAAGATTATTTTTTCGTTTTTTAAATCTTCAATTACCAAATTATCACCTAGGCCTTTTCTATCTACTACCAAAAAATTCATATCTTCAGTAGAAATTAGTGGAAAATGCCATATGCCAGGATTGTAATTGATGCCGATTCCTGGAGGTACTATAAATGATTCAATTTGATTTAGTTCTGGTTTGTCGCCTTGAGGCGCCACTAAAGACAAAAAAGTTGTTTCTTTCATCGGAATAAATGCTTGGCTTCCCAAAGGATGTTTTTCCATCATATCTATTTTCATTGGAAATTGTCGTTTTAAGGCAGAAAAAATACTAATAGTTGTYTTCCCATTATCTTTGGAAGTGTTTAGATTAGCTATATTATCGTATCTTTTTGCATAACCATTATTTACATCAATCGAGTTTATATCTTTGGTGCTTATTACATCTCCAAATTTAGAAAAATTTTCTTTGCTAATTGGTTTAGGGTTARTAAAAATCTCCATTAAATTACCTTGCCGTAAATTTTAAATCTAGAAATTCCACCGTCTGGAAAAATATTAATTTTTAAATAATTAATTTTGTTATTTTTCATCAATTTTTTATTGAATTTATGTGTTTTATTTGCTGATAGCTTAACTTTGTTCAATAAATGCCTCCACTTATTTGAAGTTTTAACAATTGATTTAGCAGATTTTTTGTTTGGAATAAAAGCTGCTTGTATAGAACAATGACTTGGAAAGTTTCCTTTAAAATGATGGGTAGATATTTCTATATCACTAATATTTTGTCCTTTAACACAATTTAGAATTAACCAATCAAAACCTTTATTTCTTCTTCTCCTTGTCTCCCAGCCATCTCCCATATTTTTTGCTTTACCAGGTGCCAAAATATTTTCTGCTTTTCCAAAATGTTCATTGTTGCAAGCTACGATTGCAGCACCATTTAATAATGAAGCTAAGTTAATATTTTTATTGCCATATTTATTCTCTTCATTTGTAATAGATCCATACAAYCTTAATCTTGCMACTCCTCCATCTGGAAAAATATTTAGTTTTATGTGAGTAAAAATTTGGTTAGATGAAACTTTAAATAAATGGTGACTATTTGCTTTTGTTTTCTTTTTAGAAATTAAAGTTTTCCATTTTAAACTTTTAATATTATTAGATTTAGAATTACAACCTTCCAAAGAAATCATTGYAGGTTGATTGCCATTAAAATGGGAAGTATCCACATCAACTTTATGAATTCTTCCAGATTTTCCTAGTTTAATAACTAAATAATCATGACCCTGAGTTCTTTTTCTTCTAGATTCCCAACCATCCATCCATTTGCCACGTTTATCAAATATACCTTCCTTAAAAACAGGTAGAGCAGGATCKATTATTCGATTAGCAGAAGCAAAAAAATCATCAGTCTTAAAGATTACTTTTGATCCCAATCTAGGTTGAGCTAAATCAATCAATCCGTTAGTATAAATAACTTTGTTTTTTTTCATTTAAGTTGAGTAATTTTTAATCCAATGTTTGGCAATATCTATTCTTTTACAGATCCAAACATCATTATGTTTTAAAATATAATCTAAAAATTTTTTTAACGATTGTACTCTACCTGGCCTTCCAACGAGTCTACAGTGTAGACCTACTGACATCATTTTTGGATTCGTTTTTCCTTCTTCGTATAAAACATCAAAACTATCTTTTAAGTAGGTAAAGAAATGGTCACCTGTATTAAATCCTTGATTTGTTGCAAATCTCATATCATTGTTATCGAGAGTGTAAGGTATAATTAATTGTTTTTTATTATTTCTTATTTCCCAATAAGGAAGATCATCAGAATAAGAATCACTGTCATATAAAAATCCACCATCTTCAAAAACTAAATCTCTAGTGTTAGGGCTACATCTTCCTGTATACCAACCAAGAGGACGCTGACCAAAAATTTTCTTAATTGTYTTAATAGCTAATTGCATATGTTTTTTTTCNASTGRYTTWCNKAAYATTTTGATAATCAATCCATCTCCAACCATGAGAGGCTACCTCATAATCAGATTCTTTGAYTGCTTTGCAAACTTCAGGATTTTTTTCTAAAGCCATTCCAACACCAAATATTGTAACTGGTATTTTTTTTTCTTGAAATAATTTGTGTAATCTCCAAAAGCCGCTTCTAGAACCATATTCATATAATGACTCCATATTAATATGCCTTCCTTTTATTGGTTGAGCACCGATGATTTCAGATAAAAATACTTCAGAATGTTTATCACCATTTAGAACACAATTTTCGGCCCCTTCTTCGTAATTTAAAACAATTTGAACAGCAATYCGAGCATTATTTGGCCATTGAACTGTTAATTCTTTGGCGCCATATCCAATCATATTTCTAGAATATTTTTTTGACATATTGATTTGTTTATATTTGAAATTTAAATCCTTAACAATGCGTATATAAAAAAAGCAAATCTCATTAATTTTGATAAGATATAAAAGCTTGACTTAAAACAAGCARAGAACATATTAAACAAATTAAAAGTATTAACTTTTTAAATTTTACATTTACATAATTTTTTACAGTATCAGTTCTGCCAATTATAATACCAACAATAACGGCCGGTAATAGTAATAGACTTTTAAATACATCTTTAAGAGTTATAAGTTCAATATATGTTAAAATAATTACTGAAAACAAAGCTCCTACTCCAAAAAACATATTTAGTGTAGCCACAACATTTGTGCTTTTGCTATTTTGATAAACAATACCCATTGGAGGACCTCCAATACCAGTAAGGGTTCCCATGAATCCAGAACAAGCTCCTGCTATAGAAACATTTTTCATGTTTGCTTTGAAACTCCATTTTTTTGCACTTACTCCAACTGTAATTAAAAGTAATAGACCAAAAATTATCAAAAAATTATTAGTTCCTATTGTGTATATGATTAAAGGTACAGATATAAAAGTACCGATTATTCTTCCAGAAAAAGCAAAAAMCAAATCTTTTTTTAAAATATCATTAAAACTTAAAAATGCATTGCTAAAAGCYAAAACAGTACCCATTAAAATAATACACTGGGGTATCATTGTTGGTTCTACTAGAATTATAAGAGATCCTGAAATACCAAAACCTATTCCAACGGCACTTTGAGTTATTGCTCCAATAATGATTGCAATTACTATAAAACAATAGATTTCAATGGAAGAAAAATAATTGAGTATTAGATCCACTTTTATTTTCTAGGATCATCATGATCAGGATTAAATCTTGCAGGTAGTAGTCCAGACTGAAACCATTCTATAAAAGTGTAAATATTAAACACGGGAAYTTCAAATTTTTGTCTTATATCAGCGGCAAAAGGACTCATATTAGTACATTCCATCACAATTGCACCTATACCAGAATTTTTTTTTAACAACTCTTCAGCAGCATCCAAATGATCTTGTCTAGCCAAATCTACATCCATTTCTTTTTCATCATTTAAAATCACACGACTAAATTCTTTTCCATTTTCAGTTCCTRCAATAGGMGTRTCYAAWGGAACATTKGCAGCTTTTARATGTTCYTCTTTTAAYGAAGGTTTATGAATAGTYAAAATTCCAACTTTTTTATTTTTWGGYARTAAACTTTTAACCATWTGAACTTGCATTAAAGAGGAAGTTGCAACAGGAACATTTACTGCTTCTGCCATYTTTTCTTGAARTARTGAYAAGAAACCACAGTTTGTGGTRATACCATCTGCTCCCATTTTTACCAATTGTTTAGCTGCATCAATAAAACCATCTAAAATTTCTTTACCACCATCGAAAACAGCTGCTTTGGGTGTTGCTCCAGGCACAACTCTATAATGAACTGGTACACTCCAAGTTCTAGCATTGGCTATGTCTCCGTGAATTCTTGGAAATTGTGTATCGAGCATACAAACTCCAACTGTGCCGCCGTAAACTGCTTTACCTCCTTTGGCTATATTTTTATAGTTTGTGTTCATATTAATTGTTAAATTTTACTTTTAAATTTTTCCTAATACAAGAATTTAAAACTATACTAGACTAAACARGAAAAAAATTTTTTTAATGATCAAAAACTATAATACCAACCAGTTAACAGCTGCAGAAGGCATGGTTRAATTATTAGATGCATACAATGTTAAACATATCTTTGGACTTTGTGGAGATACTTCGTTACCATTTTATGATGCTTTATACAGGCTAGATCATTCTATAAATCATATTTTAACWAGAGATGAAAGACACGCCAGTTATATGGCAGATGCTTACGCTAGAGTTACAGGAAAAGTTGGAATATGTGAAGGCCCAAGCGGAGGYGGAGCCACATACATTGTTCCGGGCGTAGTTGAAGCAAACGAATCTTCAATAGCTTTAATATCTTTAACATCTGATGTTCCAATATCCTCAATTGGTCACTTTCCTTTGACTGAACTGGACCAAGAAAAAATGTTTAAGCCATTAACTAAATGGAATAAAAAAATAGATAAAGCAAAAAAACTTGGCAAAATARTTAGAACAGCTTTCAAAAAAAGTACATCAGGTAGACCTGGAGCGGTTCATTTATGTTTTCCATTTGATATTCAAACATCAAAAATAAAAGAAGATGATATTTGGGTAGAAAAAAAATTTTCTACATTTCCCGCAAATCCATTGAAACCTAATACAGAAAAAATTGACAAAATAATTAAAGAAATTTCAAAATCTAAAAATCCTATGATTATATGTGGTGGTGCAATTRWMMWKWSYRRTGCYGAAAAGGATCTCAAAAAATTTATTGAAAGCCAAAATATGGTTWTAGCAACAAGTGTTACGGGCAAAGGAACTTTAGCTGACGAACATCCAAACTACTTAGGAGTTGTGGGAAGCAATGGTGGTGTTTTGGCTACTAGAGAAGCAATTAAAAAGGCTGATTTAATTATATTTATTGGTTGTCGCGCAGGATCAGTTACAACAGAAAAATGGAAATATCCAAGTTCAAAGAAAAAAATTATACATATTGATATTGACCAAAAGGTTTTTTCTGCGAATTACAAAACGCTTATTTCATTAAAGTCTGATGCAAAATTAGCTTTAGTTGCTCTAAATAAAAAAATTAAAAAAAACGATTTTAAAGGTAAAGAAATTGTAAAATTTGCAAAAATCAGAAAGTTTTCTGAATTTGAAGAATTAGTAAAAATCAATCATGGCTTAATAAAACCTGAGAGAATAGTTCATGATTTAAATGTCACTTTACCAGAAGACACTTATATTGTAGTGGATGCAGGAACACCTTGTCCTTATTTTGCTGCATATTATAAACATAAAAGAGGCGGAAAATATTTTTTAACTAATCGCGCTCATGGTGCCTTAGGTTATGCACTTCCAGCTGCAATAGGAGCTCAAATTGGAAAACCAAAAAGTAAAGTTGTCTCAATTATGGGTGATGGAAGTTTTGGACTTGCTGTTGGTGAACTTGAGACAGCTGTTCGCCTAAATTTACCTATTACCTTTATAGTAATATCGAATAGCGTTTATGGTTGGATTAAAGCTGGACAAAAATCTGGTTTTGAAAAAAGATATTATTCAGTAGATTTTACTAGAACTGATCATGCTGCTGTTGCATCTGCTTATGGAATAAAAAGYTGGACAGTTAGAGAGTCAAATCAATTAATTAAAACAATTAAAGAGTCCCTCAAACACAATGGACCAACACTTATAGATATTATTAGTCAACCTCTTCAGGATGCTAGRGCTCCAGTTAGCGACTGGATTGCATAAAATGGAAAAAAATTTAAAACATATTGCAATAATAGGAGGAGGAATTATGGGCATTTCTTCTGCCCTATATYTAATTAGAAGAGGTTGTAAAGTAACTATTATTGAAAAGGAACCCAACGGAGAGCCAGCTTCTTATGGAAACGCTTCATGGTTATCTAGTTCATCAATAACACCAGTATTAATGCCAGGTGCTATTTTTAAAATTCCAAAAATGCTATTTTCTAGAGATGGACCATTATTTTTAAATTTCCCMGGAGTATTAAGAATTTTACCGTGGCTGTTAAAATACTTAWCTTATTCATCAGAAGTTAAAGTTAATTATATTTCCGATCATCTTGCTCCAYTATTATCCAATAGCTTTGAAGAACATAAAAAATTAGCAGAAGGAACAGACGCACTTAAATGGATAGTAAACTCTCCTTTTTTATTTATTTATAAAAATAGAGAAGATYACATTAGGGAAACATTAACTTGGAATATAAGAAAAAAACATGGTTTCAAACCTATAGAAATAGGAAAAGATGAACTCTCAGCATTAGTACCAGRACTATCCGAGGARTACACTTTTGCAATTAAAATAAATAACCAAGGATATATCTCAAATAGTAAAAAATATTTAAATGATTTAATTGAAGGGTTTAAAAAACTTGGTGGAAAAATAATAGAAGATGAAGTAGTTGATATTTCATCAGATCAAAAAACAATTATTATAAAAGGAAAAAAAGAAGAAATGTTTTCWGATAGCGTTGTAATTGCAGCAGGTGTTTTTTCAGACAAAYTATCTAAAAAGTTTGGAGCAAATGTTCCTTTACAATCTGAAAGAGGTTATCATTTGGAATTAAGAGRAACAAATATTAAACTAAACTATCCATTAATGAATAGTTCGTTAAAACTTGCTATCACCCCTAGACCTAATGGAATTAGATTTGCTGGCTTAGTAGAATTTGGAAGTTTATATTCAGAACCAAATAAAAATGCTTTTGATTTGCTTATGAGAAATGCAAAATCAATGTTTTCAGGAATCACATATCAAGAAAAAAAAGAGTGGAGCGGACACAGACCAGCAACAATCGATAGCCTGCCATTAATTGGTAAGTCATCAAAAGATGAGAAAGTTTTTTTTGCGTATGGACATCATCATATTGGTTTAACAGCAGGTCCAAAAACTGGAGAATTAGTTTCAAAATGTATTTTAAGTGACAATGATCAAATTGATTTRAACCATTACAAACCARATAGATTCTAAAATAATTTCAACTAAAAGTTGTTAAACTTCTGACTTGCACTAAATAAAATTTAATGCTCAACTCAATGCTTATTAATAATAATGGAGGATAATTATGAGAAAAATAGTTAGTTTATTTATTGCACTGTTTTTTTCTCTATTTGCTTTAATGAATGTTCAAGCAGTTGAGAAATGGGATATGCCTATGGCATATTCAGCAACAAACTTTCATAGTCAAAATGGAGTATTGTTTGCAGATGCAGTAAGAGTGGCTACTGGAGGCGAAATAGATATTACTGTTCATCCTGGTGGTTCGTTGTTTAAAGGTGCTGAAATTAAGAAAGCTATTCAAACTGGACAAGTTCCAATAGGCGAAAGATTGCTTTCAGGACATCAAAATGAAAGTTTAATTTTTGGTACAGATTCAATTCCATTCCTTGCAACTTCTTATGCAGCATCAGACAAATTATGGAAACATTTAAAACCAGAGTTAACTAAAATATTAGAMGATCAAGGATTRRTTYTACTTTATGGTGTTCCATGGCCAGCTCAGGGGTTATATTTYAATAAAGAAATTAATTCTRTTGCAGACACAAAAGGAATAAAATTTAGATCGTATAATAACTCAACAGCAAGAATTGCTGAATTGATGGGAATGTTGCCAGTTCAAGTAGAAGCAGCAGAACTATCACAAGCTTTGGCAACTGGAGTAGCAGAAGCCTTTGTTTCTTCAGGTTCAACTGGTTACGATAGAAAAGTATGGGAACATTTATCTCATTTTTATGAAGTTAATGCTTGGTTGCCAAGAAACTATGTAATGGTTAACAAAAAAACTTGGAATAAACTTGATAAAAGTACGCAAAATATCATTATGGGTGTTGCGCAAATGGCAGAGGTTGCTGGAACTGCAAGATCTGAACAATTATCTGGTTGGTATTTAACTCAATTAGCAGCAAATGGYATGAAAGTACAAGCTGCAGAAGGTCAATTGAGAGCAGACTTAGAGCGTATAGGAAAAACTATGTCAGATGAGTGGATGGCAAATGCTGGACCTGTAGGTACAAAAATTATCGACGCATTTAAGGCAGACCAATAATATCCTAATAACAATTATAGTTGAGCCCAATTAATTTTGGGCTCAATTTTTTTTAAATAATTTTATGGATCAAAAANYACATCCWTTAAGAAATTTTTTGGACAAGATTTATATTGGGGCCGCCTATTTAGCTTCATTTTTTCTATTATGCATATTAGTTGTTATAGTGGTGCAAATGGTTGCTAGATGGACTGGTTTTGTAGTAATGGGAGCAGCAGCTTATGCCGGATACTCAATGGCAGCYTCGACCTTTTTAGCTATGGCATACACCCTTCATCAAGATGGCCACATAAGAGTTAGAATAATTTTAAACAAATTAGGAAAAAATAAAAAATGGGGAGAAAGATGGTGCTATGGGATCGGTTCACTATTAGCACTTTATTTTTTTTATTATGCTTGCAGAGGAACTTATTTTTCATATATTTTAAATGATATTTCACAACAAGATGATGCATTGCCAATGTGGATACCACAAATGGTAATGGTAATAGGAACTTTTATTTTAGCCACAGCTTTTATTGACAGATTATATCAAACTATTTTTTTTAATTATGATGAATTGGAAATAAAATGGAAAGTAAAAGATGAAAAAGCAATCGATCAAGTCAACGATTCAAGAGATAAATATTATGGAGAATAATCAATAGATGGAACATTTATATCTAACAGTTATTTTTCTCTTTACATTATTTTTCCTTTTAGGAAGTGGTGTTTGGATAGGGTTAGCACTTATGGGTGTTGCTTACGTAGGAATGGAAATCTTCACRGTKCGTCCTGCTGGCGATGCAATGATTACAACTATATGGACCACTTCATCCAGTTGGTCTCTAACAGCATTACCATTGTTTATTTGGATGGGAGAAATTTTATATAGAACAAAACTTTCAGAAGACTTGTTTAAAGGATTAGCTCCTTGGATGAACAATTTACCAGGAAGGTTATTGCATACTAATATTGTTGGATGCACTTTTTTTGCTGCAGTTTCAGGTTCTTCAGCAGCAACCCTTACAACAGTTGGTAAAATGTCAATACCAGAATTACGAAAAAGAAATTATCCAGAAAATCTAACAATAGGAACTTTAGCTGGTTCAGCCACATTGGGCCTTATGATACCGCCATCTTTAACATTAATAGTTTACGGTGTTACAATTAATGAGTCTATAGTTCAATTATTCATGGCAGGTATTTTTCCAGGATTAGTTTTAGCTCTTCTTTTCATGACATATGTAGGAACCTGGGCCACAATTAATAAAGACAAGATGCCTCCTAAAGATCCACAGATTAGTTTTATGGAAAAGATAAAAAGTTCTAGATTTTTAATACCTATTTTTTCGTTAATTATATTTGTTATAGGTTCCATGTACATGGGCTGGGCGACACCTACAGAAGCAGCAGCATTTGGTGTTGTAGGTGGATTAATACTAGCGACGTTACAGGGATCTCTTAATCTAAAAACRTTTTTAGCAAGCTTAATTGGAGCAACTAAAACATCTTGTATGATTGCATTTATTTTAGCAGGGGGTGCATTTTTAACTTTGTCAATGGGCTTTACTGGTTTGCCAAGATTTATAGCCGAATGGATAGGTTCATTAGGTTTGTCTAATTTMCAATTGCTTATGTGTTTAATGGTTTTTTATATTGTACTAGGTTGTTTTTTGGATGGTATCTCTTCGATAGTTTTAACTATGGCAGTGATAGAACCTATGATTAGAGATGCTGGTATTAATGTAATTTGGTTTGGAATTTATTTAACAGTATTAGTTGAAATGGCTCAAATAACACCACCAGTTGGTTTTAATTTATTTGTCTTACAAGGAATGACAAAGCATGAAATGTTATTTTTAGCTAAATCTGCTTTGCCAATGTTTTTAATGATGGTCGTAATGGTGTTCATACTGATAGCATTTCCAGAATTAGCTACTTATTTGCCYAGYACTATCAGRGGCCCGKGASCAGGTTAATCAAAACYATGAGTGAAAATATTATTTTTGAAAAAAGAGATAATATAGGAATTATAACTTTAAATCGTGAAAATGTTTTGAATGCGTGGAATAAAGACATGCGATTTAAAATCTGTAATATTTTTAATAAGATTAAAACTAAAAAAGATATTAAAGCAGTTGTTATTACAGGTTCAGGAAAAAAAGCATTTTGTGCTGGCCAAGATTTAAATGAACTTAAAAATTTTAACGAAAAAMAAATTGATTCCTGGATTGATGAGTTTGAGAAAGTTTATACATCAATTAGATCTGCAGAAATTCCAATYATAGGAGCTATCAATGGCATAGCAGCTGGGTCGGGTTTTCAACTGGCTTTACTTACCGATATTAGAGTTTCTCATAAAAAAGCAAAATTTGGCCAAGTAGAAATAAATTCTGGGGTAGTGAGTATTATTGGACCATGGATTATGAGAGAAGTTTTGGGTTTATCAAAAACAATTGAACTTTGCTTAACTGGAAGGCTGGTTATGGGAGATGARGCTTTAAAAATAGGAATAATCCATCATATAACTAAAAGCAATAAAGTAATGTCACTTTCTCTAAAAATAGCTAAGGAGTTGTCAAATAAGCCTAACAAAGCAATGAGATTAACAAAGCAAAGAATATGGGAAGTCTTTAAAGAKGGAATGATTGAAGTTTTTAAAAAAGCAAAACAATATCATAGAAAATCTTTTTCTTCAGGGGAACCTCAAAAAACTACTAAAAAATTTTTAAATAAATAAAAGTATTTAATTATTAAAAATGTATTCTTTACCACATGAAACTATTTCTCAGTTATTACAAAAATTATCTTATAAAAATCCTAATCATACCATAATAATTATAGGAAAAAAAAAAATTACTAGATTTCAATTAATTAATAAAATTTTAAGAGTTCAAAGTGGATTARTTGATCAAGGATTAAAAAAAGGGGATAAAGTATTAAGTCTATTAGAAAATTCCTATGAACAAATTATTTTGTTTTTTTCMTGCGTAACTTTAGGGATAATTTGGGTTCCAATTGGTCCATATAGAAAAGGATTAGGTTTAAATTATATTATTTCATTAATCAAACCTAATTTGATTTTTTCTATAAAAAAAAATTCAAAAAATATACCTATGAAATTTGTAAATAAAATTTTTAATATTACAAAAGAACTTAAAAATTTAACTCAAAAACCAAATAGATTTTTAAATATAAAAAAGGAAAATCAAATTTCTTGTATATTATTTACTTCTGGTACAACTGGTCCTCCCAAAGGTGTTATTGTAAGTCAAAAGATGTTATTAGTGTCAGCATATGCCACAGGATTGGCATCCGATGTAAAAAAAAATGATAAATTTCTTCTTTGGGAATCTTTGTATCACATCGGCGGAATAGAAGTTATTTTACTAAGTTTGTTACATGATATTCAGATTGTTTTATTAAAAAAATTTTCTGCAACAAATTTTTGGAACCAAATAAGAGGCAACAAAATTACAAAAATTCATTATCTAGGCGGAATCTTAGATATTTTATTAAAACTTCCTAAAAAAAGAGTGATAGGAAACACAATGTAAAATTAGCATTCGGTGCAGGTGCTCGAGAAGAAACATATTCTATTTTTCGAAAAAGATTTAATCTTCCATTAAGAGAAGTTTATGGGATGACTGAAGCTTCAAGTTTTTCCACAATTAATTTTAAGAATAGAATTGGATCAATAGGGCAAACAGTTCCTTGGTTTAAAATTAATCTTTCAAATATTAAAAAAGGGGTTGGTGAGATTGTAATAAAAGAAAAGAAGGAATTTGGATTAATAACAAAAGGTTATTACAAAGACAGAAAAGCAACAAAACAACTATTAAAAAAAGATGGTTTACATACAGGGGATTTGGCAAAAAAAGATAAAAAAGGTAATTTATTTTTTTTAGGACGAATTAAAGATTCAGTCAGGGTTAAAGGAGAAAATATTTCCGCGTGGGAAATAGAAAGCAATTTAAATAATCATAAATATATTTCGGAAAGTGCAATTCTAGGCACCAAAGCAGAAATAGGTGAAGAAGAAATAGTGGCTTTATTGGTTTCAAAGTTTAAAAAAAGACCAAAAATAAAATATCTGATTAAGTATTTCAGAAAAAAATTGTTGAAAAATTATTTACCAAGGTATTGGGGGTTTATAGAAAGCTTGCCTAGAACCCCTACTTTAAGAGTTGATAAGAAATTGATTAAATTAAAATCGCTAAAATTATTTGATATTTACAAAAATAAAACAACTATTTTAAAATAAAGGGTTGTAAGCCCATTGTAAAATAGCTTGTCTTTGTCGTTTTCTACAGTGAATATTGCCCGGTTCACAGTTTTTTTTAATTGCTATTACGTGTCTTCTAAAAGCTTTCCATCTTTTTATTTGAATTTCATCAATTTTTGGAATTCTTCKTCCGTTTGTAAACCTACAGTACCATTGAAACCATCCTAGAGGATCTTCTTTAAAAATCCAGCCTTTATCAATCCAATGTTTTCTAGACAAACCAGATGCAATTTTGAAACGGTTTTTATTAACTTCAAATGTTTTGCTTAATTTTGCATTTTTAAACCATGATTTTGGATATTCTTTTATTTTTCCTTCAAAATAAGAACCCCCAAAAACTCCAAGTTCAAGCATTTTTTTTGGTGATAATTGAGGTTTGAATAATTTATAGAAATCGTTTSCTTTTTCTAAAACCTTTGCCTTCATTTTGTTTTAGATTTTTGCATAYGATCTATACTTAATAGTCCAGCCCCATTTATAAGTATTATTATAAAACCTCCTGYAATAGCCAAATCTTTTAAGAAGAAAGTCATTTCCATTCCGCTATTAAAATTTGTGTGAAAAATTATTGCTACAGTTAAAGTAAAAAGAGCCATTACTAAAGCTGCAATTTTTGTTTTATAGCCAATAATTAAGAGCAAAGGGAAAAAAATCTCAACAAATATTGAAGGAAAAAACAATATTTCTGGAACACCGAAATCTTCCATRTACATAATTGTTTCTTCTTGAAAAAAAAACTTTCTAATACCTTCTGCTAAAAATAATACCGAGAGAAAAATTCGGCCAAATAATTCTAAAATATGCATTTTAATTTTTTTCTATAAGTTCTTTTAATTCATCGTACTCTTCACATTTACAACCATTAAGAACTTCCAATCTTTCTTTTGCAAGGTTAATTCTATTTGTTTTAACATAAAGYTCTCCAAGATATTCATTTATACCTATGTGCTTTGGATCTATCTGTAATCCTTGTAAATAATATTTTTCAGCGTTTTCAAAATCACCTAGTTTACGAGTTGCATATCCCAAATAATTTAGAGTATCCGGTTTATTTGGATTTTTTTTATTAGCTYTTAAAAGATATTTTTTAGCCCTTTCATATCTCTTGAGAGCTTTTTTAGTTTTACCTTTTTCATCTAATTTTTTTGCAGCTTTAATTAGGTCTGCTCCTTTTTTGTAATAGTCAGCTTTTGATCTTGATCCACTGTCACCAGTTCCAGCTGAAAAACAAATTTGTGAAAATGAAAAAGTAAAAAATATGATTATTAAAAAACTTCTAAGCATTTTGGGTAAATTTTTGCATTTTATTTAATGGTTTTAAAATTAATCCATTTTCAACTAAGTTATCTTTAATAGACTTGGCAGTTGCTAATGAACTTTCATTATCACCATGTATGCAAACGGAATCAATTTCACAAGTTATCTTTTTACCAGAGTGACAATTTAACGCCTGATTTTTTACCATGCTTAAAACGTGTCTTTTAGCCTCTTCAGGATCGGTAATTAAAGCGTTAGGTTTAGATCTGGAAACTAAATTTCCATCATCTTCATAATTTCTATCTGCAAATATTTCACATGCTATTTTCATATTTAATGTTTTKGCAGCYAATTCCATTTTAGAGCCAGTTGGAACCAGGTAAATTAAATCTTTACTTATATCGTTTATTGTCTTTGCTATTGTTGTAGCTAAATCTATATCTTCACAAGCCATATTACTTAATGCCCCATGAGGTTTTATATGTGTAACGTTTTCATTAAGAGATAAAGCAATTTTTTGTAAAATTTCATACTGATCTACAATTAGTTTTCTTATCTCTGAAGAAGATAAATTCATTCTTTTTCTTCCAAAATTTTCAGGATCATTAAAAGATGGGTGAGCTCCAATGCTAACTCCATTTTTTTTAGATATTGTAACTACCTGGTTCATAGTTTCTTCATCTCCAGCATGATATCCGCAGGCTACGTTTGCAGAGTTTACAATACCTAATAAATCAGGATCGTATTTATTTGAATGATGTTTAGATTTTTCACCTAAATCGCAATTGATATTAATTTCCATATAATTAATAGTNAAAGTATAACACGTCATGATAAAAAATATAATAAATCTTGGCGACTCTGCCATATATTGTGATTTTGGAAGCGAAGTAAACAGAGAAATAAATTCACAAGTTATAAATTATTTTAAAAATTTACAARAGAACAAAATATCTGGAATTACAAACATTACACCTTCATAYAATAAGTTAATTATTTCTTTTGACTTAACACAAATAAATTATGAAAAACTAAAAGAAAAAATACTCAAAATTAAATTAGAAAATTTTGATAAAGAGTCAAAAAATATTATTAAAGTCCCAGTTTGTGTTGATGAAGAGTTTTCGCYTGATCTAAGTAGACTTTCTGAAAATCTAAAAATTAGCATTGATAAAATTTTAAATTCTTTTTTTAATAAAAAATATTTTTGCTATATGACAGGTTTTATTGCTGGYATGCCTTTTWTRGGGGAYATARATAAAGATATTAGATTTAAAAGATTAGAAACTCCTAGAATTAAAGTTCCAAAAGGGTCTATAGGAATTACTGAACAGTTCTGTAATATTTATACTTTTGAAAGTCCTGGAGGCTGGAACATCATAGGAAATACTCCAATAAAAGTTTTTGATAAATTTAATAACAGTAGACCAGCAAAAATTAATCCTGGAGATACTGTAGAGTTCTATAAAATAAGCAAATCTGAATATTTAAATTGGAATGAATAAAGCATATTTTGAAATATTAAGACCAGGAATTAATTCTACATTGCAAGACGARGGTAGAGCACACCAATATCATATTGGTGTTTCTTTTAGCGGAGCAATGGATAAAAGAAATTATTTAATTAGCAATTGTCTGGTTGGAAATAAATCAAATGCTGCCTCATTAGAATTTGCATATCAAGGTCCTTTATTAAAACTAAAATTTGGTAATGCTACAGCTGCAATTACTGGAAATGTGACTTTTAATATAATTAGGAACAACTCTAATATTGAAAAAGGTATTTGTTACCAAACATTCTATTTAAATTCAGAAGATCAAATAGACATAATTTCAACTGATAAATCCGTTTATGGTTATCTTTCAGTTAAAGAAAGTTTTGTTGGTGAATATTTTTGGGGAAGTTGTTCAGTAAACACAAGAGCTAAAATAGGCTCAAACCAAGGTGAAAAATATTCAACAAATGACAAACTTTATCTAAATCAAAATGAAAATGAATTTAGTTCAAAAAAGGTAGAATATTTAAACTCAAGAATAGAGTTTATAAGAGTTTTAAAGGGTACAAATTATAATTATTTTTCAGAAAAAGCTAAAAWWTTTTTTTTTAACAGTGAATTTACTGTTTCAAAACTTACCGACAGAATGGGAATGAGATTAGAAGGTCCAATCCTTGAAAATATAGTTGATACAAATATTAGATCCGAAGGTTTGATTAAAGGCGTGATACAGGTTCCGCCAGACGGAAATCCTATTATAATGCTTTCGGATCATGGATCAATTGGTGGTTATCCTAAAATTGGTGTARTRATAARYGCTGATTACGATAAATTTGYTCAATTAACACCAGGTTCAAAAATTAAATTTAAATCAATTSAACTTTCAGAAGCAGAAACTYTGTTTAAAATTTACAACATGGAAACAGAAAATATTATTAMTCAAATAWAATGAATTYAATTATTAAAATACCAGGGCCAATCTTAATATTTCTAGGAGCTTGTTGTCTAAGTTTTGGWGGTTTAATAGTTAAATCTTTTGAAGGAGCTACACTTTGGCAAATATTATTTTGGAGATCTATCTTTTTTTCAATTGTAATTGTAATTTTTTTGTTAATAACTCATAAAAAAAATATCTTTAATGCATTTTATAAATCAGGTTTTCCAGGTYTWWTCGGTGGTTTAATTTTATCACTTGGATATTGTGGATATGTATTTGCAATGTATAATACCACTGTTGCTAACACCAATTTTATAATTCAAACACAAACAATTTTTCTAGCAGTTTTTGGTTATATTTTTCTTAAAGAAAAAATTTCAAAACTAACTTTGTTTTCAATTATATTTGCTTTTATTGGAATAATATTGATGGTTGGMAATTCTTTATCGCCTGGACAGACATCAGGAAATATWGCTGCATTCATWATGCCTATTTCATTCGCCACACTTATTTTAATTGTAAGAAAGTTTCCAGATATTGATATGATACCCATGCAATTTGTTGCTGGTATTGGCGCTATAATTATTGGATATTTGTTTTCCACAAAATTAATTATTTCATCTCACGATATTTTTTTAGGTTTTTTAGCAGGTTTTTTTCAGGTTGGTCTGGGATTTATTTTTATTACTATTGGAGCAAGAAGCACTCCTTCTGCATTAGTTGGTATCATAATGTTAACTGAAGCAGTACTAGGACCTTTATGGGCTTGGTTATTTGCAAATGAAAATCCACCATTAGTTGTTTTAATTGGTGGTACAATTATAATTTCTGCAGTGTTCTTACAGTTGTTTAACCGAAAAATAATAAATTAAATTTTATTTGCTACTTATTTAATTAAGTAAAATATGATACTATAAACTATGTCTTTAATTAAAGACTTAACAAAAGAAAAAAAACAAATAGACGTTCAAATAAGAAAACTCATAAAAACTAGATTAAATGATAGAGCTTCAGATTCTTGGGTTAGTTTAAGATCTTTAAAGAAAAAGAAACTGGCTGTTAAGGATAAGATAAATCAAATAGCAAAAAAACATTAATTTAACTGAGTTAGTTTGACGTCAATTGAATTGAAAACTATTAATTTAGTTYKKTKYYTTYTWTWTYTWTTWAWWRWKKWTRATAKTTAATTYTCTTCATTCCTTTCTCAACAAATTTAAAATAAATACTATTTGGAAGTATTCTTAAAATTTTCATAATAAAGGTAAATGATTTAGGAAAATGAATTTCAAATCCCTTTTTTTTAGTTAATCCAATATACATTTGTTCTGCTGCAAATTCAGGGGACTTTATCATAGGCATAGGGAAATCATTTTGATCAGTCATTGGCGTTTTAATAAATCCTGGACTTACCAATGCTACTCTTACATTCTTTCTTTTCATTTCAAAATGTAAGCTTTCTGCAAAACTAGTAAGAGCTGATTTTGATGCACAATATGCACCGCCTGCTGGCAGTCCTCTRTATCCAGCCACTGATGAAACAATACAGATTTGACCACTTTTCTTTTCATTATAATAATCATAGATAGAATTAATTGAGTTAATTGTTCCAAAAAAATTAACTTCCATAATCTTTCTTATTTTTTCTAAATTCAATTTTTTTTCTGATTTAGGGTCATGTATTCCTGTTCCGAATACACAAATTTCAATATCTTTATAYTTTTCAATAATATCTTTAAAAACAAACTTGCAYTTTTCRCTATCRGTAACATCTAATGGAAATGAACTTATATTTTGATATTTATTACTCAGTTCTTTTAGTAAATTTTCTCTTCTTGCAGATRCGGCAACTTGCCAACCTTCATTAGCAAATTTAATCGCAAGAGCTTTTCCAATGCCACTACTTGCACCTGTAATCCATATATTTTTATTCATATTTTTTTATTTTTNGAAAATATGCAATATTAATCATGATTCAGCAAATTTATTTTATATGCGTCAAGTCAACCAATGTAAAAAGTTTGTTATTCTTTTTTTATTCTTAATTAGGATATGATATAAATCTTGCATTGAAAGATTCATGGATGATRTTGTTGTTATAGGGGGTGGAATAATAGGAGCTGCCGTAGCTTACTTTTTRTCGAAAGAAGGCAGAAGAGTTAAAGTAATTGAAAGAGATCCTACTTATAAACAAGCATCATTTCCTTTGTCTCTTGGTGGTTTTAGAAGACAATTTTATCAAAAGGAAAATATTTTACTTGGAAAATTTGCAAGAGAATTTATTTCTCAAATTCCAGAATTACTGAAAACAGAAAAAAATCCTAATCCAACWGCCAGTATGGTTCCAAAYGGATATTTGCTTATGTTTGGTCCTGAACAWGCTGAAGAACAATATAGAGCATTAGAAAATCATAAAGCATGTGATGCCGGAACTAAGAATATTAAAGGATCTGAATTAACTAAAGTTTTTCCATATATAAATAATGTGGGAATTGAAACAGCAACTTACACAGATGATAAAATTGAAGGATGGATTGATCCATTTATGTTTCATGGTGCACTTAAAGGCAAAGCAATTGAGTTAGAAGCTGAATTTATTAAAGGTGAAGTTAAGAGCATTTCAGAAATAAAAGCCAAAGTAATTATATCTGCAGCAGGTTGTTGGACTAAAGAATTATTATCAGATATTCCRGTAGTTCCACAAAAGCATACTRTTTTTAGAGTGAAGTGCCCTAAGCACATTCCAGAAATGCCATTAATTGGTGATCTAACGACAGGTGTWTATTGGAGACCAGAAGGTAAAGAATATTTGGCTGGTTCACCAAATTCTGTATTTGATGCAGAAGATTTAGAACCAGCCTGGAATGATTTTGAAGAATTAGTTTGGCCAGCACTTGCAAAAAGAATTCCAGCATTTGAAGAATTGAAATTAACTGGAGGATGGGCAGGTTATTATGATTGTAATAAATTAGATAATAATGCTGTAGTGGGTAAACATCCTAAATATGAAAACGTTTATTTAGCAACAGGATTTACTGGYAGAGGYTTAATGCAAGCACCYGGARTTGGCAGAGCACTTACGGAATTAATTACAACTGGATCTTATCAAACAATAGATTTAAATTGTTTTGCGGTAGATAGAATTTTAAATAAAAAAGAAAGAGTWGAGCCATACGTATTGTAAAGATTTAATGAATTTAATACCTTTTGGTTTTTTATGAAGCCATCTATAAGTAACATAAGCCAAATATAATATGCTTTTGAAGGAAGCGTAAGTCTAGTTGTTTCTGTACCTTCTATTTTTTATATTTTGCAGCTTCTTCTGATCCACCAGTTGCACTACCTTTAGTATAAGAATGTGCTCCCATGCCTGCAAGTTGACCATCTTTAACAATTAGATATGGATCTCTAATTGGTTTTTTATCAAAGAAACATTCTAATATTTCTCTTGTGCCCGCGGCATATCTTGCCTGTGCTGATAAAGATGTTCCTGAAGTATGTGGTGTCATACCGTGGTTTGGCATTGTTCTCCAAACGTGGTCGTTAGGTGCTGGTTGAGGAAACCAAACGTCTCCTGCATACCCGCTTAATTGACCAGATTTAAGTGCTCTTGCTATTGCATCCTTATTACAGATTTTACCTCTAGCAGTATTAACAATATACGCACCTGGTTTACATTTATTAATTAATTCTTCATCAAATAAATTTTCTGTTTCTGGATGTAATGGACAACTTATATTAACTACATCACAAACAGCAACTAAAGATTCTACTGAATCGTGATAAGTTAAATTTAATTCTTTTTCTTTATCTTTAGGTAATCTATGTTTATCAAAGTAATGTAAATGTACATCAAACGGTGCCATTTTTCTTAACATATCATAACCTATACGTCCGGCCGCAATAGTACCTACGTGCATACCTTCCACATCATAAGAACGTTTTACAGCGTCAGCAATATGCCAACCGCCTTCATTTACTATTCTATGTTGATTATGATAATCTCTAACTAAAGATAAAATCATCATAACAATATGTTCWGCAACTGACCTTGAATTACAATARGTCACYTCAACKACATCAACTTTATKRTCCATYGCKGCYTGTAAATCWACRTGRTCAGAWCCWATRCCWGCTGTAATTGCCATTTTTAAMTTTGGYGCWSWTTCYATTYTTTTTCTTGTTAGRTAATAYGGMMARAAYGGTTGTGATATMACWAYATCAGCGTCAACTAATTCTWTATCTGCAAYRCAACCTTCAGCGTCTTTATCMGAKGTMACMACTARTGTATGTCCTCKRTCTTYTAAAAAYTTTCTYAAACCYAAYTCWCCWGNNATACACMMYMNANTAATTCACCWGSTWTAAAATCWMTWCCTTTWGGWGTWGGTARTGACATMCCATCRGGATATTTTTCCAGTTTAGGAAGTTCCTTTACTGGATAACTTGWWGGCATTCCRYCTTTTGGRTCRTCATATAAKATACAWARTATTTTCATTTATTTTCCCCTATTTAATTTTTCAATCGCTTCACGATTTTTTTTATTCTTTTATCTTGTAAATCATCAATCATCTTTTGTAGTTTCGCTGTCTTTTCTTTTTCTGCCCAAGCATT
>NVSV01000040.1:0-8486 GCA_002732835.1 Candidatus Pelagibacter sp.
AATAATAAAATAAATTTAATATTAGAAGGTAACTCAAATGMTATKWAAWWRWMAAWTATMYWMWRAWYTMWWWGACMMWWRRWYKMAAAGAACAAAAATTTTATTTGRYCAAGATAGATTTATAAAATTTTATATTGATTTTCCKCGAACAGAATTAATTGAAAGAATTAATAAAAGAGTACATCAAATGTTTGAAAGAGGAGCAATTAAAGAGGTTAAGAAATTTAATAGATTAAAAATCAAAAAAGAAAATAGCGCTAATAAAATTATAGGTATTATGGAAATAACCAATTACTTACATGGYAAGAGCAGTTTGAACGAAACAAAAGAGCAAATAGTGGTAAAAACAAGACAATACGCCAAAAGACAAACCACTTGGGCTAGAGGCCAGATGATGTCTTGGCAAAAAATTGAACATAAAAAYCAAATTTTAGCTTTAAAAAAAWTTTGAAYTATCTTCAGTAAAACTTGACCTATTAATACAATTTCAGCTAAATTGCTTAAATGCCAAAATTGTACTCAGGCGCTGAAATTGTTTTTAAATGTTTGGAAGACCAAGGAGTAAATATTGTTTTTGGTTATCCAGGTGGAGCAATTTTACCAATATATGATGAACTAAAAAATCATAAATTTGTAAAGCATATCTTAGTYMGACACGARCAGGGAGCAGGACATGCRGCMGAAGGTTATGCAAGATCTTCTGGCAAACCTGGAGTACTTTTTGTTACATCGGGTCCAGGTGCAACAAATACTGTAACAGCTTTAACAGATGCATACATGGATTCAATTCCTTTAGTTTGTATAACTGGACAAGTTCCTACACATTTAATTGGAACTGATGCTTTTCAAGAATGCGATACAACTGGAATAACAAGACCGTGTACAAAACATAATTGGTTAGTAAAAAATATTAAWGATTTAGGAAAAACGATTCATAAAGCYTTCGAARTTGCAACAACAGGAAGACCCGGTCCTGTCTTGGTGGATATTCCTAAAGATGTTCAATTTCAAAAAACAAGTTACACAAAATACAAAAAACAAAAAAAATTAAATGGAAAAAAACATAACCATTTTTCACAAAAAGATATTGATGAATTAATAAAATTAATGAGCAAATCATCAAAACCAATTTTCTATACAGGAGGCGGTGTTGTAAATTCTGGYCCAAAAGCAAGCGCGCTTTTAAGAGAACTTGTTAACACAACGGGTTTTCCAATTACATCCACATTGCAAGGACTTGGAGCTTATCCAGGTGAAGATAATCAATTTTTGGGCATGCTTGGTATGCACGGATCTTATGAAGCAAACAATGCAATGCATGACTGTGATTTGATGATTAATATTGGTGCTCGGTTTGACGATAGAATAACGGGAAAGATTGATGAGTTTTCACCAAAATCAAAGAAAGTTCATATTGATATTGATCCCTCTTCAATAAATAAAATTGTTAAAGTTAATTTAGCAATCGTAGGCGATGTTGCAGAAGTTATAACTTCTACAATTAAGACTATAAAAAAAGTAAAACCTAACTTTGCGAAATCAAACAAACAAAAAATTTCTAAATGGTGGGAAAAAATTGAAAAATGGMGATCTATAARGTCTTTTGACTTTRTTAATAGTACAGAGTYAATAAAACCTCAGTATGCTGTTCAAAGACTTTACGAACTAACAAAAAATAAAGATACATACATAACAACTGAAGTTGGTCAGCATCAAATGTGGGCTGCCCAACATTACAAGTTTGATAAACCTAATCGATGGATGACATCTGGTGGTTTGGGTACCATGGGTTATGGTTTGCCGGCTGCTGTTGGAGTTCAGGTAGCACACCCAAATAAATTAGTTATTGATATTGCTGGCGAAGCATCCGTATTAATGACTATGCAAGAAATGTCTACGGCTGTTCAATATAGTTTGCCGATCAAAATATTTATTTTAAACAATGAATACATGGGAATGGTTCGACAATGGCAAGAATTACTTCATGATAAAAATTATTCTGAAAGTTATACAGCAGCATTACCTGATTTTGTTAAGTTAGCAGAAGCTTATGGATGTGTTGGAATAAGAGCCACCAAACCTGAAGAATTAGATGATAAAATTATTGAAATGATTAACACAGATAGACCAGTAATTTTTGATTGTGTGGTTGATAAARAAGAAAATTGTTTTCCTATGATTCCATCAGGAAAGCCACATAATCAAATGCTTTTAGGACCAAAAGATCAAAAAGAAAATAAAATAACTAAGAAAGGGAAAACTTTAGTTTAATGACTAAATCAAGATCAGCKTATAGTGTTCCAGGTAAACAAGGAAAATTWGATACTCATATAATTGTGGTGTGGGTAGATAATGAAGCGGGAGTTTTGGCTAGAGTAGCAGGTTTATTCTCAAGCAGAGGATATAGCATTGAATCTTTGGCGGTAGCTGAAGTTGATCCAAAATTAAATATATCTAGAATTACAATTGTAACTACCGGAACGCCTCAAGTTATAGAACAAATTAAGCTACAATTAAAAAAACTTGTACCAGTTCACAAAGTTGCAGATTTTAAAAGAGAAGATAAAAATGTAATTTTTAAAGAAATGGCCTTATTTAAATTAGTAGGAAACAATTCAAAAAGAGAAAAGGCTTTAAAAGCTTGTAAAAAGTATAATGGTGTAATATTGGACAAAACAAATAAATCTGTTGTAATTCAAATTACTGCTTTAAGAAGAGAAATAGATGCGATGTCCAAGAATTTAAAAAAGTACGGCCTTGTGAGTATATCAAGAACAGGAGCTGTTGCTATGACAAGAGGATCAGAAGTATTTAAATAAAAGGAGAAAAATATGAAAATGTTTTATGAAAAAGATGCTGATGTAAATTTAATTAAGGAAAAAAAAGTAGCGATATTTGGTTACGGCAGTCAAGGACATGCCCATGCTTTAAATTTAAAAGATAGCGGTGTTAAAGAAGTTGTTGTTGCTTTAAGAGATGGATCTCAAAATAAAGCAAAAGCTGAATCAAAAGGATTAAAAGTTATGAACTTATCTGATGCAGCAGAGTGGGCAGATGTTGCAATGATTTTAACACCTGACGAGATGCAAGCAACAATATACAAAAATCATATCGAACAAAGAATTAAAGAAGGAACATCTTTAGCTTTTGCTCATGGATTAAATATTCATTATAAATTGATCGAAGCTAGAAAAGATTTAGATGTTTTTATGGTAGCACCAAAAGGCCCTGGACATTTAGTTAGAAGCGAATATGAAAAAGGAGGCGGTGTTCCTTGTTTGATAGCAATACATCAAAATGGCTCAGGTAAAGCCAGAGAATTAGCTTTATCTTATGCTTCYAATATTGGTGGAGGAAAATCTGGAATTTTTGAAACAACATTTAAAGATGAATGTGAAACTGATTTGTTTGGAGAACAATCGGTTCTTTGTGGAGGATTAGTTGAGCTAATAAAAAACGGATACGAAACTTTAGTAGAAGCAGGATATGATCCAGAAATGGCTTACTTTGAATGCTTACACGAAGTAAAATTAATTGTAGATTTGATTTATGAAGGTGGAATTGCAAACATGAACTATTCTATTTCAAATACAGCTGAGTATGGTGAATATGTATCGGGCAAAAGAATAATTAAAAAGGAAGAAACTAAAAAAAGAATGAAAGAAATTTTAGATGAYATCCAATCTGGAAAATTCACTAAAGAATGGATGGACGAATGCAAAAATGGTCAAAAAAACTTAATAAAAATGAGAAAAGAATTAGCAGATCACTCGATTGAGCAAGTTGGAACTAAACTTAGAGCTATGATGCCATGGATTGGYAAGAAGARGTTRATTGATAGCGATAAGAATTAGAYMTATTTGTTAATTTTGAGTTAAAATTAGTATTTATTTTGCAATCTCAACGAGAGSCTGTATGATGAGCGGCAAAAAATTTACTGCAATGGCTGATAAAARTAGAGTTTATATATTTGATACTACTATGCGTGATGGTGAACAATCACCAGGCGCATCTATGAGTTTAGAAGAAAAAATTGAAATATCTAGAGTGTTTGATGAACTTGGAATTGATATTATCGAAGCAGGATTTCCAATTGCATCYCCAGGAGATTTTGAAGCAGTAAGCGAAATAAGTAAAATATTAAAAAAATCTATTCCCGCAGGTTTATCAAGGCATTCAAAAAAAGATATTGATAGATGTTAYGAAGCTTTAAAATCAGCGCCAAGATTTAGAATTCACACTTTCATTTCAACTAGTCCACTTCATATGAAACATAAATTAAATATGTCACCAGAACAAGTGTATGAATCAGTTAAAGAACACGTAACTTATGCAAGAAAATTTACTGATGATGTTGAGTGGTCATGCGAAGACGGAACCAGAACTRATATGGATTTTATGTGYAAGACCGTTGAACTCGCAATTAAATGTGGAGCCAAAACAATAAATATTCCAGATACAGTTGGTTATACGGTACCAACTGAGTTTACAAAAATAATTCAAACTTTGCTAAATAAAGTTCCAAATATTGATAAAGCAATTTTATCTACACACTGTCATAACGATCTAGGATTAGCAGTAGCAAATTCATTGGCCGGAGTACAAGCGGGAGCGAGACAAATAGAATGTACAATTAATGGAATTGGTGAAAGAGCAGGTAACGCAGCTTTAGAAGAAGTTGTGATGGCAATGAAARCAAGAAAYGATCTAATGCCATATTCAACAGGTATAAATACAACATTATTAAGTAAAGCGTCAAAAGTAGTTTCAAATGCAACAGGTTTTCCTGTTCAATTCAACAAAGCAATTGTGGGAAAAAATGCTTTTGCTCATGAAGCTGGAATACATCAAGATGGAATGCTTAAAAATAGAAATACTTATGAAATCATGACACCAGAAAGTGTTGGAGTTAAACAAACATCACTAGTTATGGGCAAACACTCTGGAAGACATGCATTTAAAGATAAATTAAACAGTCTTGGATATGTTGATGTAACAGACGATGTAATAGAAAATGCTTTTGGTAAATTTAAAGTTTTAGCAGATAAGAAAAAACATATCTATGATGAAGATATTGTTGCTTTAGTTGATGATAGTTTAATTAAAGAAGATAATGTGATTATTCTTAAATCTTTAAAAGTTTTTGCTGGAACAGGAGAACCGCAAAGAGCTGAAATGACTTTGGAAGTTTATGGAGAAATTAAAAAAGCAWMAGAAACGGGAGATGGACCTGTAGATGCAACATTTAAATGTATCAAAAAGTTGTATCCACATGAAGTTAAGTTACAGCTTTATCAGGTTCATGCAGTAACAGAAGGGACCGATGCACAGGCAACAGTGAGCGTTAGAATTGAAGAAGAGGGAAAAACTACTGTTGGTCAAGCAGCTGATACTGATACTTTGGTTGCTTCAGCAAATGCCTACATTAATGCATTGAATAAAATGATTATAAAAAGAAAGAGAAATTTTGCACCTGATATCAAAGAAACAAAACAAAATTTTAAAAATGAAAAAATGAAAGGAATATAAAATGGGAATATTTGAAAAGATTACTAAAATTTGGTCACAAGATATGGCGATTGATCTTGGAACAGCAAATACACTTATTGTGCTTAAGGGACAAGGAGTAGTTTTAAATGAACCATCTGTAGTTGCAGTTGTTGAAGAAAAAGGAAAAAAATCTGTTCTTGCAATTGGGGACGAAGCAAAAACAATGCTTGGAAGAACCCCAGGAAACATACAGGCAATAAGGCCTTTAAGAGATGGAGTGATTGCAGATTTCATTGTAACCGAAGAAATGATCAAGCATTTCATAAAAAAAGTTCATAAAAGAACATTGGCAAATCCAAGAATTTTAATAAGCGTTCCAACAGGCTCTACTCCTGTTGAGAGRAAATCAATTCAAGATAGTGCATTAGCGGCAGGAGCAAGAAAAGTTCAATTGATCGAAGAACCAATCGCTGCCGCAATTGGTGCTGGATTACCAATTTCTGAAGCAACAGGTTCAATGGTTGTAGATATCGGTGGTGGCMCTACAGAAGTAGCTATTATGTCTTTAGGAGGGGTTGTTTATTCCAATTCTCTTAGAACTGCAGGAAATGCAATGGATCAAGCATTACAGGATTATATGAGATCAGAATATAATYTATTGATCGGAGATAGTACAGCAGAAAAAATTAAAAAAGAAATTGGAACTGCAATTCCAGCCAGCAATAATACTTATGCAGTTAAGGGAAGAGATATTAGATCAGGAACTCCAAAGGAAGTTAATATTTCTGAAAACGATACTGCTGAAGCTTTAAATCCTATTATAAAACAATTAGTTAAAGGTATTAAGGATGCGTTAGAAAATACTCCACCTGAATTGTCTGCCGATCTGGTAGATATGGGTATGACTTTATCTGGTGGCGGAGCACTTTTAAAAAATATAGACAAAAGATTTTCCAAGGAAACAGGACTACCAGTGAATATTGCAGACGATCCTTTAGCTTGTGTTGCAATTGGAACTGGTAAAGCTTTAGAACAAAGAGAAACATTTGCTCATATGTTATCCGAGTATTAATAAAAAATAATGTCTGCGAGTAGAGACGATTTTGTAATTGCTATTCGTTCAGCCTTTTTAAAAAAAGRYAACAGACAAAAGTTTTCACTCTTTACATTATTAGTAATTTCTTGCYTAATACTCTCTTTAGAGTATTTTAAGYCAGGTCCGATTGATAAATTTAGATCAGTTACTAAAGATATAATTTACAGAGGATCCTACGTTGTCTCGCTTCCTTTCAAATTAACGAGTGATGCCTATGTAAAAATTCAAGATCACATGAATATGTTTAACGACTACAAATTATTAAAAGAAAAAGAATATAATATTTCTTCCTTAGAAAATGATTTGAAATTTTATAAATCTGAAAATAAAAAATTAAAAAAATTTATAAATGAAGAACCTTTGTTAGAAGGCGAATATGTAATTACAAAAGTTTTAATTGATAAAGAGAGTCCTTATATAAAATCACTTATTATTAATAAAGGATTTGAGTCAGGTATCGAAAAAGGAATGGCTGCTCTAGATAGATCATATATGATTGGCAAAGTAGTAGAGACGAATTATTTGTCATCACGAATTTTGTTGATCAATGACTTAAATAGTAAAATACCAGTAATTGTTGAACCCGATAATATAAAAGCTATTTTAAATGGCTCAGGATCAGATTATGGCCTACTCGAATATTTGCCAAAAAATGACACGGTTGATAATGGAAACATTGTTTATACTTCTGGATCCGATGGTGTTTTTTTGCCAGGTATTCCAATTGGCAAGGTGGAAGTARTAAATGGTATAAAAAATGTTAAGTTTTTTTCAGAYTTMACYCAGCTAGATTTTGTAAAAATTARATACATAAAGMGAGRCCAAAATTAAATGCCAGATAAAAGTAAAAAATTTTACAAATATATTTTAAATAGTTTTCCAGTCTTTTTGTTGTTTATTTTAGTTTTTACAGGTTTTGATTTATCGATAATTTACTACAATTTAAATATTTCATTTAACTTTGTTTATATATTGATTTTTTTCTGGGTTTTAAAAAAACCAGAAATAATAGGTTTTGGTTTAATTTTTCTATCAGGAATAATTAATGACGTTATTTTGAATTTTCCTATTGGTTTATCATCTATTAGCTATTTAATATTGTGTGTAATGGCCTCATTGTTAAGAAATAGAACCTTAATACCCAATTTGCTATATGATTGGGTATTTTTTTTCTTATCAATTTTAATAGTAAATTCTACAAATTATATTCTGCAAACTCTAATTTTTAGCTCAGATATTAGTTATGAATCTTTAATGTCCAATACTATTTATACCTCTTTAGTTTACCCAATTTTTGCAAAAATATTTAATAAAATTAACATTTACAACTTAAGAGAAGAAAATGCTTAGTCAAAAAGAGATTCGTTCATCCTTTAGCAAGAATSAAATAATTAATCGAAGAGTATTTTTACTTGCTGCTGCTAAAATTGTTTTATTTGGAGGAATGACTTACAGATTATTCAATTTACAAATTTCTGATAGAGAAAAGTATCTCCTCTTATCYGATAAAAATAGATTACGAGAATGGAAAACTCCTCCTCAAAGAGGAATAATTACGGATTATTTTAATAATGTGATTGCAGAAAATGATCGGRTTTTTCAATTACATGTCAATTTAGAAGAAGTAAAAGATTTWMAWAAMTTATTTCACTTGCACCAGAAGTATTATGATAGTTAGATTTGAAACAAAATTAAAAAAAGGCGATGATGTAATGGTTTTATCTGGTAAAGATAAAGGGAAAATAGGAACAATTTTATCTATTTTACCACCAGATAACAAGGCTCTAGTCAAAGGGATAAACATTGTTAAGAAACATCAAAAACCATCAAAACAAAGCGGGGGTGGTATAATTGAAAAAGAACTTCCCATAAATTTATCTAAATTATCTTTTGTAAGCAA
>NVSV01000041.1:0-8448 GCA_002732835.1 Candidatus Pelagibacter sp.
TGATCATTGATACTTAAAAAATTTTAGGTTTTTTTTGATGTCTTTTTTTTACTAGCTTTTTTCTTTTTTCCTTTTTTACTTTTTTTAGCCATTTTTATCTCCATTTTTTGTTTTAACTGAAACTAATCATAATTGATTCGTTTGTTTTTTTTAGTCTTATGTTTATTCTTGCTGAAGTCAATCACATATGGTTGACAAATTTCTAAAAAATTAATTTTAAAAAACAATTAATTATTTTTTTTGATTTCTATTCTTAATTGATCCTATATTTATTAACATCACTCCTAAAATTTTTCGAAAAAACAAATCAAAATCTCAAATAAAACTAAAAATGTTAATGCTGCGTTAATGCAGCTTCAATTAATGGCGTATTTACTTATCAAATAACTATTTACTTTGGTTTGCTAAATTTCCGTTGGCGTAAGCCAACCGTGGGTTCGAATCCCACACTCTCCGCCATTAGTATAATGGGTCGTTTTTAAAGAAATTTTTAAGTTTTATGGGTTTTTGTTCTAGTATGAATCTATAAACATTAAAATTTTCCAATACTCTTTGAACATAATTTCTAGTTTCTTTAAATTTAATTAGCTCAATCCAATCTACATAATCAATGTTTCCTTTTTGAGGATTTTTATTTATTTTATTCCAATACTTAACTCTTTTAGGTCCAGCATTATATGCAGCTATTGAAAATGGATAAGAACCATCATACTCCAAGAGAAGACCAGCTAAGTAAAATGATCCAAGGTTAATATTATATTTAGGGTTTTTTGTTAGTTTCTTTTTTGAATAAGGGATTTTAGCTTGTTTTGCCACAATCCTAGCTGTGTAGGTCATTAATTGCATCAATCCTTTAGCACCAGCACTACTATTTGCGCTAGTATCAAATTCACTTTCTTGTCTTATGATTGATAAAATGAACGCGGAATCAGGTATTTTTCTTCCCTTTACATTTTTTGGTACACCAATAATTGGATAATTATACTTATGATGAAATCTTTTTTCATAAGAAGCAATTTTTGAAATCTGAATAGCAAAATCAAATCTAGATATGTCAGTTGCTAATTTGGCTGCTAAAATTTCACTTCCTTCATTTATATTTTCGTTTGCTAGAAATCTTAGTATATATTTAGCGTATTTTTCTTTTTTCAAATCATCTAATAAATGAACAATTGCAACTAATTTTTTTCTATAAAAATYTTCTGAAATTTTTWTATCTACTTGCATTGRATTATATAACGCAAATTTTTGATWTGGATAAACTTTTAGATGAGACAATTGACCATAATAGGTTGTTAGATATTTAGCACYTTCTTTGTACCATTTTTCTGAAAGTTCTYTATTACCCATTTTTTCATAAGTTCTTCCCAACCAATAAGCTCCYCTAGYTAAACTAATCGGATAACCAACATTCTCATAAAAGCGTTTAAAATGTTCTTCTGCCAATAGTGGATCTTTTAAAAAACTGAAAGCTATCCACCCACTCATCCATTCCGCTTCAGCAAATTCTGGTCCTTGAGACATAGCATKCTTGCTAGTTATTTTATAAGCAGTTTCGTATYTTTTTTTATATATMAGAGACCTTGCAATGATCGATCTTTCGGTCCACCATTTTTCAGGTCTGACCATATATTCTTTGGTATTATCTATATTGAGTAAAATTTCTAAAGAACTTTCAAGCCTACCTCTTTTTCTCCTCCATTTTAATCGATCATAATTAAGACCAGGATCATTTTTTAATTTTTGAGGAACTTTACTGATAGCTGAATCAACACCGTAAGATTTRYTCATTAAAAGTTGTCTAGCAGTATAGAGCAGCCGRTAATCTTTTGGTAAATATCTTAACATTCTTCTTAGATCCCAATATTTATTTTCCCACGCTAAGTAATCTGCTCTTTTTATATAATCATCAGAACTCAAGTATTTTTTATATTTTTTTCTAAAAAATTTTAAATCTGATTTGGATAAATCTGCAGTAATCCATCCTTCTTTAATTAACTTTATTCCTTCAGAATTATTACCTGTAAGAATTAAACTTTCGCCAAGAACCATTTTACCAAAACCACTTAATGGTTTTCTATTCTCAAACCAATTAATAATATCTTTAGGTGATAGAATTTGAGTGGACATTTTATGTTCTGCCAAATATTTAATTCGTCCAATTCTTGGATAGTTTTTATTTCTTTCAATAAATTCTTTGTAATCATAAAAACTGGCTCTATTTCCTGTTGTTAAAAGGTGCTGCCATTGAATAAAATTATAAATAGATTTTGCTCTAGCTTTTTTTGCAACTTTTAAAGCATCTTTCCAATTACTTTTTTCCATGAATTGAATAGCTTGTTTTGCATAATTGAAATCTCTTTCACTATAATATTTTGATTTTTTTGAAACTTTTGCTCTTCCTTTTTTTACGATAAGAGGTTTACTTTCTGGCAATATAACACCCTGTATTTTAGATATTHTTTTHTCTTCTTTTTTTTTCTTTATTTCTGTTATTTTTTCTTTTTGCTCTAAAATGGGTTTTTTTAGTGGTATTAGAATATTTTTAGAAATTTTCTTTTCAATTATTTCTGCTGACAAAACGGGTTTCTTTATGGGAAGTAAATTTTCTTGTGAAAAAGCTAATTGAACAGYACACAGAAAAAATATATTTAGTATAACAATTTTTATAGCTTTCATGCTCATATATTTTAAAATTAATCTGCAATTTATGTTATAAGTACTTATGTTTAAAGGATCAAATGTTGCTTTAGTCACCCCATTTAAAAATAATAAATTTGATGAGGAAAATTATATTAAAATAATTAATTTTCACTTAAAAAATAATACTAATGGATTAGTTCCTGCAGGAACTACGGGAGAGTCACCAACATTAAATCATAACGAACATCAAAAAGTAATAGATCTTTGTATTAAAGAAAGTAATGGCAAAGTACCAGTTATTGCTGGTACAGGCTCAAATTCCACAGAAGAAGCTATATCTTTAACTGYTCATGCTGAAAAAGCTGGTGCTGATGGAGCTTTAATTGTRACACCTTATTATAATAAACCAACACAAGAAGGTCTTTATCAACATTATAAAGCAATCAATGATGCATGCGGAATTCCAATAATAATTTATAATATTCCTTCTAGRTCTGTAGTCGATATGTCTGTTGACACCATGGCAAGATTGTTTGAATTAAAAAATATTGTAGGTGTAAAAGATGCAACAGGAAATTTAGAAAGAGTTGATCAACAAAAGAAAAAAATGGGAGCAGATTTTATCCAACTGACCGGTGAAGATGGAAATGCTTTAGAGTTTAATAGAAGAGGTGGAGTTGGGTGTATAAGTGTTACAGCAAATATAGCTCCTAAACTTTGTTCGAATTTTCAAAGATTTTCGGTTTCTAAGTCAGATAATGAAATAAAAGAAGCTGAAAGAATTGATCAAGTTTTACAACCAGTTCATAAATCATTGTTTATAGAGAGTAACCCCGGTCCAGTTAAATATGCTGCAAAATTACTAAACTTATGTAATGATGATGTTAGATTGCCACTAGTTAAAGTTATGAAATCAACACAAGATGAAATTAAAAAAGCATTATCTTCAGCTCAATTAATCTAATTAATGAAACTTAAAACCAATAAAGGTTTAAAAATTATTTGTCTTAACAGAAAAGCTGGTTTTAATTATTTTTTTAACGATTTAATTGAAGCAGGAATTGTTTTGAAAGGTTCAGAAATAAAATCTATTAGAGCTGGGAAAGTTAATATAGCAGAATCTTATGCTGTAGAAAAAAATGGTGAAATTTTTTTAATAAATTCACATATACCCACTTATAAAGAAGCAAGCTATTCAAATCATAATCCGACTGGTGAAAGAAAATTATTATTTACTAAAAGAGAAATTAATAAGTTATTGGGAAAAATTAATATAGAAGGATTTACATTGGTGCCAACAAAAATGTATTTTAAAAAAGGAAAAGTTAAAATACAAATTGCTGTTGCAAAAGGTAAAAAGCAATACGATAAGAGACAWACAAAAAAAACTARAGATTGGAATCGTGATAAAGCAAGATATTTTAGAAAATCAAGCTAAAATAGCATTTCTAGCAATAGGCTCAAATTTAGGTAATAAAAAAAGAAATNAWYSAAYTAKCNAAATTNAAATNAGARRGCWWTAMYWTKAAAATAATTAAATCATCAAATAATTATGAAACTTTGTCCTGGCCTAATAAAAAAAAACCTAAATTTATCAATGTTGTAATAAAAATAAAAACAAATTTATCCCCAATAAAACTTATGCAAAGGTGTCTTGATATTGAAAAAGAATTGGGAAGAAAAAGAAATAAGAAAAATGAACCTAGAACGTGTGATATCGATATTGTTGATTATGATCAAAAAGTAATAAAAATGAATAAAAGTTTTAGTCTTAATATACCCCATTCAGAAATGCACAAAAGAAACTTTGTTTTATTACCTTTATTYGAAATAGCAAAATCATGGATTCATCCTGTAAAAAAAAARGGAATCRAAAGATTGCTTAATTCGTTAAATAATAAAGACTTAAGAACTATTAAACTAATTTAATTGAGTGATATAATAAATAATGCTTAAATCTGAAGAATTAATTAATAAGGTTAAATCATATAATAAGTTTTTAAACCCTAAAACATTAAGSAAAGCATATGATTTTGCTTTAAGGGCACATAAAACTCAAAAAAGAGATGAAGGCGTTCCTTACATTATTCATCCAGTGGCAGTTGCTGATATACTTACTGATTTAAAATTAGATAGTGCAACAATAGYCACAGGTTTATTGCACGACACTATAGAAGATACTCATGCTACATATAATACTATTAAAGAAGAATTTGGCCAAGAAGTAGCAGACTTAGTTGACGGTGTAACTAAAATTTCTGCATTTGAAAACCAGGCTGTAGACAACTCTAAAGCTGAAAATTTTAGAAAATTAATTATAGCTACATCAAAAGATATAAGAGTTCTTCTTGTTAAGATTGCAGATCGTCTACATAATATGAGGACTATTAAATTTGTTAAGGACACAGATAAACAAATAAGAAAAGCAAAAGAAACTATGGAAATTTACGCACCATTAACTGACAGAATGGGAATGAATAGAATTAGAGATGAACTAGAAGATCTTTCTTTTCAGGTTTTAAACAATGACGCAAGAGAATTAATAAAAAAAAGATTAGATGAAATWAAAGAWGANWAAASTNARTARCTTYAAAWCTATATCTTWTMARTTTAGTGATTTATTAAATCAAAATAATTTAAATGCACAAATCTTTGGACGTGAAAAAACTCCATTTTCAATTTGGAGAAAAGTACAAAAGCAAAGAGTATCATTAGAACGAATTACAGATATTATGGGCTTCAGAATAATTTTAGATAGTGTTGAAGATTGTTACAAAGCTTTAGGAGTTTTTCATAACAAATGGAATTGTATTCCAGGAAGATTTAAAGATTATATTTCTTCGCCAAAAATTAATAACTATCAATCTTTGCATACAGCTATAATAGGACCCAATAAGAGACCAATCGAAATTCAAATTAGAACAATGTCTATGCATGAATTTGCAGAAAGAGGYATAGCTTCTCATTGGAAATATAAATCATCAGAAAAATTTAGTTCAATGACTTGGAAGGAATACGATTGGCTCAAAGATTTGGTAGAAATTATTGATAGGAAAGAAAATCCCGAACATTATTTTGAATATACAAAATTACAAATGTTTCAAGACAACGTTTTCTGTTTTACACCAAAAGGATCAATCATAAAATTACCCAAGGAGGCAACGCCTATTGACTTTGCTTATGCTGTACATACTAAAATTGGAGACACTACTATTGCTTGCGCAATTAATGGTAAAGACAGCCCTTTGCAAAGTATTTTATACAATGGAGATGAAGTTAAAATTATAACCTCAAAAAATGTATCACCATCTCTTCATTGGTTGACTACTGCAAAAACTGGAAAAGCAAGAGCTGCAATTAGAAGACATTGGCATTACAGAGAAGATCAGAAACCTTTGAAGCGTAAACAATATAACACAACACTATGGATATCYTTGCCTGATCAGCCTGGAAGGTTAGGGGATGTTACTACAGTAATTGGTACAAATAATGTTAACATATCAAGTGTTGAAATGGTGGAAAAAACARAAAATACCATAAATTTCAGATTTAATCTTATTATWAGTGATTTGAAGAACTTTACAAAACTAATCAGTGAGCTAAAACAAAAAGAATATAATTTCAAAATAATTAGGCACAAAAATAAAAGATATGCTTTCTTTAAAAGACTCTTTGGCGGTTTTAAAAAGAACTAATGCACTTCTCGAAGGACACTTCGTATTATCATCTGGACTACATTCTTCTAAATATGTTCAGTGTGCTAAACTTTTAAGTTTTCCACATTTRGCTAATAAAATTTGTATATCACTTAGCAAAAAAATTAAAAAAAATTTTAAAAAAATAGATTTAATTCTATCTCCTGCAATGGGAGGTGTAATTATTGGGTATGAAATTGGCAAACTATTAAAAAAAGAAACAATATTTTGCGAAAGAGATTCAGGTAACTTTATTTTAAGACGAGGATTTTTAATTAAAAAGAATACTAGAGTATTAATAGTTGAAGACGTTATAACAACAGGTAAATCTRGTTTAGAATGTATTAAATTGATTAAAAAATCAAAAGCAAAGTTAATTGGTTTTGCTTGTATTATTGATAGGTCAAATAAGAAAACTTTTAAAATTAAAAATAAAATTGTTTCTCAAGTAAAAATAGATGTTCCAACATTCACAAAGAATAATCTACCAGATTATTTAAAAAAAATTCCAATAACTGTTCCAGGTAGCAGACGTCTTAAATGAAAAGATTGGGTGTAAATATTGATCATGTGGCCACTCTAAGAAATGCTAGGGGTGGATTTCATCCAGACCCATTCTTAGCAGCAAAGCAAGCAATGGYTAATGGHGCAGACTCTATYACTATTCATCTTAGAGAAGATAGACGTCATATAAAAGATAAAGATTTAAAAAATATAGCCAAATCAAAAATTCCTTTAAATTTAGAAATRGCCGCTAATGATCAAATGTTAAAAATTGCTTTAAGGTATAAACCTAATTTTATTTGTCTAGTTCCAGAAAAAAGAAAAGAAATAACTACTGAGGGAGGAATTAATATTTTAAAAAATCTCGGTAAAATTAAAAAAATTATAAAAAAAATTAATMAAAATAAAATAAGAACAAGTCTTTTTATAAATCCAAATTTAAATGACATTAAACTTTCAAAGCAAGTTAACTCAAAATGTGTAGAATTACATACAGGAAAATTATCTGATTTAATMAAATTAAAAAAAAATTATTCCAAWGAATATATAAAAATTAAAAAAWGTGCAAAATATGCAAAATCTATTGGTTTAGAAGTTCACGCAGGTCATGGCATGGACTATAAAACTACTTCTTTATTATCTAAAATCAAAGACATAGAAGAGTTCAATATAGGTCATTTTATTATTGGAGAATCTATATTTGCTGGCTTGAATAAAATTATAAAAAAATTTAAACAAATATCAAAATAAATAATGAAAATTTTAGGTATAGGGGTTGATATTATTCAAAATTCTAGAATAAAAAAAGCAATAAAAAATAAATCTTTTGTAAGTAGAATTTTTTCAAAGTCAGAAATTACAAATTCNNAAAAAAAAAATAATAAAACTAACTATTTTGCTAAGAGATTTGCTGCAAAAGAAGCCTTTATTAAGTCAATAGGCWTTGGCATTAGAAAAGGTATTAATTTTAAARATATATATGTAATTAATGATAAATTTGGGAAACCGAATATTAAATTTAGCAATAAAGTTAATAATCTTATTGTTAAAAAACTTAAAACTAGAAATTTTGATATATTTCTATCTTTGTCTGATGAAAAAAATTACTCTATTGCATTTGTCGTAATTCAAAAAAAATAATGTTTAGCAAAAAATTTTTTATCGATAATTTAAAAACTCTAATTTATGCATTATTAATAGCTATATTTATTAGATCAATTTTTATTCAACCTTTCTATATTCCATCTTCATCAATGGAGCCAAATTTGCTTGTTGGTGATAGATTATTCGTAACAAAATATACATATGGATATAGTAAGCATTCCTTTCCTTTTAGCCCGCCCATCTTTAAGGGTCGTTTATTATTTTCAGAACCCAAAAGAGGAGATGTAATTGTATTTAAAACACCAGCTGATAATAGAACTGATTATATAAAAAGAGTAATAGGATTGCCTGGAGACGAAATACAATTCATAGATGGTGATTTATATTTGAATAACAATCAAATTTTAAAAACTTTTTTGTCTTCAGTTGATAAAATTTACTGTGGTAACAACATTATAAAAGTAAATACATTTAAAGAAAAACTTCCTAATGGAAAATCTTA
>NVSV01000042.1:0-8447 GCA_002732835.1 Candidatus Pelagibacter sp.
AAGCATTAAAGAAAAAAGAGCCGCCAAAAGAGAAAAAAAGAAAAAATAATTTAGAGCACCACAAGAACTACAATAATTCGAGGAGTTTATATGGGTATGTTAGTAACCGTTAAGAGCTGGTTGAGGCAAATATCTGAAGTTGGTCTTTTGTTAATTGCGGCAGCTGTAGTTCTCGAAATAATATTCGGAAGCCCAGTTGATTTTATAGGACTGAGTATTCTAGACAACATCACGGCGCTAACTCGTGAATTGGGCGAACAAGGACTAGTAGGAATAATTTCCATAGCTATTATTGTTTGGCTTTATTTGCGTAGGTAGAATCTCTTTAACTAAGGAGTTTAGCAATGATGGATACAGTTAAAAATTTTCTTAGAGGCATAATGGATGTTGCTATGACAGTGATTCCATTAAGTGTTGTTTTGGGTATTATTTTTGGCCCAGCAGTACCTTTTATTGGAGCGGATACAATTGATAATATTTCAGCCTTAGTCTCTGACTTAGGAGGTAGCGGTCTAATAGGTATAATTACACTAGGCATTCTCTATGCACTGTTTARWMKTTAAAATYTAATAGTAAAATTGATAGAGTTGGTATTTTGTTTAAAAAAATTGCAAAGTAAGCATGATTGATTCACATTGTCATTTAGATCATGCGCCTTTATTTGACAATTTAAATGATATTTTAAATAGATCTAAAGAAGTTGGTATAAAAAAGCTTTTAACAATATGTACTACTTTAGAAAGTTTTAAAAATATTGAAAACATCTTAACAATCGATGATATGATTTATGGCACGTTTGGAATTCATCCTCATGAAACTGAAAATAATGACGTGTCAAAGATTACTATTATAGAAAGTATAAAAAAAAATCCTAAATTAATTGGAGTGGGGGAGACGGGATTAGATTTTTATTACAATCATAGTAAAAAAAATAAACAAATTGAAAGTTTTAAAAAACACATTGAAGCTGCTATAGAAATTAATCTACCTATAATAGTTCATTCAAGRAATGCTGAGGAAGAAACRTTTAATATATTAAACGAATATAAAAAACATAAACCTAAAATTTTAATGCATTGTTTTACAGGTACATACAAATTTTATAGGCAAATGGAAGAATTAGACTCTTATTTTTCTGCTAGTGGCATAATCACTTTTAATAGTAGTAAGGATTTACAAAATACACTTTCAAAGATACCCAACAATAAATTACTCGTAGAGACGGATAGTCCATTTCTTGCACCAGTTCCAATGAGAGGCAAAAAAAATGAACCAAGTTTTATAAAATATACACTAAAAAAATTAGCTGATATTAAAAATATAGACGTTTCAGAAATGGTCAGTCTGACAACTAAAAATTTTAATAATCTGTTTTTTAATTAATGAAAATTAAATTCATAATTTTAGGCTGTGGRTCTTCTTTAGGTGTTCCTAGAGCAGATGGAAGCTGGGGAAATTGTGACCCCAAAGAAAAGAAAAACTACCGAACTAGATGTTCTGCTTTTATTAAATCTAATATTAAGAATATACTAATCGATACATCTCCTGATCTTCGACATCAATTAATAAAAAATAAAATAAACAATATCGATTATGTAATTTATTCACATAAACATGGTGATCAAGTGCACGGAATAAATGACCTWAGAGTTTTTTCTCTTAAAAATAAAAAAAAAATTTCTGTTTATGCTGATTATCAAACTGGAAAATATATAAAAAACAATTTCTCTTATTGTTTCAAAAATACTCCAAGTTATAAAGCAATTTTAAAATTATTTAATTTAAAAAAAAGATTTTCTTTTAAAAAAAATGGAAATTTTATTACAATAAAACCCATTGCAGTACAACACGGAAAAATAAAATCTCAATCTTTTATAATTAATAAATCGTGCGCTTATATAAGTGATGCTAACAAAATTTATAATAAAGATTTAAAGTATTTTAAAAACCTTAATTATTTAGTTATTGATTGTTTACGTTTTAATAAGCATCCCTCACATTTCAATTTAAATGAAGTTATTGAATTGACTAAATTTCTAAAACCAAAAAAAACAGTTCTTACTAATTTACATTCAGACTTAGATTATAAATATATGCTTAAAATATTGCCAAAAAATATAATTCCCGGATATGATGGAATGTCATTTTATATTTAAAATTTTTTACTTATTTTTTGAAGTGAGCAACAATAAACCATATCCAACCAAAGTTGATAACAAAGATCCTGTTAATACTCCTATCTTGACACTATCAATGTATTCTATATTTTCCACAAAAGCCAAATTTCCAATAAATAAACTCATTGTAAAACCAATTCCAGCAAGTATTCCAACGCCATAAAAACTCATCCAATTGGCATTATTTGGCATTTGAGCAATTTTAAGTTTAATGGCGATTATTGAAAATAAAAATACTCCTATTTGTTTACCCACAAAAAGTCCTAACACAATTCCAAGAGGTACTGGGGATAAGAGAGATTCTAAATTAATTCCATCTAGAGACACTCCGGCGTTTGCAAGWGCAAACAATGGCATAATGCCAAAAGCAACATATGAGCTAATATTATGTTCAATTTTAGTTAATAAAGAATATTCTTTATTTTTTTTTCTATGCGGTATAACGGTAGCAAGAAGTACTCCTGATATAGTTGCATGAACACCTGATTGATAAGTAAAAAACCATAGAATTAATCCTAATATTAAATATGGAAGAAATTTTTTTACGCCAGATTTATTTAAAATTAATAAAGCAATAAAAGTTAGAAGCAATARCGAAAGATATTGAATACTCAAATCTCCTGCATAAAAAAAAGCAATAATGATTATTGCWCCCAAATCATCTATTATTGCTAAAGCAGTTAAAAAAACTTTTAGAGATATGGGTACTCTAGATCCCAGTAAAGATAATACGCCCAAAGAAAAAGCTATATCTGTTGCTGAAGGGATAGCCCAACCATTTATTGTATCTCCATTTCCAAAATTTATATAAATATAAATTAAAGCAGGAACTAACATTCCTCCAATAGCAGCTATTATTGGCAAAAGAGCTTGTTTAGGACTTGATAGCTCTCCATTTATAAATTCTCTTTTAATTTCTAATGTTACAAAAAAGAAAAAAACTGCCATCAATGCATCATTAATCCAGTGGTGTAAACTCATCTTAAGACCAATGTTATTTATTCCAATAAAGAGATAGCTTTGCAGAGTTTCRAAATATAATGAAGAAAAATTCGAATTACTTATAATTAAAGCTATTGCAGCACTTATTAATAAAACTAAACCACTCGCAGCTTCTAATTTAAAAAACCATTTAAATGGWGATGATAAATAATTTAACATAAATTATTTTATCAAATCTCTAAGAAATAAATTGATATCTCTAAGACTTTCATAAAGATTACTTAAAAGTATCTCAATATCAGGATATATGAAAATTATTTGATGTTTAAAAGTATCRATAATAATGATTATAGCAACAAAAGTGATTATTATAACTATAAAAATTTTTAAATAATTTGTTTTTTTATCTTTCTTTATTTGTGGCTCTTCGTCRTCAATCTCGGATAAATTTTCTTCATTTACAGTAATGCTTGTAATTTCTTCCTCTTCAATTGTTTTCTCTACAAATGTTTCGTTTAAAATTTTATTGTCATCTTCTTTRATGATTTTTTTTGGTTCTTTTTTTTCAATTAATTTTTCAGTTTTTTTAAAAAACCATTTATGATCACAACTACTACATTGAAGCAATCTACCTTCTTCAGGTATTAAATTGTCACTAACTTCAAATCTTTTATTGCAATTTTCGCAACTAATAATCATACTATCTAATATACCAGATTATTAATAWWTTSYWTCATTTTYKYTMTYRTTYNATKSTTKAAAAKWTNWARTAWKTRCTGTATWARWAYRCCAYKCGGGGCGTAGCGCAGCCTGGTAGCGCATCTGGTTTGGGACCAGAGGGTCGCAGGTTCAAATCCTGCCGCCCCGACCATTTTATGAGAAAAGCAAAAATTTATAAACCAACTAAAACTGCTATGCAGTCTGGAACAAAAAAATWTGATAAATGGATTATTGAATTTATTACTGAGGACACTGGTGTAAATCCGTTAATGGGGTGGGAAAGTTCTACYGATACATATACTGAATTAAAATTAGAGTTTTCATCAAAAGAATTGGCCATTGATTATGCAAAAAAAAATAAGATTGAATTTGAGTTAATTGAACCTCATGAAAGAAAAATTGTAAAAAAAACATACTCAAATAATTTCACTAAATAAATGTTTAAATTTTTTACTTCTAAACATTGGTTTAAATGGAGCATTTTTGGATCAATATTTATTTTAATATCTACTTGGTATCAAGTTCAACTAGATGTTAAAATTAATGAATGGTTTGGTGAATTCTATGATACTTTACAAAAAGCTCTTACAACACCTGGTTCTGTAACTGAAACTGAATTTATTTCTTATTTATTTACTTTTGCAAAAATTGCCGGTCTTTGGATTATAATCGCTGTGATTACTGGATATTTTACAAGTCATTGGGTTTTCAGATGGAGAACTGCAATGGCTGATTATTATCATGAACAATGGTTAAAAGCTCGTTTAACAGAAGGTGCTTCACAAAGAGTTCAGGAAGATACATTAAAATTTGCAAGAATTATGGAAGGACTTGGTACGGGATTATTGGATAGTGTAATGACACTTATTGCTTTTACTCCTATACTTTGGGTGTTATCAAAGCAAATTGACGCTCTCCCCTGGATTGGTCAAGTTGATCATGCTCTAGTTTGGGTTGCAATAATTTCTGCTTTGGGAGGTACAATTTTATTAGCCATAGTAGGAATTAAACTTCCAGGAATAGAATATGATATTCAAAAAGAAGAAGCTGCTTATCGTAAAGAATTAGTAATGGGTGAAGACGATCCGATACGTGCGGCTCCACCAACAATTGGTCAATTATATAACAGAGTTAGAAGAATACATTTTAGAKCATATTTCAATTATTTATATTTCAATTGTGTTAAATGGAGCTACTTTCAGGGAATGGTTATTGTGCCATATTTAGCTTTAGCACCAACTATAGTTACTGGTGCCATTACATTAGGTTTTGTACAACAAATCACAAGAGCTTTTGGAAGAGTTGAAGGATCTTTGCAATATTTAGTAAAAAGTTGGTCAATAATAGTTGAATTTATCTCTGTGTGGAAGAGATTAAGTGAATTTGAAAAAAAACTTGATTCAGGTAAAGTTGAACATTATACGGAAACTGTTTAATGGCCTTAGACATAAGTTTAATTRAAATATTTGAAAATATAACTTCCAGRGCMGCTTTAGCTTCATATCATTTYGTTGGTAAAAAAGATAARACAGCTGCAGATAAAGCCGCWGTAGATGTGATGCGGAATCTTTTGAACAATCTAGATATACAAGGACAAATAGTGATAGGAGAGGGCGAATTAGATGAGGCTCCAATGTTATATATAGGTGAAAAAGTTGGTACAGGTAAAGGATTGGTAATGGATATTGCTGTTGATCCTCTAGAGGGTACTAATTTTGCTGCAAATAATTTACCAGGAGCTTTRTCAGTTTTRGCTGTAGCTGAGAAAAATAATTTATTTCAYGCTCCAGAAACTTATATGAATAAAATTGCTGTAGGRWGCAAYATACCAARARATGCYATAGATYTAGATAATTCTTTAAAAAAAAATATTTACAATTTAGCTGATTGTAAAAACAAAGACATTACAGAATTAACTGCTTGTTTATTGGATAGACCAAGACACAAAAAAATTATCGAAGAATTAAATGAACTTAAAGTTAACTTAAAATTAATTTCAGATGGCGATATATCAGGTGCTTTGTTGGTCTCAAATGAAAAATATGGAGTTGATATATTTATGGGAATTGGTGGAGGACCAGAAGGAGTGTTGGCTGCATCTGCACTAGATGCCTATAATTGTAATTTTCAAGGAAGATTTATATTTGAAGAAGAAAATGATATTTATAGAGCAAAAAAAATGGGAATTAAAGAATTAGACAGAAAATATGAATTAAGTGAGATTATTTCTGGAGATTCAATATTTTGTGCAACTGGAATAACATCGGGCGATTTGGTTAAAGGTATTAAATTAATTGACGATAAATACAGTTCAGAAACTTTAGTTACGCATAAAAATTCTAATACAAAGAAAGTTATAAAAAGAACAGAAAATTTAACTTCATGATTTCAGTCTCCAATAAAGTATGGAGTGAAAGGCAAATAGAACAAAGAATAATTGACAAAGTTTCACAACATTACAGTTTAAGTCCATTTCTTTCAAAATTAGTTGCTAATAGAAACTTTTCAGATGAAGAAATCTACTCAATTAATAATAAAATAAATTTTAAAAACTATTTCATAAAAAATAAAGATTTTATTTCTGCAAGTAAAATCATTGAAAATTCAATAAGAAATAATGAAAAAATATGTATTTTTGGCGATTATGATGTGGATGGATCATGTGCTACTACATTATTAATTAGGTTCTTAAAAAATATTAATCATCCTTTCTTTTATTTCATTCCTGATAGAGAAAAAGATGGTTATGGACCTTCGCTTAAAACACTTTCAAAACTAATAAATAAAAAACCAAAATTAGTAATAATGGTAGATTGTGGGTCTAGTTCAAATAAATCAATAGATTTTTTAAAATCAAAAAAAATTAAATCATTGATTATTGATCATCATCAAATTTTTAAACCTTTCCCTTTAGCAAATGAAATAATCAATCCAAATAAAARTGCAGAATATAATAATTTTAATTATTTTTGTGCGACTACCTTAACATATTTTYTAATTGATACGATTTTGTACAGAAAARTAATAAACACTAAATTYAATATAAAGTCCCATCTAATATTAGTATTGTTAGCTACGGTTTGTGATGTAATGCCTTTAAGAGGCTTGAATAGAATAATRGCAATAAATGTTTTAAATAATATTTCTACTTATCATTATTCAACYTTTAAATATTTCATAAAAACTTTGATAATAAACAAAAAAATTAACATTGATGATCTGGGTTTTTTAATTGGACCGATTTTAAATTCTGGTGGGAGACTCGGTYACTCTGACTATGCTACAAGACTTTTATCGTCAAATAATGAAGATGAAGTTTTAAAAATTTCTAATAAATTAGTTGATTTAAATGAAGTAAGAAAAGRAATAGAAATTAAAATTATGAAAAAAATAAATTTARAAGAAATAAAAAATAAATTAGATGAAGTGRTATTTGTTTACAATCCAACTTTTAAAGATGGTTTAATTGGAATAATTGCATCTAGATTGAAAGATAATCTTAATAGACCTGCTTTTGTAATGACATCAACAAACTCTTTAGTAAAAGGTTCTGTTAGATCTATACTTAATTTTGATGTTGGTAAAATATTGCGTAAAGCTCTTGATCAAAATTTAATCATTAGTGGAGGTGGTCATCAAATGGCTGGTGGATTTATAATCAAAAAAAGTAAACTTAATATTTTTAAATCTTTTTTAGACACAGAATTTAATAAAAWACAAAAAAACAAAAATTTATTCAACTTTGATTCAAAATTWTCTATTRCTGCAGTTAATAATTCTTTAATTTCTGATATAAATAATCTTGAACCTTTTGGTACTGGTAATCCTAATCCAATATTTTTATTTGAAGATCTAAAGATTAAAAATGTTAGAGTTATAAAAAATAAGCATGTTTTTAATTTGTTTATTTCAAGAACTGGTAAATCAGTTTCAGCAATTAGTTTTAATTCSCTTGATAATGAAATTGGCAGTTGTCTATTAAATTACAAAAAAGAGGTAAATGTTGTTGGTTATTTGAAAGATAATTCWTGGAACAACAAAAAAATATTGCAASTTGTTGTATTAGATTTAATTTTATAGGTAATTCGACTTGATAATTAGACTTTTTTGCAATAAAAGAGCCAAATTTGGTCCCTTCGTCTATCGGTTAGGACACATGGTTTTCATCCATGAAAGAGGGGTTCGATTCCCCTAGGGACCGCCATTATGACCTATTATGTTTATTTAATAGTATCTCAAGTCAAAAATAARACAATTTCTTATGTAGGATATACAAATAATCTTTTAAAAAGGATAAGTTTACATAATGCTTCTAAAGGAGCYAAATTTACAAAAGGYAAAAAATGGAAATTRATTTATTATAAATCATATAGTTCAAAAAAAATTGCAATGAAWRARGAATATKWTCTAAAAAAAAATTATAAGCTAAGAAGTAAAATAAAAAAAGAAAGTAGAAAACATTGAAAATTTCAATTTTATTACCTTATAAAGAAAATTTTTCWCMAGATTATGCTGGTGCTGTATCTTTAAATATTAATGATACCTTAAAAATAAGTAAATACAATAATAACACAATAGTTTTTGGTAATACCAAATATAAAAATATAT
>NVSV01000043.1:0-8401 GCA_002732835.1 Candidatus Pelagibacter sp.
TGAGCCGCAGTACCATCGGCTGGGCCGGTCTGATATTCGGCGTGTACGCGTTCAACTTTCTGTGGGCACCGCTGATCGACCGGCTTCGGGTACCGTATCTCACGCCTAGACTGGGTCATCGCCGGGCCTGGATCGTGACACTTCAGGCGCTGATACTGGTCTGTCTGGGGGGGTGGAGCCTGGTCGACCCTTCAGCAAATCTCTGGGGTGTGATTGCGATCGGACTGGTCATCGCGATCGCTTCTGCGACACAGGATATCACCATCGATGCGTTGCGCATTGAGCAGATCGGTCGGGGCGAAGGTCGCTCAATGGCGGCCGGCGCGGCTATTGCTGTGGTGGGCTGGTGGACAGGTTACAAGCTAGGAGGAGTTATAGCTTTATTCACTGCAGAATATTTTGAAAAAGCGGGTATTGCAGATTATTGGCAAGCTACTTTTTTAGTCTTGGGCGTAGTGATAATTTTGATGAATATAGGTTTGATGTTTGTTCATGAACCAATTGAAACAGATAGGCAATCAAAACAAAGAGAAGCTGATCAAGTGATAGAAGATAAACTTGGATCAAGCAATATTATAACTAGTTTCGTTGCTTGGATAACTGGAACAATTGGTGGACCTATAATTAGTTTCTTCAAAAAAAATGGATTTGCTATTGCAGTAGGAATTTTAAGTTTTGTATTTTTATTTAAAATTGGAGAAGCATTTCTTGGACGTATGTCCATTGTTTTTTATAAAGAACTTGGATTTTCTAAAGTACAGATTGCAATTTACTCAAAAACTTTCGGTTGGATAACAACAGTTGTGTTTACATTGTTAGGTGGAATATTTGCAATGAGAGTAGGAACTGTGAAAACAATGTTTGTTGCAGGTATATTAATGGCTTTAACAAACCTACTATTTGCTGCTTTATATTGGACAGGCAAATCTGAATTATTATTTGCATTTGCTGTAATAGCTGATGATATTACAGCTGCATTTGCAACTGTAGCTTTTGTTGCTTTTATTTCATTATTAGTTGATAGAACTTACACAGCAACTCAATATGCATTGCTTGCATCGATTGGAACTGCTGGAAGAACAACCCTGGCATCATCTTCGGGAGCACTAGTTGATTGGCTAAATGGAGACTGGGGAACATTTTTTGTTATGACGGCTGTGATGGTTATTCCATCTTTAATTTGTTTATGGTTTATTAGGCATAAATTAAAAATTGGTGCACAGTAATTTTTTTTGTAAAAGCTCACATTTAAATTTATATACGGAACCTTCTTATAAATCTAAGATTAGTTCTCAAATTCTATATGGAGAAAAATTCAGAATTTTATTAAAAAAAGAAAAATTTATTAAAATTAAAAGTTCATATGATAATTATGTAGGCTATATTAAATCATCTAATTATGTTAATAAGTTTAAGCCAACACATAAAGTAAGTGTCTTAAAATCTAGAATATTTAAATATCCCAAAAGTCCAACAAAATGTAAATCTAAAAAATTTTTATCCTTTTTGAGTAAAATACAAATCATTAAAAAAAACAAAAATTTCATAATGTTTGATAAAAATAAGTGGCTAAATATCAAGGATATTAAATTAATTAAACAAAAAGAAAGAAATTTTTTAAAAGTTTTAAARTTATTCTTAAAATGTAAATATAAGTGGGGAGGAAAAACATTCAATGGAATTGATTGTTCGGCGCTTATTCAAATTTTCTATCAATATAATAACAAATATTTTCCAAGAGACACAGAGGATCAAATTAAATATTCAAAAAAAAATWTAAAAAGAAAGAATTTTAAAAAAGGAGATTTAATTTTTTGGAAAGGCCATGTTGCAGTTTGTTTAAATTCAACAAAATTAGTTCATGCATATAGTCCTGAAAAAAAAGTAATTATAATGCCAATCAAAAAAACTATTGATCGAATTGAAAAAACAGCACATTTGAAAGTAAAAAAAATTACAAGGATTTAACGATTTTTATCTACCAAAATCRGGTCTATCAAYATCMTGTTTAAGYTGAATTATTTGTTTTCTAACTTTYTTRGAATTTATTAAYTTCTTRAYTAGCTGTTTRYTRTCWYTTSTYTYAATATTTTTTTTAAATAAGTTTAAATTTTTAATAAATAAATTAATTGCACTAACCATATTTTTTTTATTACTAAAAAAAATGTCCCTCCACATAATCTCATTAGAAGCTGCAATTCTTGAAAAATCTCTTAGTCCACCGGCACTGTATTTTATAAGACTATTTTTTTGAATTTTTTCAGAATCTTTAGCAGTTTTAATTAAATTATAAGCTATTAGATGGGGAAGATGGCTAGTTACTGAAAATATTTTGTCATGATTAGYTGGATTCATAACAATTACTTGAGAGCCTAGTTTTTTCCAAAATCTTTTTAAAATTAYGAGTTGTTTTAATTTTGTATTTCCACTCTTAATTAAAATACACCATTTATTTAAAAACAAATGTTTATTACCATATTCGGGTCCACTTACTTCAGAACCAGCAATTGGATGGCTCGAGATCCAGTTTAATTTCTTTCTTAACTTTTTATTAATTAAGTTCAAAACATTGATTTTAGTAGAACCAACATCTGTAATGATGCTTTTGGTACTCAAGTATAAATTTAATTTGGGAATAATTTTTTCATACTCGCTCATAGGAGTACATATAATAACAAAATCAATATTAGAAATATTTTTTTTTAAACTTGTTAATATACTGCAAGAAATTTTTAATTTTTTTATTTTAGAAATATTTTTTTTTGACTTTTCGTATACAAATATTTTTTTTGATAATTTTTTATTTGATACTGCTCTCAAAACTGAAGAGCCAATCAAACCACATCCTATTATTAATAATTTATTAAACATCTTTAATAATTGATCTCATGGCTTTTAGAAATATTTTATTTTCTTTAGAATTGCCAATTGTTAATCTTAAACAATTTTTAATTYCATAAGATCTCATTTCTCTTAACAARATTCYCTTATTTTCTAGTTTCTTTCTAATATATTCTGCTGAAAATCTACAATTATTAAAATTCAGCAAAAGAAAATTAGCACTAATTTTATTTGAAAAAATACCGTATTTATTCATTTCATTTTTAATTTTATTATTCCAAATTAAATTGTGTTTTATAGACTTKTTAATAAAATTTTTATCTTTTAAAGACTCAATTGCACAAAACTGAGCTAATTTATTCACATTAAATGGTGGTTTTATATTATACAAAGCATCTACTATTTTCTTATGTCCATAACCCCAGCCGATTCTTAAACCGGCTAAACCATAAATTTTAGAAAAAGTTCTTAAAATAAATACATTCTCAGTTTTCTTAAAAAGATCTAGACCTGATGAATATTCTTTAGCAATCATATATTCTTGGTATGCATCATCTATAACTAATAAAACTTTCTTATTTAATTTTCTTCTTAAATTAATCAGTTCTTTTTTATCTAAGTARGTKCCTGTTGGATTGTTTGGGTTGGCTAAAAAAACTATTTTTGTCTTCTTGTTTACTTTTTTAATTATTTCATCAACAGAAACTTTAAAACTTTTTTCTTTCGAAAAAATAACTCTTGCACCAACTATTTTAGAATAAACTCTGTACATTAAAAAACTATATTGAGGCACTATTACTTCATCGYCTGGCTTTAAAAAWAGTTGACATAGCATCTGAATAATTTCATCAGAACCAGATCCGCAAATAATTTTATTGTATTCGCAGTTAAAGTTGTTTGAAATTGTCTTTCTTAATTCTCTACATTTGCTATCAGGATATTTCGAGATTATTAGATTTTTTTGATTTAAAATTTTCTTTACTCCGAGACTTAAACCCAAAGCAGACTCATTTGCAGATAACTTTATTACTAACCTATTTTTTCTAAGATTAGATTTTCCTGGTTTATAAGCATTAATATTTATTTTTTTAAAAGTTGGTACGWCCATAAATTATTGCTCTTTATAGATAAAAAAACACTTATTTACATAAAATTAATTGTCTTGTCCAAAAAAATTGACATATAAAAATGTATCTTGTAAAAGAGCTCTGCGCTGATTTATCTGAATTGCGAGCGCATAAAAAAAACCGCTAAATAAGTTTTTTTCTCTCAATTCATTATCAGCACTAAATTATGAATACTAAAGAAAACATTAAAAAAATAATTGTAAAAAAACCACTGAAATTAGATTGTGGGARGACCATAAATAATTATCCACTTTCGTACGAAACATACGGTAATTTGAATGAAAAAAGAGATAATGCAATTTTAGTTTTTCATGCTTTATCGGGTGATCAGTTTGTAGCTGGAACTAATCCAATTACAAATAAAGAAGGATGGTGGTCATATGCAGTTGGTCCWGAMAAAGCAATTGATACAAATAAATTTTTTGTAATATGTGCAAACGTAATTGGCGGTTGCATGGGATCATACGGACCAAGCAGCATAGATTCAGAAACTAACAAAGCATTTAGTACAAACTTTCCAGTTATTACAATTAATGACATGGTTAAAGCACAATATAATTTATTAGATTTTTTTAATATTGATAAATTATTTAGTGTAACGGGYGGGTCAATGGGAGGCATGCTAGCTTTACAATTTGTTGCAAATTATCCAGATAAAACTAAAACAGCTGTTCCAATTGCATGCACTGCTAGTCATTCAGCACAAAATATTGCTCTTAATGAGTTAGGTAGACAGGCAATAATGGCCGATCAAAATTGGAGCAAAGGAGATTATCTTAATACAACTTTTTCTCCCGATAAAGGATTGGCCGTTGCTAGAATGGCAGCACATATTACTTATCTTTCTCAAAAAGGTTTGCAAGAAAAATTTGGCAGAAAACTTCAAGAAAGRGATGMCTTAAAATTTAGCTTCGATGCTGATTTTCAAATTGAAAGTTACCTTAGACATCAAGGCTCTGCATTTGTAGATCGATTTGATGCCAACAGCTATCTTTATATAACACGAGCAATGGATTATTTTGATTTAACAAAACAATATAATGGAAATCTTTCTGATGCTTTTAAAAAAAGTAAAACAAAATTTTTTATAATTTCTTTTACATCAGATTGGCTTTATCCAACATCTGAAAATAAARAAATTGTAATTGCTTTAAATGCAGCTGGCGCAGATGTAGGTTTTATAGAAATCGCCAGTGATAAAGGTCACGACTCTTTTCTACTAGATGTACCTGATTTTTTAAAATCAGTGAAAAATTTTTTAGAGGCAAATTRTTAATATAGTTATGAAAAAAGAATTTCAAATAATCTCAGAATTAATTAAAAATAATACCAGAGTACTTGATGTTGGTTGTGGTGATGGAGTTTTAATGAAACATTTAAAAGATAATAAAAAAATCGATGCTAGAGGTTTAGAAATTTCAAAAAATAATGTGCAAATATGTATTTCAAAAGGTTTRTCAGTCATTGAAGGCAATGCAGAGAAAGATTTACGGCAATTTCCTAATTTATCTTTTGATTATGTAATTTTAAGTCAAACACTTCAAGCGTTCTACAATCCTGAAAAAGTAATAGATGATTTGTTAAAGATCTCAAACAAAGCTATAGTTACGATTCCAAATTTTGGATTTTGGAAAGTAAGACTACATTTATTTTTTAAAGGAACAATGCCGRTAACAAAACATCTGCCAAATGAATGGTATAATACTCCAAATTTACATATGTGTACTATCAAGGATTTTTTTAATTTTTGCAACATTAGAAAAATTAAGTTGTTCAATTCATTGGCTCTACATAAGGAGAAGGTGTCAAAAATAACTAATAGTAATTTAGAGTTAAAAAATTTATTTTCGGAGTTAGGAATATTTTTAATAGAAAAATAAAATGAATGTAGAAATAATAAGATGTCTACAAGATAATTATTCATATTTAATTATAGACAAAAAAACAAATTCGGCCTGTGTAGTAGATCCTAGCGAGTCTAAACCAATTATTGAGTATTTAGATAAACACAAAATAAAATTAATATATATATTAAATACTCATCATCACTATGATCATATCGGAGGAAATAAAGAATTAAAGAAAAAATATAAAGCTAAAGTTGTTGGCTATGCAGAAGATAAAAATAGAATACCTGGTATTGACATATGTTTAAAAGATCAAGAGATATGGAGCAAAAATAATTTTGCTGCAAAAATTTTTCATATTCCCGGTCATACTCTAGGTCACATTTGTTTTTATTTTTTTGAGGAAAAAATTTTATTTACTGGTGATACACTTTTTTCATTAGGGTGTGGTCGTTTATTTGAAGGAACTTACGAACAAATGCTAAGTTCTTTRAATATATTAAAAACATTCCCTCTAGAAACGAAAGTTTATTGTGGACATGAGTACACACTTCAAAATTCTAAGTTTTGTATAAAGTACGACAGTAATAACAAACAATTAAAAGAAAAAATAATTGTAATTAAAAAAAAATTAAGCGATGGTTTACCAACTATTCCGACAACAATTAAAGAAGAGCTTGAATGCAATATTTTTTTAAGATCTGAGGATAAATTTGTACAACGGAATCTAAATAGCGATAATTCAATTGAAACCTTTTCAAAATTAAGAGATTTAAAGGATAATTTTTAGTTTATTCAACTTGACTAAGCCAAGTCTAAGTCTATATTGCTGGAAAACAAAAAAAGGTACTCAATGTCATTTGCTGTAATACAAACTGGTGGCAAACAATATAAAGTCAAAGCTAGCGAAATATTAAAAATTGAAAAGCTAGGAAATGACAAAACAAAAAGCAAAATTGAGTTTAATGAAATTCTTGCTTACGGTGATGATAAAACTATTGAAGTTGGATCTCCGTTAGTACAAGGAGCAAAAGTTGAAGCAGAGTTATTAAAAAATGGMAAGAATAGAACTGTTTTAATTTTTAAAAAAAGAAGAAGAAAAAATTCAAGAAGAAAGAATGGACATAGACAGCAATATTCATTAATTAAAATAAACAAAATTTTTTCAAAAGATGGTRRASWATKWRMNTGWAKYTAWWMMKMYTSMRWWWWWMSARATTWWWWWAMAWNACYAWNGMGRRSRRMWMMRWTWTWWMKYMTSSCRASRMRAWWAGMWKSYSGAYCANTSTYSTAACGGCCGTGATAGTGCTGGTCGAAGACTTGGAGTGAAAAAGTACGGTGGTCAGTATGTTAATCCTGGAAATATAATTGTTAGACAGAGAGGAACTAAGATATTTCCTGGTCAACATGTTGGTATGGGTAAAGATCACACTATATTTTCTTTAGTTAAGGGTATAGTAGAGTTTAAAACAAAAAAGTCTGATAGAACATTTGTTTCTGTAAAACCCAACTAATAGATACAACTTAAAAATTCAAGAAGTTGTATTATGAAATTTCTAGATCAAGTTAAAATTTTTATTATAGCAGGTGATGGTGGATCGGGTTCACCTAGTTTTAGAAGAGAAAAGTTTATTGAGTTTGGTGGACCTGATGGAGGTGATGGTGGCAAAGGAGGTTCTGTAGTTTTAAAATCAGAAAGAAATTTAAATACCCTAATAGATTATCGTTACCAACAACATTTTAAGGCAGAAAAGGGAGAAGATGGCAAAGGTAAAAATAAAACTGGAAAAAGTGGCGATAATTTATTTTTAAAGGTACCTGTTGGAACACAAGTTTTTGAAGAAGATAATAAAACCTTAATCTATGATTTTGAAAAAGAAAATGAAGAATTCATAGTTGCAAATGGAGGAAAAAGTGGATTTGGAAACACAAGGTTTAAATCTTCAACTAATAGAGCACCAAAAAAATTTACCAAGGGTGCTAAAGGTGAGGAATTTTGGATCTGGCTTCAATTAAAAATAATTGCTGATATAGGAATAATTGGTTTACCAAATGCTGGTAAGTCAAGTTTGTTAGCAGCTATAACAAGTGCTACGCCAAAAATTGCAAATTATAAATTTAGTACTTTAAGTCCAAATCTAGGAGTTGCTATTTATGATGATAAAGAGATAACTTTAGCTGATATTCCCGGTTTAATTGAAGGAGCACATACTGGTGTGGGACTTGGAATAAAATTTCTTAAACATATAGAAAGATGCAAAACTTTACTGCATATGATTGATATCACTACAGAGAATTTAGAAACTTCATATAATCAAGTTAGAAAAGAGTTAGGAAACTATAACAAAGATCTATTAACAAAAGATGAATTAGTAGTTCTCAATAAAACTGATTTGCTTGATGAAGAAGAAACACAAGCAGTTATTGCTCAAGCCCTTGCAGAAGCCTCCTCTCGACGTATTGACGATCCAATTCGAATGTACCTGACACAAATGGGTAGCATTTCTCTCCTTACTCGCGAAGAAGAAATTCGACTTGCCAAGAAGATTGAATCGACTAGATTTGTATTTAGACGACTAGTTTTAG
>NVSV01000044.1:0-8324 GCA_002732835.1 Candidatus Pelagibacter sp.
TTGAGAACCTTATTGCTTCTTTCACCGTTAATATCAGCGACAAAACCTACCCCGCAGGCATCGTGCTCAAATTCTCTTTCATACAACAACCTATTTTTTTTCATCATTTCTTACCAAATACCAAGTAAAAGGTATTATATATTTGCGCTATGCAACTATCAAATTGAGAACTTTTTAAAAACTAAGGATATCCAAGGGTTTTGTAAAAATTTTCCATCCAAAAATAAGTTATTTTGATTTGCCAGTCTAATAAATTTTTTTTCTTTATTGCAGTTAAATCCTGAGATAATGAGATATCCACCTTGTGCAAGCAAATTTGAAATCATTTTAAAATTATTAGATATGAAATTCCCAGAGATGTTTATTGCGATTAAATTAAATTTAGAATTTAATTGATGCACATTTTCATCCGTTAAAGATATATTGGAAGGGAAATAGCCAAAATTCGATATTATATTCTTTTTCGCCTCTTTTAATACATAAGTATCAATATCAATTGATTTTATTTGCCGATATTTCAGTTTGAAGAGAAGAATCGTTAGGATGCCGGATCCACAACCTATATCTAATGCCGTTGACCTGTTTTCCTCATCAATAGAAATTATGGCATCAGCTATTAATTTTGTTGTTAAATGATTTGAGCCAAACGAGGATCCTTTATTGAGAAAAATTTTGATTATGTTGGTGAAAACTTTACATATGAGGCAAGATCTATTCACTATGGCAATAAAAAGAAAAAAAATGGTATTTATGGAAATGCTTCTCAAAGAGAAATTAAAGAACTTAAAGAGGAGGGAATAGAAACTGAAATTATTCCCTGGATAAATGATATCGAAAACTAAATCTTTTTAAACACAGCTATATAATTCACAGATTTATTCTCGCTAAGTTTCCATTGGTTTGTTAATATATCAAACTTCANTCCATCTAACTTATCTAATCTTAATCTATGTTTTTTTGCAAATTCAATTAATTTAGAAGGTTCAATAAATTTATCCCACTCATGTGTTCCAATAGGAAGCCATCTTAAAATATATTCCGCACCAATTATAGCGAATATATAAGATTCYAAAGTTTTATTTAATGTTGCAACAAACATTAATCCGTTTGATTTTAATAGTTGTGAACTTTTATTTAGGAATAAATTTATATCTTCAACATGTTCAACTACTTCCATATTAAGAACTACATCATATTTTTTTTTAATTTTAAGTTTTTCGGGGGAAGCACACAAGTATTCAATTTTTAGTTTATTTTTTTTAGAATGAAACTTTGCCACATCTATATTTTTTATTGATGCGTCAATTGCAGTGACATTACCYCCCAGTCTACACATTGGTTCAGATAAAAGACCTCCACCACATCCAATATCTAAAATATTTAAGCTTTTTAAAGAAGCATTTTTAGATTTAATTTTAAAATTCTGGATAATATTATCTTTAATATACTTTATTCTAATAGGATTAAATTTGTGTAATGGCTTGAATTTTCCCTCTGRATTCCACCATTCATTGGCAATTTTTGAAAACTTTTGAATTTCTTTTTTATTTATAGTGCTCATAATTGATTGATTGTTGACATTATAATTAAGATGTATTTTATCAACATAATTTAATTTAATTTAAAAATTAATATCAATGAAAATTATTGTTTTAAAATTTGGYGGTACTTCGGTTGGAAGTGTTGAAAGAATAATGAAAGTGGCAAGCATAATTACRAGCTACATTAAAAAAAAATTTAAAGTTATTGTTGTGTCRTCKGCAATGAGTGGTGTTACAAATGAATTAATACAAAAATCAAAAAAAATAAGTAATAATTTTGATAAAAGCGAATATGATGTACTTGTWTCTACAGGTGAACAGATGGCATGTGCATTAAWTGCAGGCCGTTTAAGACATCTTGGTTATAAATCTCAATCATGGATGAGTTGGCAAATTCCAATCATTAGTGAAGGGTATTATGGATCTTCAAGAATTAGTTGGATTAATAAAAATAAAATTATAAAATTTATAAATTCAGGAGGAATACCAGTGATAACAGGTTTTCAAGGAATAAATAAGGATAATAGAATAACAACACTAGGAAGAGGTGGTTCTGATGCATCAGCAATTATGTGTGCAAAATTTTTTAAAGCGCAAAAATGTATAATTTATACAGATGTTGATGGTGTTTATACAACTGATCCAAGTATTTTAAAAAAGGCAAAAAAGATCAAAGTAATTTCTTATGAAGAAATGCTAGAAATGGCATCATTAGGAGCAAAAGTTATGCAACCAACTTCTTTACAAGACGCAAGATTAAATAGAATTGTYGTTGATGTAAAATCCTCATTTRYAAATAAAGAAGGAACTTTGATTACAAAGAGAAAAAATATATTTAGAAATAAGACAATTACCGGGTTAACATCCACTAAAAATGATGCGAARGTAACTCTTGTTGGWGTTAAAGATAAACCTGGAGTAGCAGCTTCTGTATTTAAACCACTTTCTCAAAATTATATTAATGTAGATATGGTTGTTCAAACTTCGTCAAGTAATAACAGAGAAACTGATATAACTTTTACTATTAAATCAGATGATTTATCAAAAACTTTAAGGCTCATAAAACAAAACAAAAAAATAAAATATAGAGATTTAATAGTGAATAAAAATGTATCAAAAGTATCAATTATTGGTGTTGGAATGATAACTACACCTGGTATAACATACAGGATGTTTCAAACATTGGCTAATAAAGGAATTAATATTTTAGTTATTTCTACATCAGAAATTAAAATTTCAGTATTAATAGGAAAAAAATTTGTAAAAAAAGCTATTTCAGCTCTTCATAAAGAATTTAAATTAGATTAAATAAACAATGAGTCTAAGACCGTTTAGAGATATTCATAGAAGAAAAACCAAAGTAATAAATGTTGGTAATGTTAAAATTGGTGGAGGTAATCCAATTTCAGTTCAATCAATGACAAATACTTTAACAACAGATATTAAGGCTACTATTAAACAAATAAATGAGATTGTTGAAGAAGGAGCAGATTTGGTCAGAGTTTCATGTCCCGACGAAAAGTCTGCTATAGCTTTAAAGGAAATTACGAAACATGCTCCAGTTCCGATAATTGCTGACATCCACTATAATTACCGTTTGGCAATAATAGCTGCGGACAATGGAGCAAAATGTTTAAGAATTAATCCTGGTAACATAGGAGATAAAAAAAGAGTTCATGAAATTTTAAGAGCAGCAAAAAAAAACAATTGTTCAATAAGAATTGGAGTTAATTCAGGCTCATTAGAGAAAGATATTCTTGAAAAATATAAAGAACCTTGTCCAGAGGCTTTAGTTGAAAGTGCGTTACGAAATATTGAAATTTTAGAAGATCAAGATTTTTATAATTTTAAAATAAGCGTTAAATCTTCTGATGTTTTTTTATCTATTGCTGCTTACAGACAATTATCAAAAGTTTGTGAATATCCTTTGCACTTAGGTATTACAGAAGCTGGTAGTTTCGTTTCAGGAAGTATTAAATCTTCCATTGGGCTTGGAACATTACTCTTAGAAGGTATTGGAGATACCTTAAGAGTTTCATTATCCGATAACCCAGTTAAAGAGGTCAAAATTGGAAATGAAATTTTAAAATCTTTAAATTTAAGAAACAGGGGCRTAAAAATTATTTCTTGTCCATCATGTGCTAGACAGGCTTTTCAGGTTATCGATACTGTAAAAATATTGGAAGATAAGCTGTCTCATATTAAAACTCCAATTTCTTTATCTATTATTGGATGTGTTGTAAACGGACCAGGAGAAGCAGCCCAGACTRATATAGGAATTACAGGTGGAGGCAAAGGCAATAATATGCTTTATTTATCAGGCATTCGAACAGAGAAAGTTTTAACAAAAGATATAATTTCAAAAGTAGTTGAGTTAGTTGAAAAAAAAGCTCAARAAATAGAAAATAATAATTAATGGTTCCAATAAAAAAAGTTGAAGATTTGATCAATAAACATTCTAATCTTGAAAAAGAACTTTCATCAGGAAATGTTGATAAAAAATTATTTGCTGAAARATCAAAAGAATATTCAGATTTAAATGAAATAATTAAAGAAGCAAAAGATTATATTTCATTTGAAAAAAATAAGAATGATCTAGAAAAAATTATTAATGATTCTTCAAGCGATAAAGAAATTAAAGAAATTGCATRCATAGAGCTTCAAGAAATAATAAAAAAGCATAAAAATAATGAAAAAAAAATAAAACTCTTTTTACTGCCTAAAGATGAGGCAGACTCTAAGAATGCAATCATTGAAATTAGAGCTGGCACAGGAGGACTTGAAGCTAGTTTATTTGCATCAGATTTATTCAAAATGTATGAGAAAATTAGTCATAAGAAAAAGTGGACTTTGGAGATAATTAGTATTTCAAAAAGTGATGCTGGTGGTTTAAAAGAAGTTATTGCAGCAATAAAAGGTAAAAACATATATTCATCATTAAAATATGAAAGTGGYGTTCATAGAGTACAGAGAGTTCCAGATACYGAAACTCAAGGAAGAGTCCATACTTCAGCTGCAACAGTAGCAGTTTTACCAGAAGCTGAGGAAGTTGATGTTAAAATCGAAGATAAGGATTTAAGAATAAATGTGTTCAGAAGCAGTGGACCCGGAGGACAAAGTGTTAATACTACAGATTCAGCTGTTAGAATAACACATATACCTACTGGGATTGTAGTAAGCCAACAAGATGAAAAATCACAGATTCGAAATAAAGAAAAAGGATTAAAAATACTTAGATCTAGAATATATGAATTAGAAAGACAGAAAAGAGATGAAATTAGATCTAAAGATAGAAAAAGTAAAATAGGAACTGGTGATCGTTCTGAAAGAATAAGAACTTATAATTTTCCCCAAGGAAGAGTTACCGACCATAGAACAAATCTTACCTTGCATAAGCTAGAGAAATTTATGCAAGGTGAAATTTTTGATGAGATGATTGAAAATTTGACTTTGCAAGYACAAGAGGAAGAACTAAAAAACTTAAATTAACATGAATTATCAAACAGTTTTATCTAAAGCGACAAAAATTCTAAAAGGCCAATTGATCAAAAATCCAAAATTAGATTGTGAAATTTTACTTTCTAATGCTCTAAAAATTGAAAGAGAAAAATTATTAATAAATTTAAATCAAGAAATAAATGAAAARGATTTAAATAATTTTAATAATTTAATTGATAGAAGAARAAGAAAAGAACCTATAGCATATATTATTGGTTACAAAGAGTTTTGGAAAAAAAAATTTAAAGTAAATACTAATGTTCTAATTCCAAGGCCAGATACCGAACACTTAGTTGAAGAAGCATTAAAACTTATACCAAATAACTCTTCATTGAATATTTTAGATATTGGCACAGGAACAGGATGTATAATTCTCTCAATTCTTTGTGAGAGAAATAAATGCTATGGAGTAGCTCTTGATATTTCAAAAAAAGCATTAAATGTTGCTAAATATAATGCAAAAATACAACAGATTAAAAATAGAATTAAATTCGTTAACTCCGACATTGACAAATTTAAATTGGGYACATATGATATTATCTTATCTAATCCTCCTTATATAAAAAATTRTAAGTTTAACTATTTGGATGAAGATATTAGGTTTTTCGARCCCAAAATAGCGCTAAGTGGGGGAATTGATGGGTATTCGAGAATTAAAAATATAATTAACAGAAGCACAGTTTTGATAAAAAAAAAAGGAAAGTTATTTTTAGAAATTGGCAACGACCAGATGAACCAAACAACTAAATTATTAAAAAATAGAGGTTTTTTTATTAATAAAATAGTAAAAGACTTAGCAAGAAATAACCGATGCATTATATCTACCAAAATTTAGATAGATAATTWKAYATWRMKGARAWMYWMWAVAMMWMRTAWSAGAAGAAATAGATTTAAAAGTAATAATGAAAGAAATTTTTTTAAWAATGGCAATGGACAAAAATTAGGTTCAGATTTTTCTTCTAATTCAAATTTCCAAAGAAGAAATCCAGGTAGAAATAACCAAAATGCCTCTACATTGGTTGAGAAGTATGCAAATCTAGCAAGAGAAGCTCTATCTATTGGTGATAAAATTCTTTCCGAGAATTATTTTCAACATGCTGATCATTTTATTAGAATACAATTAAAAAAAGAAAATGATAAAAATAATGCTCAGAATAATAGCGAACAAATTAATGAAGACAGCGGCTCTGATAATAATAAAGAAATATCTGAGCAAAATATTTCAGATTCAGTTAAATCAAATCCATCTGAAAGTTAAATTTTTTCGGCAATTAATTCTGATTTTAGAACATTAATCTTAATTTTTTCAATTTCAAATAACWCTCTTTCTTTTCCTTTAAGGATTTTACCAGAAGGCAATTTTAATTTTTGAGAATTTATTTTTCTTCCATTTTCTATTACTTCATAATGCAAATGTGGTCCTGTAGACATRCCTGTTGAACCGACATAGCCTATAATTTGTCCTTGTTTTATTCTAACACCTTCTTTGATATTTCTCCCAAACTTTGACATATGAGCATATACAGTTGAGTAAGTTGAATTGTGTTTTATTTTTACACAGTTACCACCACCACCACACCATCTTGCTCTAACAATTTTACCTTCCCCAGAAGCCATTATTGGYGTTCCCATTGGYGCAGCAAAATCGGTGCCTTTATGCATTTTATTGAATCCTAAAATTGGATGTTTTCTTATTCCAAAACTTGAAGAGAGTCTTGCACCATTAATTGGCGTTTTCATTAAACTTTTTCTAATACTTTTTCCAAATTGATCAAAATGATCGTAATCTTTTTTGTTTTTAAAAATATATAAAGGRTTTTCTCTTCCTTGAAGAATTAAATTAGCATAAATGATATTTCCTGTTTCTAATATTTTTCCATTTCCATCTAAAAAAGTTTCATAAACTAATTGAAAACTATCATCTTTCCARATATCTCTTTGAAAATCTACTTGAAATCCATAAATTCTTGCAAAATCAATAATTACATTTGGCTGTATGCCGATATCAATTGCACTTGAATATAGGCTRYTARTAATTTCTGYCTCTTTAAATACAATTATTTGTTTAAGATTTTTTTCAATTTCTTTGTATTCAAAATCATCAATTGCAGTATTACGAKAAAAGTTTATTGTTTTTGTTWTTGAAGTTTGTACTGAAAATCCTAAAATTTTAATTGGATTTTTTCTATCAACTTTAAATGAAATTTTTTGATTTTTATATAACTTATTTACAAATTTGAATTTAGAAATTTTTTTTAAAATCTTTATTTTTTCATTTTTTGGAACATTTATTTCGTTTAATATTTTTTCAAAAGTATCACCAGTTTCAATTATATAATTTATTGTCTCAAATCTTGGTTTTAAGCTATTAATAAATAAATCAGTTGTTTTTTTTAGATAAATATTTTCGATAATATTTTCAAGCGCCGCAATTTGATTTTTTTTATATGAAGAATAATAATTTGTGGAAAAAATGCTTATTAGAATCAATAAAATAAGTGCTAAAATATGAATATGATTAAGTATTAGTTTATCCAATTTAATTTTGATCATTTAGCATCATTAGCAAAAAATCATTGATTTTTGCAGTTTTTTTAACTATTTTTTTTTAATAATAACTTGATTTTCAACTATTTTAGAATATAAGCGTCACACTCAACATAGAAAAGTTGTTTATTATTAGGCTTTATAAGCTTAATTAGCTATTTTATACGTAAAAATTTAAGAAGAGAAGTGTGGACGGTTAAGGTTACCAAAATTTGTCGTACACACTTCAACATTATATAAATTTTATTCTTAGAATTTATATAGAAGCTAGTGTGCGCCGTTTTTAAACTTGAGAGTTTGATCATGGCTCAGAACGTACGCTGGCGGCACGCCTTATACATGCAAGTCGAACGAAGTAGCAATACTTAGTGGCAGACGGGTGAGTAACATGTGGGTATCTTCCCTTTGGTGAGGAATAACACGAGGAAACTTGTGCTAATACCTCATAAGTCTTTACGGAGAAAGCTTTATGCGCCAATGGATGAGCCCGCACTTGATTAGTTTGTTGGTGGGGTAATAGCCTACCAAGACTTTGATCAATAGCTGATTTGAGAGGATGATCAGCCACATTGGGACTGAGACACGGCCCAAACTCCTACGGGAGGCAGCAGTAGGGAATCTTGCACAATGGAGGAAACTCTGATGCAGCGATGCCGCGTGAGTGAAGAAGGCCTTTGGGTTGTAAAGCTCTTTCGTCGGGGAAGAAAATGACTGTACCCGAATAAGAAGGTCCGGCTA
>NVSV01000045.1:0-8133 GCA_002732835.1 Candidatus Pelagibacter sp.
GGATAAAGAACAAAATAATAATATCAGAAAAAAATCAAAAAAAAAGTATTATAAAAAAAAAAAAGTATTATAAAAAAAAATAMTTCNAAAAAAAACTAAATAATACCTTCTTTGGGTGATGATGCGCTCCCAAAAATATTTTTTTTAATCCTTCCAGATAAAAAAGATTTTCTTCCCGCTATTACTGCATACTTCATCGCTTCAGCCATTTGAAAAGGATTTTTTGCTTTTGCAATAGCAGTATTAATTAACACTCCGTCACAACCCATTTCCATTGCCATAGAAGCATCTGAAGCTTCACCTAATCCAGCATCAATTATAACTGGCAACTTTGTTTGTTGTCTTATAATTTTTATATTTAGTTTATTTTGAATACCTAGGCCTGATCCAATTGGGGCTGCTAAAGGCATGATTGCACAGGCCCCTACATTTTCTAATCTTTTCGACATTAAAGGATCATCGTTGCAGTAAACCATAACTCTAAATCCTTCCTTAGTTAATATTTCTGTTGATTTTAAAGTTTCAATCATATCTGGAAATAGATTTTTTTTATCTCCTAGCACTTCTAATTTAACTAATTTCCAACCACCTATCTCTCTTGCTAGTCTCAAAGTTCTTAGCGCCTCCTTAGAAGAAAAACATCCAGCAGTATTTGGTAAATAAGTAATTTTTTTTGGATCAATATAATCCATTAAAATTGGTTTACTTTTATCAGCAATATTCACTCTTCTTACTGCAACTGTTACAATTTCTGTACCAGAAATTTTTATTGCTTTTGCACATTCAGACATATTCTTATATTTACCCGTTCCAACAATTAATCTTGAAGTAAATTTTTTTTTAGCAATAATAAGTAAATCTTTCTTTTTCATTAACCACCACCAATAAAATGTACAATCTCAAGAATATCTTTATTTTTTAAAGTGATATTTCTTAATTTTTTTTTATCTATTATTTTTTCATTTAGTTCAATTGCAACTTTATTTAGTGGCATATTGAGTTTTTTTGATAAACTAAAAACAGTAGAATTTTGATCAATTGATAAGTTTTTACCATTAACTTTAATTTTTATTTTATTTTTATTTTTCATGTAATATAAAAGTAAACGTGAATAATATATTAATAATTAACGGTCCAAATCTTAATCTATTAGGTGAAAGAGAACAATCCCAATATGGCTCTATAACATTTGATAGTTTAAAAGATATTTGTTTAAAAAAATCAGAAGATTTGGGAATAAAGTTAGATTTTCTTCAATCCAATATAGAAGGAGAAATTGTCAGCATAATTCAGGATGCGAGAAATAAACATGATGGAATAATTATTAACGCTGCAGGATTTACTCACACATCTGTTTCAATAAGAGATGCCTTAACTATATATAAAAAACCCATAATTGAATTACATATATCAAATATATATAAACGAGAAGAATTTAGACACAAATCTCTTATTAGCGGAGTTGTAACAGGAATTATTTGTGGATTAGGATCTAATGGTTATATTTTGGCCATAAATGCAATGCATGAATTGCTAAAAAATGGAAATAGATAAAAAGATAATAAGAAAACTAATAGAGGTTTTAGAAGATCTAAAAAAATCATTAAAAGATAATGACTTTGTTAATATTGATGRTYCGGTCGCAGAAGAAATTGATGTCTCTAAAATAGTTATAAAAAGTCCTATAGTTGGAACTGYATATCTTGCTCGAGAACCGGGAGCAAAAAAATTTGTTGAGGTTGGTAAAAAAATTAAAAAAGGTGACAGTGTAATGATAGTTGAGGCTATGAAAACAATGAATCATGTTACTTCTACATCAGATGGTGTTGTTAAAGAAATTTGTGTTGAAGATGGTCAACCAGTCGAGTTTGGTCAAAAACTTATCGTTCTCGAGTAATGTTTAAAAAAATATTAATTGCCAATCGCGGAGAAATTGCGGTTAGAATAATTAGAGCATGTAAAGAATGGGGCATATCGACTGTTGCTRTACATTCTGATGTAGATAGAGATAGCATGCATGTAAGATTAGCAGATGAAAGTGTTTGCATTGGTTCTCACAATCCAGCAAGTAGTTATCTAAATATTCCAGCTATTATGTCAACAATTGAACTAACTAATGCTGAAGCAGTTCATCCTGGATATGGTTTTTTATCTGAAAACTCTAATTTCGCAAAAATTTTAGAAGATAATAATATTAAATTTATAGGACCGTCTTCAAAATTAATCAAAATGATGGGAGATAAAATACAAGCAAAAAAAATTGCAAAAGAACATGGATTACCTGTAATTGAAGGATCAGAAAATGGAGTAGCAAGCCAAAAAGATGCTGAAGAAATTTGTAATAAAATTGGCTTTCCTGTTTTAATAAAAGCTGCTGGCGGTGGAGGTGGTAAAGGAATAAAAATAGTTCATAAAGAAACTGAGTTTGAAGAATTATTTGCAATGGCTAAATCTGAAGCAAAAAAATATTTTGGAAATGATGAGATATATATTGAAAAATTTTTTCAAAACYCTAGACATATAGAAATTCAAGTTCTATCAGGAAAAAATAGAACTGTGCATTTACATGAAAGAGATTGCTCGGTTCAGAGAAGGCATCAAAAGTTAATAGAGGAAACTCCAAGTCCAATTTTAAATGATGAAATAAGAAAAGATTTGTTTGAAAAAACAGTAAATATGGTAACTAAAATTGGATACGAAGGAGCTGGTACAGTAGAATTTATTTATGAAGACGGTAAATTTTATTTCCTTGAAATGAATACTAGAGTTCAAGTGGAACATCCTGTAACTGAAGTCGTCACCGGCATAGATATTATAAAAGAACAGATTTATATTGCCTTTACTGGAGAAACTGCTCTTAAACAGGAAGATATTAGTCCACGAGGTCATGCAATAGAATGTAGAATAAATGCCGAAGATCCAAGTAAAAATTTTCAACCTTCTCCTGGAACAATTGAAATGTGTCATCTACCTTCTGGTTTTAGAACCAGAGTTGATGGTGCAGTTTATCAAGGATATAAAGTAACACCTTATTATGACAGTATGATTTGCAAATTAATATGTCATGGCAGGAATAGAACTGAAGCAATTCAAAGAATGAGAAGATCTTTAGATGAATTCGTTATTGAAGGAATTACAACAACTATTGATTTACATAAAAAATTATTAAATCATAAAAAATTTATAGACTCGAATTTTAATGTTACTTGGCTTGATCAAGAAAAAATAATTTAARTTTAGTAACATYTAGTTAACCAAATATCATATACAGGATGGTCAAAAGGTCTTAATGAAGGACTTGAGGAAAATGCCCAACCATTAAAAACAAAAACTTTATCATTGTCCGTTGATGTTATATCTATAACTTGTAGATAAGCTGTTACTTCTGGATTATCATCAAATTCTGAATTTTTACACTTAAGTGATTTTATTAGTAAATTTTCAAATTTTGTCTCCTCACCAATTTTTAAAGTCAACTCGCTATTTTTTGAACTGACTTTGTCTAAAATTTTAATTTCAACAAAATTACCTTYAAGATTTTTATTATTTTGAGAAGCATATGTATTTAAAGTAAAATAAAAAAAAATAAGAAGATAAAATAATATTTTAGTTAATTTAAYTTTTCCAAGTGTKGTATTTTTTTTTAACAGCATTATTATTTTGTTTGGGATGATAACCTTTTTTTGTTCCTGTTAGATTGGGTTGATGAGGTTTTTGCCAATCAAATTTTCTTAGTTCATGCAAGTTTTCAATTTTATTGTTTGTAAAATGTATCCAGGAATACCATTCGTTAGGAATTTTTGATGCATCAACTTCATCTTTGTAGATTATCCATCTCTTGCCATTCTTACTTTGATAATATTTATTGCCAAAATTATCTTGTCCAACAAGTTTTCCAAATAACAAAGTTTGAAGTCTTGTGCCAAATGTCTGATGATTCCACCATGTGAAAATTTCTTTAATTAATGTCAACATAAATATTTAATAAATATTCAATTTAAAATTGTAAAAAATAGATTAGACTAAAATTTTTATTTATATATACAATATTTATTWAAAGACTCAAAAAACAATATTTAAGGTAAACTATGGCAAAATACTTAGTAGAAACTTRTTACAACTGCACTTTCAAGGTAAGTCATTATTTAGATGACATAAATGAAACTGAGCTAAAAAATTTAGAGAAAAGAGATGACGGAAAGTTTGAAATATTGGATATTAAATTAGATAATAGAAAAACAAAGAATCTTGAAGCTAAAGTTTTARATGCAARCGCTGACAAAGAGTTAAAAAAARTAGATAYAATTCCTCAAAACRATTCAAAAACAGTTTCAAAAAACAATCAAAATTTTGTAAAAAACTTAAATGACAGTGCCAGTAAAAGATTTAGCATGCCCGACAGACGTAAGGGTTATATCCAAAAAGCTACCATTGGAAATCATAAAGTATATTTGCACACTGGTGAATATGAGGATGGTAAAATAGGAGAGATTTTCATAGATACTAGTAAAGAAGGAGAGTTAGTAAAAGCTCTAATGAACAATTTCGCTATCGCAATTTCACTTGGACTACAATATGGAGTACCATTAGATGAATTTGTTAACGCTTATGTTAGTACTAAATTTGAGCCATCTGGCAAAGTGCATGGTAATGATAGAATTTTAAGTGCAACATCGATTCTAGATTATATTTTTAGAGAATTGGCAATTTCTTATTTAAATAGAGAAGATCTAGCTCACACACCTTCAATTGGAGGTTCAGATAAACTCGTAGATGAAAAATCTGATGAAATTTCMGATGATCARAAYCWATTTTTGAAAATGGTAAAAAACATAACTAGTAAAGGGTTCWTAAGAAATAATTACAAAAAAAAGCTARTTGATTTATCTGATATTAGAATAAACTTAAAGGGAAAAAAATAAATCTCTACTTTTTTTTTATAGCTAAATTCAATTCTTTAAGTTGCTCATCACTAAYATCRGATGGTGCATTCATCAATAAATCTTGGGCGTTTTGATTCATAGGAAACATTATTACTTCCCTAATATTCTTTTCTTCGGCTAACAACATCACTATACGATCAATTCCTGGTGCTATGCCTCCATGTGGAGGTGCTCCATAACTTAACGCACTAATTATTCCTTTGAATTTTTCATTAACTATTTTTTTATTGTATCCTGCTATAGCAAATARTTTATACATTAATTCTGGAATATGGTTTCTAATTGCACCAGATGATAATTCTACACCATTACATACAATATCATATTGGTAGGCTTTTAATTCTAATGGTTTTGATAAGTCTAGATTATTAACATTTCCTTGAGGCATAGAAAAAGGGTTGTGACTAAATTTTATTTTTTTNGTTAATTCATCTTTCTCAAACATTGGATAATCAACAAYCCARCAAAATGYAAAGGAGTTTTTATCAATTAAATTTAAATCACTAGCTATTTTATGTCTTGCCTGGGAAAGTATTTTTTGAACATCWRGTATATTTCCACAAGATAGAAAAATACTATCCCCTACTTCTGCAGAAGTTAATTTCATAATTTCTTTGATAGCGYCGCTTGCAAAAAATTTTCCYACTGKTCCTTTTCCAATTATTTCTTTATCTTTTTCTATAGTAAAATAAGCAAGGCCAGATGCTCCTTGTTYTTTGGCCCAATTATCAATGTTGTCAAAAAAACTTCTTGGCTTTYCTTTGGTATTTTTTACAACTATAGCTCTAACTATTGATCCAGATTTTATTAATTTTTTAAATATTTCAAACTTAACATCGCTTCTCTTGAATATATCAGTTATATCATTTATCAAAAGAGGGTTTCTTAAATCAGGTTTATCTGTTCCATATTTCATCATAGCGTCTGAAAATTTTATCCTTGGAAACTTTTCATAAATCTTTTTTTTAGTTGAAAATTTTTTAAAAAGGTTAATCATTAATTTCTCCACAACTTCAAAAACATCTTCTTGTTCTACGAAAGACATCTCAAGATCAAGCTGGTAAAATTCACCTGGACTTCTATCAGCTCTTGCATCTTCATCTCTAAAACATGGTGCTATTTGAAAATATTTGTCAAATCCYGCAGYCATTATTAGTTGCTTAAATTGTTGGGGCGCTTGAGGAAGAGCATAAAATTTTCCTGGGYTTARCCTRCTAGGTACTAAAAAATCTCGAGCTCCYTCAGGACTTGATGAAGTTAAAATAGGTGTTTGAAATTCAAGAAAACCTAATTTCTCCATTTCAGATCTAATAAAAGAAATTACTTTAGATCTTAAAATAATGTTTTGATGAATTTTTTTTCTTCTCAGATCTAAAAATCTATATTTAAGTCTAATCTCTTCTGAATATTCTTGATCACTAAAAACTGGAAGAGGTAGTTCTTTTGTAAAACCCAATACTTCAAAAGATGATATAGATATTTCAATTTCTCCAGTTTTTATTTCTAGATTTATAGTATCTGTACTTCTTGCAACTACTTTTCCATTAATTTTAACAACTGTTTCTAAAGGTAATTTTTCYAATTGACTAAAATTAGAATTACTTTTTTGAATAACACATTGTGTGATCCCATAATTATCTCTTAAATCTACAAATAAAAGATTTCCATGATCACGTTTTTTATTTATCCAGCCTGATAATGATATTTCTTTATTTTTGTGATCCTTTGTTAGTTCACCACATGTATGTGTTCTGTATTTGTTCAAATTATACCTTTAAAATTTCCTTTATTGTTTTAAAATCTATTGGTTTCTTTTTTYTTAAACTTRATTCATCAATCTTATATATAAAATCAGATATTTTACYATACGATCTATCAATTCTTTTGATTATAAAATCAATAAGTTTTTTATCTATAGCAATCTGTCTATCAGAAAAACTTTTCAAAATAATTGCAAACATTAATTCATCATCTGGATTTTCGATTTTGGCAAAAAGACAATTCTTAGATCTGGATTTTAGATCATCTAAATTAAAATTCATTTCATTGATTGGATTTAAAGAATTAATTAATAAATATTTGTTATTATTATCTACGAGATTGAACAACGAGTATAACARTCTTTCATTTGTTTTATTATTAAAATCATCTAATATAATGTTTTCATGCAGTCTTAATTCTTTAAAAATTTCATCGTTTAACTGATTTTCTGATATTTTTTTACCTTTATTTTTTTTATAAAAAATATTTGCAAGGTGTGATTTTCCRCTAAATTTTTCTCCGTATATATTTAAAATATTTTTTTCCCAATAAGGCCATTTTTCAATTAACTCAAAGGCAAAATAATTGCTTTTACTAACAAAAAAATCATCATAGTTAAAATTTTGATTGTAATTAAAATTAAGTAGTAATTGATTTAAATCTTTCATCGAATTCTCCAAATTCCGAAAGAAGTATCTAATTTTAAGCCATTGTTTTCAATTTCTTGAATAAATTTATCTGGGGTACCATTATAAATTATTTTATAAATTGTCACTAGACTAGAAAAGTTATCAATATAATAATTTGAAACTAAATCTAAATTTGATAGCTCTTTTTCGAATTTTTTAATTAAATCATAATTTTGCGAATTTAAAGAAAGTGTTAAAGATAATTTAATAGAAGTATTTATTTGGTTTATTTTTTTCCATTGATTTTCATAATCTGTTTTTAAAGTTTTAATTATTTTTTCCAAAGATTCTTTTATTTCCATAAATTTTACTTTTTTTAAGATCTATTACTGCATTATTTGTATCAATTTGCTGTCCATCACTATGCAAGAGTAAAACATCACCCATTAATTCTAAAGTTTGTTTTTCCATATCAAAAATTCCTTCTTTAGCAACCATTGTTAACCATTTTCCTTCTCTTAAATTTATTTCAGCTTTTGGTTTTTCAAATAATAATTTATTTTCATTATTAATTATTTTTTGATATTTTTTTGCATGTAGGAAAAAGGGTTGATTAAATTCATCAATTCCCTGGAATGTAAATTTATTTTGTTTTTTTTGGCTTTCTAATGCAGGTTTTTTTTCTTTATCATAAATATTATATATTGAGGGCCAAAAAAAAATTGTTATAAAAAAAATACTTAAAATAAATGGTGCTAATTTGTAATATAATTTTCTTATAAATAGAGATCTTTCGTAAC
>NVSV01000046.1:0-8108 GCA_002732835.1 Candidatus Pelagibacter sp.
AAAGATAAAAAAAATTAAAATAGCTGAAAAATATAATAGTGCGACTATTAATTATATTTCAGGAAACAAAGCAAATGTAAAAAAAGAGTTGATAGAGATAATTAATGAAAAAGATACAGCTTACTCGCCTTTAGCATTATACTTTATAATTGATAACAACATTGAATCCAACAATGAAGAAATTAATAAATATTTTGATATATTAATTAACGAAGTTAAACTTGATAAAGAAATAAAAAATTTAATAATTTTTAAAAAAGGTTTGTTTAATTCTGATTTTGAAACCGAAAATAATTTAATCAGTATTTTAAATCCGTTGATTAATTCTAAAAGCGTATGGAAATCACATGCTCTCTATTTAATGGCTGAATATTTTTATTCTAAAAATCAAAAACAAAAAGCCAAAGAATTTTATAATCAAATACTAACTTTAGAGAATAGTAACGAAAATATAAAGTTAGAGGTTCAAAAAAAATTACGTAGAGATTTCGGTGAATAAAACTATTACTTTTTTATTAATATTTTTCTTTTCCACTAATTGTTCACTGAATAACACTACAGGCTTTTGGTCTAAATCCGAAAAATTAAAAACCGAAAACACTTTAATTGAAAAAGAAATATTTCAAGAATCTAAAATTTATGAAAAAGAATTTAACAAAAACTTAAAAATAAACTTAAAAAATAATTTTAAAAATAAAAGTTTTATCAATAATTTGAGCAATAACAATGGTGTTGTTAATTTTAAAGGATCTCTAAAAAAAGTATCCAAATATAAATTTTCAAAAATTACCCAATTTGATTATTTTCAGCCAGAATTATTGTTAACAAACAGAAATAGTTTAATTTTTTTTGAAAATAAAGGATCTATATTTAATTTTAATGAAAATTCCAAACTAATATGGAAAAAAAACATATATTCAAAATCAGAAAAAAAATTAAAGCCAATATTATATTTTACTAGCAATGAAAAATATTTAATTGTTGCGGACAATATTGCAAAGTATTATGCGATTAACATTAATAATGGTGAATTGATTTGGTATAAAAATAATACTTCTCCATTCAATTCCCAAGTTAAAATTTTTAAAGATAAATTTTTTGTAATTGATTTTGACAATATATTAAGATGTTATTCAATCAAAAATGGTGAAGAAATTTGGAATATTAAAACTGAAAAATCTTTTATTAAATCTCAGCAAAAATTATCGTTGATAGTAAGTGATAATAGAATAATTTTTATTAATACTCTAGGCGATGTTAGTGCTATTGATATAAGTTCAGGCAATTTGTTGTGGCAAACACCTACACAAAGTAGTGCTATCTATGAAAATTCATTTTCACTTAAAAATTCTGATTTAATATACGCAAATAACTCTATTTATTTTTCTAATAATAAAAATCAGTTTTTTGCTTTAGATGAAAGAACTGGAGTTATTAAATGGAAACAAACAATAAACTCAAATTTGAGACCAACATTTGTTGATGGCCTGCTTTTTACAGTTACAATAGAAGGGTACCTAGTATTGATAGACGCTAGAAATGGAAACATTGTTAGAATGACAAATATTTTTGATGTAATAAAAAATTACAAAAAAAAAAATGTTAAACCAGTAGGTTTTATTGTTACCAAAGATAATATTTATTTAAGTCTAAATAATGGAAAATTAATTATAGTGAATATTACAACTGGAAAATCAACAGATGTTATAAAAATAGATAGCGAAAAAATATCAAGACCTTATGTATTAAATAATAGCATGTATATTGTTAGAAATAATGCAGTATTAAAATTAAACTAATATGTTYCTAAAACTTCTTGAAAAATTAGGAAGRAAAAAACTTATCTTAGATCGAGGTCCTTCTCACCYAAAAYACAATGAAGCTAAACCTTGGATGAATAGATATTATGTTTTGTTTAGGCATAGATTCCAATGGTTCCCATTTAATATTATAATTCATGAAATGTTAGATGATGACCATGGCGAAGGCGTTCACAATCATTTATGTCCTTATATAACTATCGTTTTGCGAGGAGGATATTGGGAAACTTTAAAAACTGGAAAATTTTGGAGGCAACCAGGATATATTGGATTTAGATCTGCCAATAATTATCACAGAGTAGATTTAAAACCAGGAACAAGRCCTTTAACATTATTTATACCTGGGCCATTTGGTTTAAGAAAAGGGYCAAGATCTGAATATGGGATAGATTTTAAAACRAAAATTAAATGAYACAAAAATTTTATAATTTAGAAATCAACACAAATGGTCAAAGACTTTATGAATTTACAGATGATACTATCCAATGGATAAAAGAATCAAAATTTAAACAAGGAATATTAAATTTAAGCATACAACATACGAGCGCATCATTAATAGTTCAGGAAAATGCAGATCCCGATGTACAAACTGATTTAATAAACTACTTTGATAAATTAGTTCCAATGGATAATAAGCTTTATGTTCACACTACAGAAGGAAAAGATGATATGCCGGCTCACATTAAATCTGCTTTAACGAACAATCAAATTTCTTTAAGTATTAATTCTGGAAAATTATTACTTGGTACTTGGCAAGGACTTTATTTATTTGAACATAGACTAGAGAATCACTCAAGGATCATTATTCAYCATTTTATTGGAGAATAGTCTCGAATCGCYTATTTTCCTTGTTTTTTAACGTAAAATTTAGCTTTCAATCAATATATAGTATGYTAACTATAGGCCAAAGCTACTAGTAGTGATTTGGTGGCTGAACGTAGAAACAAAAAAAAAGGGAGCTAAATATGAAAATCATAGCAGGTTTGACTGGCACGATTAATAGTCTTACTCATGTAGTAATAGCTTTACTAGCACTAGGTATCGTTGTTTCTCTTCTAGGTGGAAATGTTCCATTTGTAGGAGCAATTGCTGATAATATAGTAGGTCTAGTACAGGGACTAGGTGATGCAGGGATAGTTGGATTAATYGCAGCTATAATCATCTTAAATTTTTACAAATAGCTACAAATTAAGTTTGTAAAACCTACCTCGTGCACAGTGGTTAGATACATTCCCTAATTTTACACCAGAGTAGAATTAGGGAATTAATAAAGGAGAATTATGRGTTTGAGTGTTTGGATATCTAGGATAAAAGGTTACTTAAACAAGTTTCTAGAACTTGGGGTTCTTTTGTTGGCTGTCTCTGTTATTGCTGAAATATTGTTTGGTCCGAACGTAGCTTTTTTTGGATTGCAAGTTACCGCAAATTTAATTAGTTTGCTTAACAGCCTTGGAGAACAAGGTATTGCTGCATTAATAATTGTTTTTGCCGTAATATATACATATCGAAGATTATTAAAATAGTTAATAAAGATTTTMMKKAAAATCTTTATTAACTATTTCTTTTTGCTACTTAGTACAAACAGAGATCTACTTTGTATTGCTTCCAAGTTTTAAAAGTTTAWTGTACATTTTTTCATCTGTGGCGCCTTCACARCCAAAGACTAAAACTTTTGAATTTTTATTTAATTTAATTTTATTTTTTAATTCTTGGTTAAAACAAATTCCTTTTAGAGCAATAATCCCTGGAGTAGCACATTCTCCAGCTTCGATTTTATTTTTTGAAAAATTTTTGTTAGCAAGTAATGAAGAGACTCTTGCAACCATAGTATCAGGTATTGTTACGCAATAGTTAGTAGATAACTTTAGTATATTCCATGCAACTTTGGAAACTTCTCCACAAGACATTCCTCCCATTATACTTTCTTTTTCGACTTTTATTCTTGTAGGTTCGTTATTTTTAATACTTTTTAGTACACAATCTGCATCTTYGGGTTCAACGATTATTATTTTTGGTATTGAATTTGAAAATTTTGCAATTCCAGCAATCATAGCACCTGCCATTCCACCCACACCTGCTTGTAAAAAAACATGTGATATTACATCATTATTTATTTGATCAAATATTTCCTTMATCATAATTGTATAGCCAGCCATAATATATTGAGGAATTAATTCATAACCTGACCAAGCTGTGTCTTGAACAATTTCCCAATTATTTTTTTGAGACTGAGCTATACATTCTTTTAATGAATTATCATAATTACCTTTAACTCGAACCACATTAGCACCAAACTCTCTCATAGCATCAGCTCTAGACTCACTCACGTATTCACTGATAAATATTTTGCAATTTAAACCTAATTTCTGGGCACCCCAAGCTACAGATCGACCATGATTACCCGCTGTTGCTGTTGCTACAGTTATGTTTTTTCTGCCATTTGCAACTTTTTCAACTGCAAAAGCGCCACCTAATGCTTTAAATGATTTTAAAGTAAATCTTTTAGATTCATCTTTATAATAAATTTCTTTTAAACCAAGTATTGAGCTAAGTTTATCTAATCTTACAAGTGGAGTTGGACTATAACTATTCCAAGAAGAAATAGATTTGATAGCTTCATCAATTAGTTTTTCAGGAAGAAACTTTAATATTTCAGATTTTGAGAAATTATAGTTTTTATTTTCAATTATATTAGAAAYTAACCACAGGTCTTTTTGATTGGTTGCTTTCATTTAAGCTAACAATCAAGGGTGTTATTTTTTTCCCAATCAGTTATATCTTTTTTTTTATCAAAAACTTCTTCTTTATTAAATTCATCAATTTCTTGATTTTTCAATTTTATATAACTGTTAATAACTTCTTCGCTAAAAGCTTCTTTTAAATGTTTATTGTCATCCAATTTGCTCAAAGAATCTTCTAGGTCATTAGGCAGTTTTGCTAAGTTTGGATAATTTTTGGAATCTGTATACATATTACACGTTAATGGTTCTCCTGGATCTGATTTATTGTTCATTCCGAAAAGACCTGCTGCAATTATACCTGCTTGTAGCAAATATGGATTAGCAGAACCATCTATAAGTCTTAATTCAAATCTCCCTGGATCGGGTATTCTAATCATGTGAGTTCTATTGTTACCAGAATAAGAAATACTACTAGGAGACCATGTTGCTCCCGATGTTGTTGGTGGTGCATTAATTCTTCTGTAACTGTTTATTGTGGGATTAAAGAAAGCTGATAAAGATTCAGCATTCTTCATTACACCTCCCAAGAAGTTATATGCAAGTTTACTCAGACCATATCTATCCCCCATATCTAAAAATTTATTTATTTTACCATTCCATAAAGAAATATGGGCATGACAACCATTACCAGTAAGTTTTTCAAAAGGTTTTGGCATAAATGTTGCGCGTAATCCATGTTTTTCTGCCAGRTTTTTTACCATGAATTTAAAAAAAACATGGCGGTCTGCAGTGACTAAACAATCGTYATAATCCCAGTTCATTTCAAATTGACCGTTCGCATCTTCATGATCATTTTGATAAGGGTTCCAACCTAATTCAATCATACTATCACAAACTTCTTTTATTAACTCATATCTACGCATCAATGCCGATTGGTCATAACAAGGTTTTGATTGAATATCTCTAGGATCTGCAATTTTAGATCCATCAGGTGAAATTAAAAAATATTCACATTCAACACCAGATTTCATTTTTAAATTATTTTTATCTAATTTTTTTATTTGTTCTTTAAGAATTACTCTGGGAGAAGCTTTTACAGGTTTACCTTTCATCCATAAATCTGAAGCCAACCATCCTACCTCTTTATTCCAAGGCAATTGAATTAAACTATTCGTATCAGGTATTGCAAACATATCAGTATCTGCAGGGGTCATATCTAACCAAGTAGCAAAACCAGCAAAACCTGCTCCATTTTTTTGCATTTCACTTATAGCTTGGGAAGGAACTAATTTTGATCTAAGGACACCGAATAAGTCAACAAAACTGATTAAAAAATAYTTAATTTTTTTTTTTTNAGCAATWGTAGCTAAGTTTTTTGTCATAAATATTTTAGCATATTTTTATTTAAATAAAGATAAAAAGAAATCTTTATAATAAATTATATTAAYAACTATTATAACGATTACTGCAATTATAACTCCATATTTTGCTTTGGGCCATGCTAGTCTAGCCATTCTACTAGGRATTTTATTTGGATTGTTGTCTGATTTTTGATCTTCCATATAAAAAAAAAGGGCGCGTACTTAGCGCGCCCTTNAATTTTATTYAATTATTRCCCATCGGTAACATTGCTTTTCCAGTCATTTGGACCRTGCCTTYGTYTTGCAAGTTTTGCTAACTTGCTAGACTCTTGCTTAGCAGCAATTATGTGCCATCCAATCCATATTACAAAACCAAGAAGTACTAACAGACCTTCTGTTGATCCTGCACCAGGATATATTGCACCTTGAACTTCAGCGGCGCTTAAATGATCTATCCAGTTTGTTACAGTNNNCATANNTTCCTCCTTTACCTGCTTGCTGATGAAACTGCTTTTTCATCATCTTTAGCAGCTTCCAATATTTCGTAGTCTAATCCAGCTAATTCTACTTCTCTTGGAATTCTTAGTTTACCCATTCCATGAAGTATTTTAGCTATGATCCAGCCTGGAAACATTCCAAGCACGAAAAACATTATTAAAGCACCTATGAACATTCCTAAAGGATTGATTGGAGCATAATCAGTTCCAACCCACATTGTTCCAACATTGTATCCAGATGAYGGATATCCCCATAGAACAAATCCACAGATTATAAGCCCTGCAAAACCAGCGTAACCGTGTACTGCTACCGCACCAACTGCATCATCGATTTTGAACTTACGCTCAACCCAGTAATGCATTTTGTATGCAACAACAACACCAACCATTGCTATGACCAATGCTTGTATTGGATGATATAAGTCATTTCCTGCAGAAGAGCATATTATACCCGCTAGTCCACTTGAATATGTCCAGAAAGGATCTCCTTTCGAAATCAGATATCCAGCCAAAAATCCTCCTGATAAYGACATCAAGAAGTTCATTGTAATACCACTAAGTGTAGTAGGAGTTAAATAAATGTTTGTTGCAGTAAAGTATGTTACACCTTCCATTCCATACTCAGGTCCTAGATTATATATTGGTATATTACARGCTGCGTAAAAACCCCAGAARCCTGTAAAAATTAGAAACAATCCAATTGCTACTAACCAAGGATTTCTTGGTCCAATATTTCTTGGCTCACCACTTGATGAGAATTTACCTATTCTTGGTCCTAAWACGATAAGAATACCTAATGCAAAACCACCCGCTATAGCGTGAATTACACCTGAAGCATATGCATCATGGTACCCTAATAATTTTAGCATCCARCCATCAAAGTGCCATCCCCAAGCAGCRTCAATTGWCCAAAATACAGATCCAATTGCAATTGCRCAAATTCCAAAWGCAAAWGTTGTAATTCTTTCAATYACWGCWCCAGAGACGATTGAAGCAGCRGTCCAAGAAAATAGTAAGAACGCAGCCCAGAACACTCCGTAGAAATGATCACCAAGATTAACTGCCATTAAAGCATTTGTAGGATTGGCAATTTCATTTGCTCCAAATCCACCACCTAAAATTAAACCTGAACCTACATCGGGCATAATTGATGTTGCTAGGCCTGGTCCGTTTGGTAACGCCCAGTATATCCACCAACCAAATAAAAAAAACGTCACAGTTACCAAAGGTATCAGCATAGTGTTTTTCATTAAGGTATGTTGGTGATGTTTGTAACGAGAAGCTCCAACTTCATACATACAGAATCCTACGTGAATTAAAAACATAAGTACTACTGTTATCCAGTAGTAAAATTCTGTAAATATAGTTGTTAGAGCCGTTAGTTCGTTATCCATGTCTAACCTCCCTATTGTTTGTTATAACAAAACAAGGCTATTCTATTTATACTGACCTGGAGCACAATGATAAAAAACTCAATTGTTAACAATTTTTTAAATGAAAAGCAACCCAGAGTTGTTTTTTTGATTAGACTCTTAAAATTTTCTATAAGCTTTTTTTAAATCTACCAGAGGATGGTTCGGAGACATTTGAAATTTAACTAAAAGTTCTCTTGCAATCATATCCCTATCCTGTTGATTATCAGGTAACTTTATTTTTTTTGGAATAGTAACCCAGCCATTAGCATTTCTGCAAAAAACAGCGGGTCGATCTTCTTCATATCCCATGTGAACGTCTTCTAACCAATTCAAA
>NVSV01000047.1:0-7981 GCA_002732835.1 Candidatus Pelagibacter sp.
CCTAAAAGCTTTTTCATTATTTATTTAGATTAATACTTATAAGAGAAATAATTTCAAACATTACAGCAGAAGCTACCATTGAAGTAATTTGATTTGGATTATCTTTTGTTGGCATCAAACAAGCAACATCTCCACCTATTATATTTTTGCCTTTAAGACTTTGTATTAGTTTTCTTACTTCGTCTATGTTAAATCCTTTAAAAGCAGATTCTATATTTGCTACTCCYGGAGCAACTGTTGCATCTAAACAATCTAAATCAAAAGTAATGTAAATTGGATTGTCTCCTAACCTATCTAAAATCATCTTAGAGGATTTTTCATGACCAAGGTCTTTATATTCTTCCATAGTTATAACTTGATAACCAATGTCATAGCTAGCCTGCAGCCAATCTAAGGTTCTAGGATTTCCTCTTATACCAATTTGTGTACTTGTTGCTGGGTCAACATTTCCTTGTTTAACAAGATAAGAAGCCCAGTGTGCTGCTGATTTTTTTGCACCTAAAAAATGATCTAATTTTTCATAACAATCTGTATGTGCATCAAAATGAACCATGCTAATTTTTTTACCTTTAGTTAATTTTGAATTTTTTTTTGCTAAACTTTGTAATATTCCACCAGTTATCGAATGGTCACCTCCAATAGATACAACTGGCTTTTCAGCTTTTTCGATATGATCATAAAAACTTGAAATTCTCTCAATGCATTTTTCATTATCATTTGCTTCAGGAAAAGGAACATCGCCTAAATCATGAATTTTATTTTGTTTCCATGGATCAATACCATATTGAAGATGAGATCTTCTTAACATGGCTGAAATATTTCTTACAGCTCTTGGACCTAAATGTTGATCTCTTTCTGTTGTCCCATTGCCAGTGCTATGAGGAACTCCTACTAGAGCAATGTCGCAGTTTTTTGGGTCAGGATCATTTTTGCATCTAAATAAAGTTGGTATGCCCCACCAATAAAGGGTCTCCAACATTATCTTGTCTTCTTCTGAAATCATAAATTTAATTCTACATCATTAAAAAAATATAAAGAAGATAAAAAATTTGATATAGGTCCAGCAAGTATCCATGAAAAATAATAATCCTAAAGCCATCCTTTTTATCTTAGTGGGAATGTTGGTTTTTTCAGCACAAGATACAATTATGAAACACATTTTTAGTTTCGTGTCTTTGTATGAAGTTTATTTAATAAGAACTTTAGTAAGTTTCATAATTATTTTATTGTTTTTAAAATTAACAAAAAGACCAATTGTATTTAAAACTCAATATCCTCTCTTAACTTTTTGTCGGGTAATACTTTTCTTTTTTGGGTTTAGTTCTTTTTATATTTCACTATCAATAATGCCGTTAGCTATGGCTACTGCTTTATTTTTTGTTAGTCCTTTTTTAATTACAATATTTGCAAAGTTTTTTTTAAAAGAACAAATAGGACCTAGAAGATGGTTTGCTGTTATAATTGGTTTTATTGGCGTATATGTAATATTAAATCCTGACTTTAGTAATTTTGATTATCTAAGTTTATTACCTATTTTKTGTGCATTTTGCTACTCATTATCCATVATAATCATAAAAAAAACTTCAGATAAAGATAGTGTATATACACAAACATTCACATTTTATTTTGGCGCAATAATTTTTAGTTTGATTTTTTATTTCTTAATTGGTGATGGTCAATACAACACAATCGATCATCCGGCTTCACAATTTATTTTTCGTGAATGGTTCTCTAGTCTAGAAACTTCTATGATATTTATGATTATTACAGGTATTACGGCTTCTGCTGCATTTATACTTCTGTTCACAGCTTATCGAATAGGATCGCCGTCTGTAGTATCGCCATTTGAATATTCAATATTAATATGGTCCACTCTTAGTGGCTGGTTCTTTTTTAATGAAATACCTAATCTAAATACATTCATTGGAATGTTTTTAATAGTATTTGGTGGTATTTATATTTTCATCCGTGAAAAAGCCAAAGACCAATATATTGTTACAGAAAAACCTTTAAGATAAATGACTAAAAATTTAATTCCTACTATCGATATTTCTCCATTAGTTAATCAAGATTTTAATTCAAATAAATCAATTGAGACCATTAATAAAATTAAAAAAGCTTGCGTTAATATTGGCTTTTTTCAAGTTACTGGACATGGAATAAATAAAAAAAATATTAAAAATATTTGTAATGTGGGTAATAAATTTTTTAATTCATCTGASAATAATAAAARAAAATTAGCTCCAAAAAAATGGAATTATAAAAACAAAAATATCTATAGAGGTTATTTTCCAAATGATGTTAATGGTAAAGAAGGTTTAGATATAGGTGATTTAAAAGTAACTAAAAAATATGCGGCTATTAAAAAAAAACAATATATTGAATATATAAATCTAAACAAATCTTTTGATAAAAAATCWATTAAAATWYTAGCAAAATATTTTGCTGAAATTTTTATCTTAGGAGAAACTTTGTTTAAAAGTATTATTAAACTTTATAATAAAGATATAAATAATTCCAAACTTGTTTTTTCAAGGCTTAAAACTTTAAGTACTTTAAGATTTAATTATTACCCTAACCAATCAAATCCTGTGGAAATATCTAAACAAGATGGTATGGCATTAGGATGCGAAACTCATGCTGATAGCGGAATATTCACAATTCTTTATCAAGACAAACAAGGTGGTTTGCARGTTCAAAATAGAAAAAATAGAAAATGGCATAATGTGCCATTTAACAAAAATGCATTAGTTGTGAATACTGGACTAGCTCTTGAATATTTAAGYAAAGGAAARTTTAARGCMACAAATCATAGAGTTCTTTGGAATAAATCAAAAAGAATGTCTATTCCTTTCTTTTTTGAACCATCTTATGATTTTAAAATGAGCCAATCCTTTTTAAATGGGTACTTAAAAGTTAAAAATAAGAGCGTCATTTATGAAAAATTTTTAAATAACTCTTTAAAAAAATTTGTTGAATACCAACGTTAAAAATTCTTAATAACCTAAATCTTTATCAATTTGATTAAGAAGTTCTTTATTTGAAATAAAAAGYTTTAAATTTTTGATAAATAAATCAAGTGTCATTTTCACGTAACTTCCATGATCATCGGAAGATACATGGGGTGTTATTACAAGATTTGGTGTGTTCCAAAGTTTTGAACTAGTTTCAATTGGTTCGTGTGTAAAAACATCAAGTATTGCACCGGCTAATTCTTTATTATTTAGTTTTTCACATAATGCTTCATAATCTATTGCAGATTGCCTACCAATATTAACAACGCCACAAGAAGGTTTAAGTAAATTTAATCGTTTACGATTAATTAGATTTTTAGTATCTGGTGTTTCTGGAAGAGCAAGGTATAAAATATCTGCTTCTGGCAAAACAATATCAATTTTTTCTGTAGTAACAACTTTTGAACATCCTTCAACCATTCCACCTTTTCTATTTACTCCAATAATATTTGCTCCAAGAGGAGCAACAAGTTTTATCATTGATGATCCCAGAGAACCCGTACCAACTACAACGATTGTTTTCCCCGCAATTGGATTGCTAAATAAAGATACAAATTTTTTATTTTTTTGATTTGTAATGATTTTTGGTATGTGGTTTTGGAGCATTAAAACACTCATTAAACCATATTCGCCTGCTTTTTTAGAATGTACTCCGCTATTATTAGTTAATACTAATTTATCATACATCCAGTCCAAAGGTAATAAATGTTCAATTCCAGCTGCAATACAATGAATCCATTTTAAGTTTGGAGCAATTTTTTTTAGATTTGATGTTRGAAAATTCCAAGCAACTAAAATATCAGAATCTAACATTGATGAATTAAAATTTTCTTCATCCCAATCAATAAAAATTTCTATTTTTTCTTTARCTTCGGGAAATTTTTCAAGAGCTTTRTCAAAATGAGATTTGGTTATTGTAAAGTTTTTYTCACCTTCGGCGTCAGTTGGAAAAATTCCTGGTGCCCAATGGTTATTTTTAACATGAATCTTGATTTTTTTATTGTTTTTCAAAATGCTCCCYTTCTYGTATCCATATTAGGTAATTTGCTAATAATATAATTATCACGATCTTTAAAAGGTGCAACTTTGTTGCAACATTTCTGGATTTCCCTTATAATTTTGATATTAAGAGATTAGACGATACATAACTCGTCGTAATTAAAGGATTATTCAAGGTACGAAAGTGGGATCGGTCGTTTTTAAATTGAATATTTAAAGGAGGCAAAGTGAAGTTTGGCTACTTTTGTAATACTACTAATTGGAATAAAAAACCCTTTTCAGAAGTTCTAAATGAAGCCAAAGACATAACAACWTAYTGCGATMAAAATAAYTGGAATTCTRTTTGGTTTACYGARCATCATTTTAAYCAYGAAGGAATGGARTSTTGTMCMAATCCTYTARTGYTMGGMACWGAYRYWGCKGCWAGAACAAAAAATATTAGAATTGGACAGGCTGCTAATATAATTACTTTTCATAACCCAATAAGATTAGCAGAAGATATAGCTACACTTGATCAACTTTCAAAAGGAAGAGTTGATGTGGGTGTTGGCAGAGGAATATATGGCCGTGAAGCTATCCATATGAATGTGGAAGCTGATTTAAAGGATCAGGCAAAAAATTTTAGATTATTCGAAGAAACTTTAACAATATTAAAAAAGGCGTGGACTGAAAAATTCTTCTCTCATAAAGGAGAATTTTATACTTACCCATCTCCAAACTTTGTTTGGCAGCACGATATGAGTCCGCCTAATGAAGAATTTATGGATTTAAAAAATAATACATTGAAAAAAATAAGTGTTATTCCYCAACCTTATCAAAAGCCTCATCCTCCAATACATCAAGTTGTTGATGGAATAAGATCTATAGAATGGGCGGCAAAAAATGGAATAAATATCATTATGTGGATACCACCTGTAAAAGCCTTAAAAATTAAATTTGAAGCTTACAAAAATACTCGTTCTGAATCAGAAAAAAGAAATGTTCCACTTGGAGAAGRCGTAACATTAGTTAGAGATATGTTTGTTGCTGACTCTATGGAAGAAGCAAAAGAAAAAGCTGGTGAACAGATGGTTAATTACATGAGATGGGTTTGTCACTGGAGAGGTCTAGGTAATCACATGAATCCTGGCGAAGAACTACCAGTCACTAAAGATAAATTAGATTTATTGAGTTATGATTTTCTTCATAAACGTAACATGCTTTTTGGAACTCCAGAATATGTTATTGAAAAAATAAAAGAGCTTAAATCTGAACTAAACTTACAAAACTTACAAGTCTGGTCAAATTTTCCAGGRGTTARACATGARGATTRYATGAAAAGYATTAARATKTTTACAGAAAAAGTAATGCCTCATTTCAAAGATGATATAGACACTAAAGTTAARAAAGTTTCGTGATTAAAACTAAAAAAAGAAAAACCTCAAAAAATTTAACCGGGGGTCAAGCAGCTGTTCAGTCTTTAAAGAAAGAAAAGGTTAGACATGTRTTTGGTTTAATTGGCTCTGCGACTATGGAAATGTTTGATGCCCTTTACCACGAAAAAAAAATAAAATTTATTGGTGTTAGAGATGAAAGAACTGGTGCACACATGGCTGACGGTTATGCTAGAGCATCAAATAAACCTGGAGTAATTCTTGCAGGACAAAATGGTCCTGGAGMAACAAACCTTGTAACTGGAATTGCGCAAGCTGCGGCTGCGTTTTCACCGGTGGTGTCAATTGCAGGTTCATATTCTACAAAAGATAAAGTTCAAGATGCTTTTCAAGGYCTTGATCAACAATCTTTATTTAAACCAATCACTAAAAAAACGTGGACTATTAAAGATACAAAAMAAATTCCTAAAATTTTTAGCAAAGCTTTTAATTTAGCAATGTCTCCAAGAAGAGGTCCGGTRCAATTAAATTTACCAAGAAATATTTTAGCAGCAAAAGCTAAAYTTAATATCAATCAAAGTAAAAAATCTTATGAATCTGAAAGTTTTTTAAAAGCAAATAATAATGATATTAAAAAATCTACAAAAATAATTTTAACATCAAGCAAAACTGTAATTATTGCTGGTGGCGGAATAAAATATTCAGGAAAATACAAAGAAGTAGTTAAACTAGCTGAATTATTAAATATTCCTATAGTAACTTCGGCAGGACATGGGGATGCTATTCCTTTTAATCATAAATTAAATGCAGGACAGATGGGTCCTAGAGGARATCCAGTAGCCTCAAAATTGGTTAAGCAAGCTGATGTAATTATTGCACTTGGTACAAGACTTGGATTTAATTCAACCTTTTATTCTTATGAAAACATAAATAAAAAAGCTAAAATTATTCAAGTAGAATTAGAAAAAAGAATGTTAGGCAGACACTTTCCAATTTCTGTTGGCATTCATGCCGATGCTGCAATAGCAACCAAACAATTATATAAAGAAATAAAAAAACAAAAAAYTATATTGAATGYAAAAAATTGGACAAATAATTATTTAAAAGAAAGAAATAATTTTTTAAATAAAAGAGATAAAGACAAATCTTTAAATAAGTTTCCTATACAACCTGCTGGTATATTTAAACAGCTAAGAAAAGTGCTACCAAAAAATTCAGCAATTACTTTAGATGCTGGAACACTTTGTCTTCAAGCAACTGATGCTCTAGAATACTATAACCCTCCTTCTTTGTTTACTCCTTTAGATTTTGGGTTGGTTGGTTTTTCTTTTGCTTGTGGATTAGGCGTCAAAGTTGCTTGCCCAGATAAAACTGTGGTTAGTTTAATGGGAGATGGAGGTTTTGGAATGACAATTTCTGAATTAAGTACAGCTGTACAATATGGAATTAATACTATTACTATTGTTATGAACAATAATAGTTGGGGGGCGGAAAAAGCTTATCAAAAAGATTTTTTTGGAAAAAGATATATCGGAGCTGACATAATTAACCCACCGTTTGATAAAGTCGCTCAACTTTATGGCGCAATAGGTTTCGACGTAAACAAAGTTTCCGAAGTTAATGAAGCGTTGAAAGCTGCGTTAAAATGTAATAAGGCTGCTGTGATTAATGTTAATGTAGATCCTAAAGCATTATACAGTTTTAGAAGAGATAGTTTTAAACATAGAGCAAAATAAATGAATTTAAATCTAAGAAAATTTACAAAGTTTGTAGACAAAACTTTTATTGAAGGCGGTAAAGAGGCTAAAGAGCCAGTGGTCATGGTTTCGGTCGCTGTAGTTTTTAATAATCCTTGGCACGGAAAAGGATTCGTTGAAGATTTAAAACCTGTAATTTTAGATCTGGCGCCAAAGTTAGGAGACATTTTAGTTCCAGAGTTAATTAAAGAATTACCGGATGGCCCCAAAAGTAGTGCGGAACCTGCATGGAGAGATTTTGGTGAAGTAGTGCTTTGTAATACGAGTGAAGAAATGGCAACTGTAAGTGACAAATATGCTCCAGAACACTTAGAAGTACACGCCGAAAATTTAGATTGGTGGTTAAAAAGATTAAAAAACTATGGATCGTTATTTTTAGGTGAAGAAACAACTGTTGCCTATGGAGATAAATGTTCTGGGCCCAATCATATTTTACCAACTAAGGGTGCTGGAAGATATACAGGTGGATTATATGTTGGAAAATTTATTAAATGTCTCACTTTTCAAAGAATGAGTAAAGATGCAAATAAAATTGTAGGAGCAACGGCAGCAAGGCTTGCTAGAGCAGAAGGTATGGAGGCACATGCGAGAACGAGCGACATCAGATTAAAAAAATATGGTCATTCAAATTAATAGTGAAAAAATATCCTATAATATCTATTATAAGAGAAGCGCGTATTGACGAGAACCGAACTCCTCTCACTCCTAATCAAATACAAACATTAACTAATAAATTTCCTAATTTGCAAGTTTTTGTCCAACCTTCTAAGACAAGATGTTTTAAGGATGAGGATTATTCAAAAGCAGGAGCAAAAATAAAAGAAGACATCAGTTATTC
>NVSV01000048.1:0-7874 GCA_002732835.1 Candidatus Pelagibacter sp.
ATAATGTTAGTGTAAAAAATACTACCCTTCACCTTCTCCATGTTTTAGTAAATTATTTCTCTACACGCTCACACTTTGCTTTTACGCGCCTTCCATATTCGGGATCTTCCTTAAACATTGTAGCTCGATTAGTATTAAACATTCTGGCCTGAGAAGAACATTGTTGGTAGGTTTCATACACCATACTACCCCAACCTAGTTTGTCTTTACCAAGTGTCTCCGCAGATTGCCAACCACTAACAGTCATAAAATAAACTACAAGAGCCCACTTCATAATATTTTTCCTTTCCTGATTTAAGGTACCATTTTTTAATGTATCCCGTCTCTGGTTTTAGGGTGGTTGGTTCATGTAAATCATCAACTCTATGTTCTCCTACCCAAATATTTGTTGGGTAATTCTAATTTGATTTCATATTACCAGTTAATTTTTAATTTTTTATTTTCAATAATGGATTCTATTAATGTGTTAATGTCTTTCTTATTGCTTGAGACCAACCTTTTAATAATTCTTTTCTATTTTTACTTTTCATTTTTGGCTTAAAACATTTGTCAATTTTCCATTGTCTAGAAATGTCTTTTAAAGATTTATAAACTCCAATTTTTAAGCCTGCCATATAAGCTGCTCCRAGAGCWGTGGTTTCGTCAACTTTTGGTCTTAAAACTTTTACATTTAAAATGTCTGATAAAAATTGTGAAAACCAACTATTTTTTACCATTCCTCCATCAACTTTAATTATTTTTGGTCTTAATCCATCATTCTTCATTGCTTCAAATAAATCAAAAGTTTGATATGCAACAGACTCTACAGTTGCTCTTACAATTTCACTTGGTCCTGTATCTCTTGTTAGTCCAGATAAAACACCTCGTGCATTAACAGCCCAGTAAGGTGCACCAAGTCCAGTAAAAGCAGGTACTAAATATATGCCTTTGTTTGATTTTAATGATCTAATGATTTTTTCTGTGTCTGAAGCTTTTTTAATAAATTTAATTTTATCTCTCAACCATTGAACACCWGCTCCTGCTATAAAAATTGAACCTTCTAAAGCATAAGTAGTTTTTCCATTTATTCTATAACCTATCGTAGTTAATAATCTATTTTTTGAATAAATTTTTTTTGATCCAGTATTTAATAAAACAAACGCGCCAGTCCCATAGGTGCTTTTTAAGGACCCAGGTTCAAAACAGCATTGACCTATAGTTGCCGATTGTTGGTCTCCTACAATTCCAGTAATTGGATAAGATTTTCCAGTTAATAAAGGATCTGTATGACCAAAATCAGCTGAACAATCTTTTACGGTAGGTAAAATATTTTTTGGAATATTTAACATCTTTAAGATTTGATGATCCCACTGATTTGTAGAAATATTAAATAGCATCGTCCTACTTGCGTTTGTAGCGTCTGTAGCATGTTCAACTCCATTTGTTAATTTCCACAAAAGGAAACTATCTACTGTTCCAAATAACAATCTTTTTTTTTTTATTAATTCTCTTGCTTTAGCAACATTGTCTATGATCCATTTTATTTTTGTTGCTGAAAAATAAGCGTCGATAAGAAGACCGGTCTTATTATAAATTATAGTTTCTTTTTTTTGTTTAATAAGTTTTTTACAATAATTTGATGCTCTTCTATCTTGCCAAACAATTGCATTGTAAACTGGTTTGCCAGTTATTTTATCCCATAGAATAGTTGTCTCTCTTTGATTTGTTATTCCTATAGTAAGAACTTTACCTTTTAATTTTTTGCTTTTTTTAATTACATCTTTTAATACTTTTAATGTTGTGCCCCAAATTTCATTTGGGTCATGTTCAACCCAACCATCTTTTGGAAAATATTGTGTGAATTCAGTTTGTGCTACATAAACTGACTCACCTTTTAAATTAAATAAGATTGCTCTGCTTGAAGTAGTTCCTTGATCTATAGAAATTATAAATTTTTTCATAATTTAATATCCTTCGAATCAAAACAATAAAATTAATATACGCCAGCAGTTTCATTGCCTATAATTTTTATTATAGATCTACTATATAACATTATCTTTTGCTGATAAATCTACTCTTTGTTTGTTTTAAATTTTCTAAGTCCAGTATTAGAAATATACTCTGATTACAAATCAATTAGCTAACAAAAAATCCTTTCATTTAACATTGATACTACTTACCTCTAGAGTTGCGTCAAGAGTCCTAAACAAATTTAACTTCAAATTAACTACACTTGTTTTTTTCTTACTGGAATAAACCAACAACTGTAATAACTTTTTCTTAGATAAGACTTTGATGAGTTTGTTAGTGTGAGCTAGTGCGAGGTAGTGTGMKKTWRKRKKSTMSKCTARYKCMGTAAATAAWCACCAGCTGCCTGAATAATTTTCCAGAGTTTACTTGCTTTTTYTTTGTTCATACTACTCTCAAACTTGATTTATCTCTCTAGTTACAAGTCTGTTACAAGTTATCCCACATAATTCTATAACCCAGAACCAWRRTCGCTAAAAGCTTTTTCATATTAATTCGTAATTTTAAAATTTTAATGCTTATTTATAAAATCTCTTAAATATTGATTTTCTTCTTTATACTGATYGATAATATAATTTACCACATCACCAATAGAARYYATGCCTAAAAGCTTTTTTTCTTCCATTATAGGAATATGTCTGATTTTATTATTAGTAATTATTTCCATTAGTTCAGTTACAGAAGTATTTAGATTGCAAGTAATTAAATTTTTTGACATTATTTTAGTAACTGAAAGATCGTTTTTAAATTCATCATTAAAAATATATCGAACAAGGTCACGTTCAGAAACAATTCCAATTACAYTGTTGTCTTGTGTGCTTAATACTGGCATGGCRCCAATATTGTGTTTTTGAAGTTTTTCGCTTACTGTTTTTAATGTATCATTTTCACTCAATGTAAAACATTTTCTTTTAGAAAGCTTTGTAACAAGTTTCTCAGACATAATTTTTTGTTTTGAACTTTGTARTTACCATATCAGTCATATTTATTATACTTTTATAATTTTAGATCCTAACACAACAAACCCAGAATCAAGATCCCTAAAAGCTTTTTCATTTAATTTTACGMTGCAGTATTTTTATATTCATCCATTGATGGACAAGAACAAAATAAATTTTTATCTCCGTATACATTATCCACTCTAGCTACTGGAGGCCAATATTTAAATGTTTTTAAAAATTCTGATGGATATGCAGCTTCTTCYCTTTCGTATTTATGATTCCATTTATTTGARGCTAATTCAACATGGGTATGTGGAGCATTTTTWATYGGATTATCAATTTTATCRAATWCKCCTGATTGAATTTTATCAATTTCTTCTTTGATTTTTTTAAGTGTTGAGCAAAATCTATTTATTTCTGATAAATTTTCACTTTCTGTGGGTTCAATCATCATAGTTCCTACAACTGGCCATGACATTGTTGGTGCATGAAAACCGAAGTCAATTAATCTTTTTGCAATGTCTTCCTCGGTTATTCCTGTTTCATTTTTTAATTTTCTAATATCAATAATACACTCATGGGCAACATTACCTTTGYTACCTTTGTATAAAATTGGGAAATGATCTTTTAGTTTATGAGCAATATAATTCGCATTTAAAATTGCAACTTGAGAAGCTTTTTTTAACCCTTCTGATCCCATCATTTTAATATACATCCATGAAATAGTTAAAATGCTAGCACTTCCCCAGGGAGCAGCTGATACTGCTCCTATCCCTGTTGCTGGTCCACAGTCTTTTATTATTTCATGTTTAGGTAAAAATATTTCTAAATGATTTCTGCAAGCTATCGGTCCCATGCCAGGTCCTCCTCCTCCATGAGGTACACAGAAAGTTTTATGCAAATTAATATGACAAATATCAGGACCAAAYTTTCCTGGTTTAGCAATACCAACAAGTGCATTTAAATTTGCTCCATCCATATAAACTTGACCACCATGTTTATGAATTAAATCACAAATATCTGTAATTTTTTCTTCAAAAACTCCATGTGTCGATGGATAAGTAACCATCAAAGCTCCAAGGTTTTCTGAATTTTCTTCAACCTTCTTTTTAAGATCTTTAAAATCAATATTTCCATGTTTGTCACAATCAATCACTACAATTTTCATTCCAACCATTTGAGCACTTGCTGGATTTGTTCCATGTGCAGAATTTGGTATCAAGCACACATTTCTATTTGTTTCTTCGTTTTTTTCATGAAATTTTCTAATAACCATAAGACCTGCAAACTCTCCTTGGGCTCCTGCATTTGGTTGAAGAGAAACACCAGAAAATCCTGTTATTGATCTCAACCAATTTTTTAAATCTGTAAATAAAATTCTATATCCATCCATTTGTTCAACTGGAGTAAATGGATGTGGTTGTGAAAACTCTCTCCACGTAACTGGAGTCATTTCAGAAACTGAATTTAGTTTCATTGTACATGAGCCAAGTGCAATCATTGATCTATTCAAAGCAATATCTGAGTCTTCCAATTTTTTTAAATATCTAAGCATTTTAGTTTCGGAATGGTAACTATTAAAAACTGGATGATCTAAATAAGTTGAAGTTCTTAATAAATTTTTTGGTAAATTAGATAAACTTTCATTCATTGTTTCTTTAATTGTTTCAGCACAATTAAAAATTTTTAGTAATTGGTTAGCTCTATAAACATTTTTTCTTTCATCAAAGGAAACTGCAAGCATCTCTGAATTTACTTTTCTAATATTTACATGTTGATCTAAAGCGTTTTTGTAAATTTTTTCAGTTTTATCGAAYGTTTTTATAGCAAYGGTATCAAAAAAGTTATCTGAATAAAGTTCATAGCCTGATTGTTTTAACTTGTCTGCAAAATTTTTTGTCAGCTGTGAAAYGCTTTCAGCTATTTTTTTAATTCCTTTAGGACCATGATAAATAGCGAAAGCCGCAGAAACTATTGCTAGTAAAGCTTGAGCTGTACAAATATTACTTGTGGCTCTGTCCCTTCTTATGTGTTGCTCTCTAGTTTGAAGAGCTAATCTAAAAGCTTTATTGCCATGTCTATCAACTGAAACACCGACTATTCTTCCTGGCATTGCTCTTTTATGTTCGTCTTTTGTTGCAAAAAATGCAGCATGAGGYCCACCATAGCCCATTGGAATACCAAAGCGTTGAGAGCTGCCTACTGCAATATCGGCTCCTAATTCGCCAGGTGTTTTTAATTTGGTTAATGCTAGCAAATCACAAATTAGCACTGCTTTTCCATTATTTTTATGAATCTTGCTTATTGCTTGGCTTGGATCTTTTATATCGCCTAATGTTCCTGGATATTGAATAATTCCGCAAACTATATCGYTATTTATATCTTYATCCTCATTTCCTACGATTATATCTAAGCCTAAAGGCTCTGCTCTAGTTTTGATTACATCAATTGTTTGCGGATGGCAGTTTTTAGATACAAAAACTTTTTTTATATTTTTTTTGCTTATTCTATAACTTAAGGCGATAGCTTCTGCTGCTGCAGTACCTTCATCTAAAAGAGATGCATTCGCAATTTCCATGCCCGTTAAATCGATGATCATTTGTTGAAAATTCATCAACATTTCAAGTCGACCTTGAGCGACTTCTGGTTGATAAGGAGTGTACGATGTATACCAACCTGGATTTTCTAAGATATTTCTAAGTATTACATATGGAGTGTAGGTTCCATAATATCCCATTCCAATAAAACTTGAATAAACTTTGTTTTTTTTTGAAATATCTTTCAATTTTCTAAGTGCTTTATATTCTGAATTTGGATCACCAATACTTAAATCTTCTTTTAACAAGATTTTTTCAGGAACAGTTTTAGATATTAAGTCATCTAAATTTTTAAAACCTAGTTCTTTAAGCATATTTTCTTGTTCGGTCTCGGAAGGACCAATATGTCTTTTAATAAAATCTTTTTGRGCATTTTTAAGCATTTAGTTGCTACTTTCTTTTGCAAATTTATCGTATTCTTCTTTATTCATTAGAGTATCTATCTCAGATTTATCTTTAATTTTTAATTTAAAAAACCATCCTTCATTTTCTGGATCAGAATTAATTTTTGAAGGATTATCAATAATTGATTGATTGGTTTCAACAACTTCACCAGAAATAGGTGCATAAACATCGCTCGCAGCTTTTGTGGATTCAACAACTCCGGCTTGRCCTTCCTTTTCAACATTTTTTCCTTTTTTGGGCAATTCTACAAACACTATATCACCCAACATTTCCGCAGCATGTTTTGTTATACCAATCGTCGCTGCATCTCCTTCTACAGAAACCCACTCATGTTGTTTTGAAAACTTTTTATTACTCATTTTTTATCTCACATAACTTTTTTTATAAAATGGAAGTTCAGATATTTTAGCACCATATTTTTTTCCTCTAACTTCCAAAATGATTTTTGTGCCGGGTTTTGAAAAATCATATTTTACATAACCCATAGCTATAGGACTGTTAACACTTGGACCGAAAGTGCCGCTTGTAATTRATCCAATTTCTTGATCATCTTTAGAAAAAATCTTAACTCCTTCTCTTGCTATAATTTTTCCTTCAGGTTTAACACCGACTCTTAATCGAGTTAGTCTACCGTTCATATCTGATCTAATTTTAGTGTAGCCCACAAATCCACCTTCTTTTCTTCTTCTTTTAGAAATTGCCCATTTAAGRTTTGCTTCTATTGGGGTTGTTGATTCATTTATGTCATGACCATAAAGACATAGTCCAGCTTCCAATCTTAAAGTATCCCTAGCTCCCAGRCCAATMGGTTTGACTCCTTGRGTTATTAATTTTTTAGCAAAATCTTCAACAAGATTATTTGGTATAGAAATTTCAAAGCCGTCTTCTCCTGTATACCCAGATCTTGTTATATAAATATCTTYAYCTTTGTAAGWAAATTTATTTCCATTCATAAATTKAAGAGAWRAAACTCCATTAATATTTTTTTCTAATATTTCTGATGATTTRGGTCCTTGCAAAGCAATYAAAGATAAATTTTTGTGYAAAGTAATCATAAATTTATTTCCAAGTGCTGTTTTAATAATTTTAAAATCATTATTTTTACATGCTGCGTTAAGAATAATGCTAAAACCTTTTTTAACTTTAGTTACAATTAAATCATCATAAATTCCTCCATCTTCATTAGTAAGAAAAGAATACTTTGATTGATTAAKTTTAATTGTTTTTAAATCTGTAGGAATAATTTTTTCTAATTCTATAGCCAAATCTTCATTTCCTTCAATTAACAATTGACCCATGTGCGAAACATCAAATAAACCTGCATTACTTCTAGTAAGTTTATGTTCTTCAATTATACCGGAAGGGTATTGAACCGGCATCTCATAGCCTGCAAAAGGCACAAATTTTGCACCGAGACTTTTATGATAATCATATAAAGCTGTTTTTTGTGTCTCCATAATAACTCTTAATCAACCCCCTCTGTCTTGTTACCTGAGAGATTTACTCCTTCGGTGAGGCCCAAGCCTTCTTTCCAGAGTTATTATGCACGGTCCTTTTGCCTGAGAGTTTCCGGGGTGGTTGCTCCTTCGGCGCYRMMTWATTCAGCAGTTTCTCCCGTTTTTTTACACCCTGATAGCATATCATAATCCTGTACGTTGTATATGAATTAGTGTGATCAAGCGTGATCAGAAAGATTCCAATATAGTGGGAACCTTTTTGAATTACTTTTTTGATAACTTTTAGGGTACCTGTAACCGATCTGCACGTTAAGAACTTAATATAGAGTTATAGATAGCAGCATGAACAAAGTTAGTGACACCCACATCGTTTTGAAAAAATTTTAGAAAATTTAAAACTTAATGAAAAAAAATTATAAAAAGTGGTACCATGTAGAAGAAAGGAAAATATTATGTCAAAAAGATAT
>NVSV01000049.1:0-7803 GCA_002732835.1 Candidatus Pelagibacter sp.
TATTATTGAATATTGATATCAATTTTTTCTATAAAAATAATTTAATATTAAATTTTCTTTTTTATTCATTTTTTGAAAACTTTTTAAATTTTTGTGATCATAGCCAAGTAAATGGAAATATCCGTGTATCCACATTTTATCAAATTCTTTAAAAAAATTTGATTTAATTGATCTTTTATTAATTATATCAAAGCTTATAGCTATATCTCCTAAATATGAATTTTTTTTAAATATATAATTTAATGGAAATGATAACACATCTGTTGCTATATTTTTTTTTCTAAACTTATTGTTTAAACTTTTCATTTTCTTATTGTTAGTAAGCAAAAKAGTAAATTCTTGTTTTTTATTTCTAAAAGAAGGTATTTTGGAAAGTGTTTTCAACTTTTTTTTTATATAATGACTTGGATTTTTTATTTTTTTTCTCCATTTAGGATRATCCAAAATTACATTGGCTTTGATCATTARTCAGTTTTTTGATCWGAATAAGCCTTAACTATTTTCGAAACTAAAGGATGTCTTACTACATCAGTATGATCAAAATCTACAAATGATATCTCATTTAAATGCCCCAAAAGTTTTTTAGTTTTAGTTAGCCCAGATAAGCTTTTTTTAGGCAAATCAATTTGCGAAGGATCTCCGTTAATTACTATTTTCGAATTTTCMCCTATTCTAGTTAAAAACATTTTAATTTGTGTATCCGTTGCATTCTGAGCTTCATCTAAAATTGCAAATGAATTTTTTAGTGTTCTTCCTCTCATAAATGCTAGTGGTGCAATTTCAATATCGCCTAYTTCAATTTTCTTTTGAATTTTTTCATAATCTAACAGGTCGTAGAATGAGTCATACAGAGGTCTAAGATATGGATCGACCTTCTCTCTCATATCTCCAGGTAAAAAACCCAATCTTTCACCAGCTTCTACTGCTGGTCTTGACAATATTATTCGTTCAATTTTTTTTTCTAATAACATTGTTAATGCAACTGCAACTGCAAGAAACGTTTTTCCAGTTCCAGCAGGCCCAGCTGAAATTATAATCTCATTTTCTTTGAGCGCTCTAACGTATTTTTTTTGTTTTTCAGAATGTGGAATTACTGATTTTTTTGGCGTTTTAATAATATATTCTATATTTTTTTCAGAATTTTTTATTTTTTCRTTAATCATAWATTTATTTACCGATGAAATTATATCTTCTTTCTCTATTGATCCATTAATAATAAATTGATCTGCAAGAAATTTTATAGCATTTTTGACTAATTCATTTTTTTTTTGTTCACTCTTTATTAAAATTGAATTGCCTCTAGAATAAATATTCGTCCCAGTAATTTTTTCCAATTCTTTTAAGTTACAGTTAAATTCACCTACGACACCTAATAGCAAATCRTTGTTTTGAAATATCACGCTGATAGTATTATTGTTAGAATATACAARTTTTAGTTCGGAATTAATTTTTTTTTGAATAATATTKCTCAATTTATGCTGCTCTCATATCTCTAGTGTTTTCTATCTTTCCAAACAAAGTATTTTGATTGCTGTCTAGTATTTTAACCTTTACAATTTTTCCAATACTATTTTCTTCTCCTTCAAAAATTACTGAATTCATATATTTATTTCTACCAAACAGTTTTGTTTGACCTTTAATTTTATTTTCAACCAATACATCAACTGATTTATTCTCGAACGACTTATTTATATWTTTTTGATTTTCAAATAAATGTTTTTGTATGATTTTTAATCTTTCTTTAGATATTTTTTCATCTATCAATTCTAGATTTGCAGCTTTTGTACCTGGACGAGGACTAAAAATAAAAGAATAAGAATTTATAAATTTAATTTTATTAACCAACTGCAAAGTTTGATTAAAATCTTGTTCACTTTCACCTGGATATGAAATAATAAAATCACTTGAAAATTCAATGCTAGGTTTAATTTTTTTTAATTTTTCATAGGTTAAAACATATTCTTCAACAGTATGTTTTCTATTCATTAATTTCAAAATTYKATYAGATCCGCTTTGAATAGGAAGATGAACTAATGGCATTAATTTTTTATTATTTTTATAACAATCAATTAAATCTTCTGTCATGTCTCTTGGATGAGAAGTCGTGTATCTAATTCTTTCTAACTCGGAATATTTTTCTAGTTGATTTATTAAATYTGAAAGTTTGTACTCTTTTGAATTTTCAATGTATGAGTATGCATTTACATTCTGTCCTAAAAGAGTAATTTCTTTAGCTCCGTTCTTAATTAAACTTTCAACTTCAGATAAAATTTTATGAAATGATCTAGAATMCTCYKGAMYYMTTKTRRAKKRTWYYRSAYMRMWKTGRMWWRWTTTRKMWYRTYYYKSWTKAWTWKKKAWWAWWKYKGAWWMTTTGTTGCTTTTATTTTCAATTTTATCAAAAAAGTCAAATTTTGATATTGTATCAAATTCGGTCTCTTCTCTCTGTTTTTTAGAAACATAATTATCAAGTACATTATTAATTTTATGATAAGACTGTGGACCAATTACAATGTCTATGTAAGGCTCTCTTTTTAACATCTCTTCATTCTCRGCCTGAGCAACACATCCTGCTACAACGACTATAGGTTTGAGTTTTTTTTTATAAATCTTTTTTACTCTTCCTATCTCATGATAAACTTTTTCTTTTGCTTTATCTCGTATGTGACATGTATTTAAAAGAAAACAATCTGCGTTTTTTTGATCTTCTGTTTTTTCAAAACCAATTTTTTTGACTGAATGAAAAATACGATTAGAATCATACWYATTCATTTGACAACCAAAAGTTTTTATAAATATTTTTTTTCCCATTARTTAGGATTTTTTTTTAACACCATATAACTCTAACTTATGGTCAACTAAATCATATCCATATTTTTCGGCAACTTTTTTTTGAAGCTTTTCAATTTCTTCGTCAACAAATTCGATAATTTCACCTGTTTTTATATCAATTAAGTGATCATGATGACTTTCRCTGAKCTCTTCGTATCTAGCTTTTCCACCTTTAAAATCATGTTTTGCTATAATTCCARCTTCTTCAAAAAGTTTTACTGTTCTATAAACAGTAGCAATACTAATTTTAGCMTCTATTTTTGAAACACGTTTATATAATTCATCAACATCTGGATGATCATTTGAATTTGACATTACTTTTGCAATAATTTTTCTTTGATCAGTTAATTTTACACYTTTAGCYAWACATTTTTGTTCTATTGTTTCTGTCATATTTTATTTTAACTCGAATATTGTGGTTTAATCAAATTTTTTCTTAATAATCCTTTATTAAATAAATCAATTATTTCATTATAATTTTGATCATTCACTTGATTAGAATTAAAGCCATATAAATTCAATTGATTACTAACACTTAATCCTTTTGCTRCAGCAAGTGAAGCTCTAATACCTGAAAACTTTCCAGGCCCTTGATTTATAAATATATTATTTATTTCTTTAATATTTATCCTATTTTTTTCTAGAAATTTAAAAAGTAAAACTACAAATTTATCAAAATTTTCTCTACTGTTAATATATTCACTGGTATATGATTTATCATCAGCTATGATTTTAAAAAAAATTTTATCTTTTGCTGCATCTATAATTAAATTAATCATATTAATTTYTTTTACTCTGAATTCTAATGCAGAAGAAAATAATAGCAAATATTATYCTGAAGATTTAGGAACGCTTTCTTTGATGTATCAYAGATTTAATGAAAATAAATATCCTTCAACTAATATTCAAATTGAAATTTTTAAAAAACAAATTGAAATTATTAAAAAAAATAATTTTGAATTTAATAATCCTGTTGAATTTGACTTAAAGTTTTTTAGTCCAAAATCTGAGAAAAAAATTCTAATTACTATAGATGATGCCTTTAGCTCTTTTTATCAAAATGCTTGGCCATATTTAAAAGAAAATAAAATTCCATTCATATTATTTGTTTCTACTGAACCGATCGGAAAATTTGGATATATGAATTGGAAACAAATWAAAGAAATTGATAAAGAAGATTTTGCTTTTATTGGTAATCACTCTCATTCTCATAAGTATCTGGTTAATTTTGATTTTGAAGAATTTAAAAAAGATATAGATCAATCAATAAAGATTTTTVAGGAAAAACTTGGATATAATCCAATATATTTCTCTTACCCATTTGGAGAGTATAGTCTAAAACAAAAAAAATATATAAGTCAGAAATTTAAATATGCATTTGGTCAACACTCAGGCGTAATAGATATAAATAAAGACAAATTTGAATTACCCAGATTTCCAATAAATGAAAAATACGGAGATCTTGAAAGGTTTAAATTTCTATTGAATCTACTGCCCCTTCAATACAAAACAATAACTCCTGAAGAAAAATTCATTACTAATCAAAATAACCCACCTGAAATGATTGTTGAATTTTTTAATGAACAAGAGAATTTAAACCTTATAAATTGTTTTTCTAATGAAGGCAATAAATGGGACAAATCTGAAATTAAATTAGATAAAAAAAAATTAGTAGTTAAATTCAGAGAAAAATTTTTGTTTAGGAGAGGTAGAATTAACTGTTCATTAAACGATTCTGATGGCTGGAGATGGTTTGGAATTCAATTTTCTATTGAAAAAAATTAAATTARTTTTTTTAATTTTWYGCTGSTAGGTAAAAGTTTAACCCCGTCAAAGTCAGTCAATGAATTCTGTTCAATAATTTTTTTTWATACTACAATGTATTCTTTTCCTGTTTCAGCATATTTATCAAGATATTTGACTAATTCTAARCTATTTAACTTTCCATCATTATCYCTTTGTATTGCTCTTGCTTCTCTAAATTCCTTATAACTAGAGTGWGTATTTAGGTTTCTCTGATAAGCTCTAACTGATGCTTGAAGTATTTTAAACTTCATAAYTTTATGTGTTGYWYCRCTATYTGCTGATGCAGGTTTTATACCTTCRCCATTCCATGTCCACTGACCAAATAATGCATTACCTTCTAAAGCAAATCTTGAAGTTCCCCAGCCAGTTTCTTTTGCTGCTTGAGCTATAGCTAAAGATGCTGGRATTTCATCCATTCTTATTTTTAAAGTGGTGAAATCTCGATTAACTACCCCGTACTGTTTAAATTTACTTTTTAACCATTTTTTTTCAGATTCTGTGTTGTTATTTTTATTTAATATTACAAATAATCTTTTTCTATCTAATCTAATCAAATAATTTTCTTCTAAAATTAATGGTAAAACAATTTGTAYAAAAAATTCTTTTYTTTTCTTGGTGCTTTCAATTTGTTTAATTTCTTTAGGCAAAAGATMGATTGAATWGCCTGGATTCACTAATTTAGTTTTTCTAACTTCCTTTAAACTATATTTCGTATCCTTAAATAACTGGTCAAGTGTTGAGGCRTTAAATCTTACAAGATCACTTGGAATATCATCAAATTTTTTTTCAATATCAAAATACATATCTTTAAAGGAAAGTTTTGCTTTTTCCTGAGGTTTTAAATCTAATTCTTTTTTTCCATTTAAARCTCTATCAAAGTTAAATTTAGARGTATTTTCGAATATTACAGTTTCAGAAAATATTTTATCAGTAAGCAGTGCAGCTTTTGGTGYAAATGAAAAGAAAAAYATTAAAAAAATACCTGTAATAGCTGTGTAATAAAAACTTGCAAAATCTTTATKAATYRAWWTKTTKWGGYMTTYMTARAWWWTWKWWMMMWYRWWWAAAAGAATTTTTTTAATGCTGGATATATTTATTTTTTTTTTTAGACCCATAATTTAATTATATACGATTCTTTAAAAATACTAGATAGTTATAACTTTTTTAATTTCWGGAATATAATGACATAATAGATTTTGTACACCTTGCTTTAAAGTCATTATTGAGCTAGGACATCCGGAGCAACTTCCCTGTAATTGAACTGTAACAATTCCATTATYATATTTTTTAAATTTTATATCACCACCATCTCTTGCAACTGTTGGGCGAATTTTTGTTTCTAAAATTTTGATTATTTTTTTTTCGATTTCTGGTAATTGAGTTTCTGGAGATGTRATTTTATTACTGTCTATTACTATTTCATTGCCGCTTGCATAATAGTCATTAATAAAAGAAATTATAATATGCTTTAAATCTTCCCAGTTAGTTTTTTCATCTTTATTTACAGATAAAAAATCTTCAGCTAGAAAAATTCCAGTTACACCATTTATAGATAAAATATTTTTRACAAGTTCGTTATCTGATTTATTTTTGTCAGTAATCTCAAAAGGATCATCATTTGAAACTTCCTTGYTTGGCAAGAATTTTAGTGAATTAGGATTTGGTGTATTTTGAGTTTGCACAAACATACTAAATATATAGTATTTATTTTTTCTATTTAAAGAYAAAAGTCAATTTTAAAAACCTATAATTTTTTTTAATTCTTTAATCTTTTTTGAAGAAATTTTGTCAGCTTTTTCTGCTCCCTTAKCTAAAATGCTGTCTATGTGATTTTTATCTTTAAGTAATTTATTTATTTCTAATGATATAGGGGAAATTTTTTCAACTACAACYTCTGATAGCTTTTGTTTAAAGTCTGAGAAATTCTTTCCACTAAATTCTTCTATTGATTTTTCTAAATTTTGATTATTTAGGCTGGAATAGATTCCTAATAAATTTTCAACTTCAGGTCTTTTTTCTAAATTACTATTATCACTTGGCATTGGTGAATTATCCGTTTTTGCTTTTTTAATTTTGTTTGAAATTAGATCTTTATCATCTGTTAAATTTATTCTACTTAAGTCAGAAGGATCTGATTTACTCATTTTTATTAAACCATCTTTTAAACTCATAATTCTGGAAAATTTTTTTTGAATTAATGGTTCAGGAGCTTTTAAAAAATTTGCCGCAGCAAAATCCAAATTAAATTTTTGAGCAATATCTCTGCATAATTCTAAATGTTGTTTTTGATCATCGCCAATTGGTACATGTGTTGCATCATAAAGCAATATATCAGCTGCCATTAAAACAGGATAGATATATAAGCCAACGCTGGCTTTTTCCTTATCTTTACCAGCCTTTTCTTTAAACTGTGTCATTCTATTTAACCATCCCATTCTAGATACACAAGCTAATATCCAAGCACCTTCTGAATGCGCTGGAACTAAAGATTGATTAAAAATAATGCTTCTGCTTGGATCAATCCCGCTGGCAATAAAAGTTGCTGTAGTTTCGCGTATATTATTTTTAAGCTCCTTAGGATCTTGTTTAATTGTAATAGCATGAAGATCAACAACACAATAAATACATTCTGTATTTTCTTCATTTTGAAGATSCACAAAATTTTTTATTGCACCTAAATAATTTCCCAAATGTAGATTACCGGACGGCTGAACYCCGGAAAAGATTTTTTTATTSATTTAATTTAATATCACTTAATTTWAAAGCTTTAGTCAAAACTGATGATGCAAGATAAACAAAAAATGTAAATATGACAATAARAATCAGATATATTAATTTAAATTCATAAGAGTAACTTAACTTATCATTGAAAAAATTTATCAATAAATAGAAAATATAACCCATAAATGTAGTTGATAATATAATTTTTGGAACTGTTGAAAGAAAAATTAAATTAAATTCAAAATAATTTTTATATTTTAAAAATGAAAATAAGATTAAAGCATTAAACCAAGAAGAAATTGTTGTTGCTATAGGAATAATTATAAAACCAATTTTACCGAAAAAATAAATACTTAGTGAGGCATTTAATATTACTGAAAATAAAGAAACATAAAATGGTATTTTAGTATTATGTCTTGCAAATAAAAAACTTGAAAATACTTT
>NVSV01000050.1:0-7758 GCA_002732835.1 Candidatus Pelagibacter sp.
GTTTTATCCCTTAGCTTACCTTGTATTGTGGTTACATAGTGATAAAGATGTTTGTATTCTTCTACATATTTTTTTTTTAATATTTTTACTGTGCCAGATTTACATATTCTTGATAAATCACTTCTTTCCATATCAACGATCATATTGTGTTCTTTTGTTTCTTTATCGTTATTTCTAAAGAAACTTAAAGCTTGGAGCTTGTTTGTTTTTTTATTTTTACGCAACGTACCTGCTATAGGTTTTGTAATTATATTTTTTCCTTTTTTATCTATTAATGTTTCTGGAGAACAGCTAACTACCGAAAAATCTTTATCTCTGATCATAAAGGACTCTGGCGAAGAGTTGATCTTCATAAGCTTCCAAAAAAAATTAACAGAGTTTATTTCAGATTTATTTTTATATTTTGTGCAAATTTTAATTTGATAAGTTTCTCCTTGTCTTATTTTTTGTGAAAATAAATCAAATATTTTTTTATATTTTTGATAGTTAATATTTAATTTAAAAGGACTTAAAATTTGAGTTTTATTGAAAAAACTCTTAAAAAAATTATTTTTTATTGAAGAAATTATTTTTATATCTTTTCTTATTTTTATTAATGTCTCGGGTTTATAAAAAATTCCCTTATAAAAATTAAGTTTTTTTTGATTTTTAATTTTGACTTTAAGTAGGTTGCATAAGATTTCATAACCAAAAAAACCAATATAAAGATCTGTTTCTTTTTTAATTTTTTTATTAGAAAAAATATTAAAAAATTTATCTATATTATGATTAGTAAGTACAATTTTTTTMGAAAAATCTGTGTACAAATTATAACCATCTTTTACTTTATAAATTATTAAAGGTTTGTCCGATTGGTAAAGTTTTTCCARRTAAGGACTAAATTTCAGTTTATGCGAGTTGAGGTCTTTCAATTGCTTTCTCYTTTATTGGTAAATGTAYCAAACCTGCAAAAAGAGATAAAGCAATAGAAATGTACCAAGCATAATCAAGAGAGCCATATAAATCATGAAATAGACCTCCTAGATAAGCTCCCAAGAATGATCCTACCTGATGGCTTAAAAAAACAAATCCATATAACAAAGTGATATATTTCGTTCCAAAAATATGACCAACTATTCCAGATGTTGGTGGAACTGTAGCTAACCAAAGATATCCAAAAGTMATTCCAAAAATCAGCGCATTAATTGTACTAGGAGGCATAAAGATAAAATATATTAATGAAACACCCCTTAGAAAATAGATCGCACTCAATAGTTTTTTCTTACTAATCCTTGTGGCTAAATATCCACTACTTAAAGTTCCAAAAACATTAAACAATCCAATTAGTGCTAAAATTGCTGTTGCAGTCCAATCTTCAAGCCCTTTATCTCTTATATGCATAGGAATATGTGTCGCTACAAGAGCTATATGCCAACCACAAACAAAAAAACCCAATGTTAAATAATTAAAACTTTTATTTGAAAAAGCTTCTTTAATTGATTCCATRGCCGATTGTTTATTCTCATATCCTTGTTGAACTTCTTGTTTTGGTGTTGATATAAAGAATGCAATAAAAAACCCAAAGATAATCATAACTCCAAAAATAACTAATGTTGTATTCCATCCATATTCCAGCAATGTGTAACTTGTGTACATTGGAGACACAAAATATCCAAAAGAACCTGCAGCGGTAACAATTCCGATTGCCATAGTTCTAGTATTTAAAGGAAAATGTTTAGCYACAATAGAAACAGGGATACTTATTGCAGTTGCTCCAAGACCAATTCCAATTAAAATTCCAATATCAAAAATAAACCAAAATCCTGTATTAGGTCCATAATTTAAAAAATAAATTCCAGCTAAATAAAATAAAAAACCTATAATAACAGCTATTCTTCCGCTAAATTTATCTGTAATTATTCCAAAAACAGGTCCAAGTAGTCCCCAAAAAAGTAATTGTATACCCATTGCAAATCCAAATTCAGTTTGGGTGGAACCAAGATCAATTTCAAAATCAAAAAAGAAAAGACCAAAAGTCTGTCTGATACCTAATGAAATAATAACTACTAAGCATGCGGCTATTAAAGTTATTAAAGCAGTTTTGTTTGGRATAAAATTTTTTTGAATCATTTAATAAACTTCAAAGATCTMTTTAAATCTTTAATTAAATCCTTTGGATCTTCAAGGCCTATATGAAGTCTTACTAAATGTTCATCTTTTTTTAAATTTAAAAATTTTCTATTTCCTTGTTCTCTAACATCTTGATATAAAGCAAGACTTTCAAAGCCACCCCAACTGTATCCATAACCAAATAATTTTAAAGAATTAACAAATTTAATAACTGATCTTTTGTTTTTTGATTTTATTTTTAAACCAAGCAATCCAGAAGCCCCAGAATAATACTTTTTCCACAATTTAAATCTTTGCGTGTTTTTTTTAATTGGATATAAAACTTCTAAAATTTTTTTATTTTTGGATAACAAAATAGCTACCTTTTTTGCATTTTCTTGATGTCTGTCCAGTCTAACATCTAAAGTTCGAAGGCCTCTGATAATCAAATAAGCATCATCTGGACTAAGTCTAAAACCCGTGATTTTATTTGCTTTTTCAACATATTTAAAAACTCTTTTATTTACCGCTAAACTGCCACCCATAACATCGGCATGACCAGAATAATATTTAGTTGCTGMAACAATTGACATATCAAATCCTAATTTAATAGGTTTAATAAAATATGGAGTTCCCCAAGTATTATCCATTGCTGTAAAAATTTTATTTTTTTTCGCTAAAGAAATAATTTTAGACAAATCTTGAAACTCAAAAGTATTACTTCCCGGATTTTCAACAAAAATAAGCTTTGTTTTTTTTGATATTTTATTTTTTAAATCATTAATATTGTTTGGATCATAAAAAAYAGCTTTAATGTTAAATTCTTTTAAAAAATTTTCTGTTAATAAACGTGTAGGAGAATAGATGGGATCTGATAGAAGAATTTCATTACCGGGTCTAACAACGCTAAAGATTGCTAAAAATACTGATCCAAAACCTGTTGGTGTTAAAAAAACTTGATAACTTTCTTCTATTTTTCTCAACATTTGCTGTAAAGCAAAAGTTGTTGAAGAACCTTCTCTCCCGTAAATAAAATGACCACCAATTGGATTTTTTTTGCTTTTATTTCGTGTTTTTATTATATCTTCAATTGATTTAAAGATAAGTGTTGAAGCTCTTACTACAGGAGGATTTACAGATTGATTGTAAAAATCYCTRCCCGCATGTTTTAACAAAGTTTTGAATGATTTAGCCATAAAAAAATTTGATATGTTTTTTTAACAATGCTATATCCAACAAATATGTCAATAAAATAATAAAATTAAGGAGATTATGGGGTATCCAAAAAAACACAGAGGCCGTAGGAAAATGGGATCCAAAAAAAGAAGAGCTCGAAAAAAAAATAAGAAAAAATAGTTTCAATTAAATGGATGAAATTCGTAAAATAAAATCCATTACTTTGTGGATTTTTATTGTACCTTTTTTTGCTCTTAATGTCTGTTTGATTTTAATAACTCAGTTCCATGATCTATTTCCAAATCAACAGGATGTAATTTTAAATACCATACCCTATATTGATGGCGGCGCTTCAATAAGCAGAACTGCAAGGGTTTTCCCAACATATTTAATTTTTAAACCTGCAATGTTTTTAACTTCATTTCTTTTAATTAAATACTGGATTTATAATAATAGAATAATTTCAAATTTAGATCCTGAAAATAATAATTTAAAAATAATATTATTTTTTGGAATTGGATCAGCAATTCTTTTAACGCTTCATTCAATTTTTTTAGGTATAAAATTTGATTTTACGTTATATAAATTATTTAGAAGAGTGGTAATACTATTTTTTATAATTTTTGAAGTTGTTGCTCAGGCATATTTGGTAATAACTTTATATAAACTTAAAGAAAAATTTCTAAAACATATAAATCTAAATTTTTTAAAACTGAAAGCTATACTTGTTTCAACGTTAATTATTGTTGCTATAGCTTCTATCCCAATAATAAGCTTTCCTGGAAATACACATATAAAACACGCTCTTGAATGGAATTATTTTGTTGGAGTTATAGGTTTTTATTTATTAACTTTTTTTATGTGGAAAAAAGAACAATAGGATTTTTATTTGGTAATCCATCCACCTCCAAGAACTCGACAACCATCACTATTTTTAGAATAAAAAACACAAGCTTGACCTGGCGATATTCCATATTCATCTTCTAAAAGGTTTACTTTTGCAAAACCATCTACTAGGTCGACTTTTGCATTAAGAAGTTTGCCTGTTGATCTAACTTTTACATAAATTTCATCTTTTAACTCATTTTGTTTACACAAAATATTAAGATTTATTAATTTTATATGTTTTTGAATTAATTTATTTTTGGGTCCGACTATGATTTCATTTTTTTTTGCATTAATTTCAATAACATATAATGGTTCTTTAGCTGCAACTTTAATTCCTCTTCTTTGGCCAATAGTAAAATTAATTATACCTTCATGAACTCCTATTACTTTTCCGTTCATGTCTTTGATATTTCCTTTTTGAAAAGAGTCTGGTTTAAATTTTTTTATAGCTGATGAATAGTCTCCATTTGGCACAAAGCAAATATCTTGACTGTCAGGTTTGTCTGCAACATTAAGTTCTAATTTTTTTGCTATTTCTCTTGTTTGATTTTTCATCATTCCACCTAGTGGAAATCTTAAATAATTTAATTGTTCTCTAGTTGTATTGAATAAAAAATAACTTTGATCTCTATTATGGTCTATTGCACGATACATGTTAGTTTCATTGTTTTTTGTGATGCTTTTTACATAATGACCTGTGATTAAAGCATCTGCATTTAAATGTTTTGATTCATTAAATAGATCTCTAAATTTTACTGTTTGATTGCACTGTACACAAGGAATTGGGGTTTCGCCTTTTAAATAACTTTCAACAAAATTATCAATTACTCCTTGTTTAAATTTATCTTGGTAATATAGAATTTTATGTTCAATTCCCAACTTATCTGCCACACGTTTAGCATCCATAATATCTTGGCCTGCGCAACATTGTTTAGATTTAGAAACTTCTTTTGTGTCATCGTATAGTTTTAAAGTAATGCCGATAACTTTATATCCATCTCTTTTCATTATCCCGGCAACTGTGGATGAATCTACTCCACCCGACATTGCTACAACTACTGTTGTATCTTTTGGATCTTTTTCTAAACCMATAGAGTTAAGTTTAATTGTCATATTATTGGTATTTATACTTATTTCTACTATAAGGTACATCAAATGATTATAGATTTTGAGCCAGGAGACAAAGTAGTAAATCCTACAAATAAAGAATGGGGAATTGGTCAAGTKCARTCAATTATYAATGGWAARATTACTGTAAATTTTGAAAACGTAGGAAAAATAGTAATTAACTCAAAAAATATTCGATTAGAAAAATATGTAAAATGAAATTACAAGATAGGAGAAAAATTATTGATGGTTTGGTTGATACTTTTTTAAAAGCTGGCGAGATATCATTGGAGTTAAGAAAAAAAGGATTAATTAAAGAAATCAAACCTGATAATACGCCAGTTACWAATGGAGATATTGAGGTTAACAATATTTTAACTAGAAAAATTAAAGATATAACGCCAGGTGTAACTATCATTTCGGAAGAAACTTCAGCAAATAAATTAAAAGAAAATTTAAAAACTTTTTGGTTAATTGATCCAATTGATGGAACATCCGAATATATTAATAACAAAGACGAATTTACACTTAATGCAGCGCTTATAATTGATAATAAACCAGAAATTGGTGTAATTAATGCTCCTGCAAAAAATAGATTATTTTATGCATATGGTCCAGGTTTAAGTTTTGAATTAAAAAATAAAAAAGAAATTCAACTAAATTGTAAAAAATTAACTAATCAAGGTGARGTTAAGGCTGTTTCTTACTCTAACAATCTAAAACCTGAAATTTTAGAATTACATAATAAATTTAAAGTAACTGAATATAATAAAATGAAAAGTTCACTTAAATTCTGCGTAATTGCTGCAGGTGAATATGATTTATATGTAGCTGAACCAAGAGCATCTGAATGGGATATTGCAGCCGGTCATGCAATATTGAAAAATGCGGGAGGTGAAATTTCTGATTTTGATGAAAATGAAATTTTATACGGTAAAAAAGATTTTAAAAATACTAGTATAATTTTAAAAAGATCTTCAGCTTTATAATGGATGAACRGCTTAGAATAATATTGATAATTATTGTTTCGGTCTCTATTTTTGGACTTATAGTCTTTGTTTTTGTAAAAAATTATATAAAAAGAAAAATGGAATATTATTTAGTTATAAAAAATAAGAATAATAAATCAAAGTAAATTAATTATTTTTAAATATTCAGCTTTTTCCAATGTCATTACCTTTTTAGAAGTTTCAAAATCAAAGCCTGATCTTGCTAAAATAGCTATATCCTTTTTATAAAATAAAGGTCTATTATTTTCATCTCTTGAAGGACCAATTCNTTTTTTTTTACAAATTTTTATAGCAGAAAAAAAGTCTTGATCTTCATTATTTTCCTTAATTTGATCGATTGTTTCTTTGATGTATTTATCTTTTACACCTTTGGAGAATAGATAATTTCTTATTTTGTTAATTGAACTACCTCTTTGGATTAATGTTTTGGCTTTTGAATTTGAATAAAATTTGTCATTAATAAATTTTGTTTTTTCCATATCTTCTGTAACAACATCAATTAAATCAGTAATATTTTTCTTATTAACATTTGGTATTTTTGTTTTTAGATATTTTTTTAATAAATAAGTTTTTATTTGCTGTTTAGAAGGAGAGTATTTTTCTATGTAAGCAAATGAAAAATTGCGCATTTCTTCTACGGTAGCTTCTAAAGATTTCTTTTTATTTTTAATAGGAATCATTGAATGATGTAATATAATACATTTGCTAATGATCGAACAAATATCTGCTTTTTTTACTATCGAAATGATCTATTTGTGGTTGAACCTTGGTGTTCTTCCGTTCTGGTTTATATTAATTTTTTTTCCTCGATCTAAAATTTGTAATTTCTTTATAATTTCTATTTTTCCATTTGTTATTTTAGGTGTGATTTATGTTTATTTAATTTATGATTTTTTTGTCTCTGGTTACAATTTCCTAGGAAATTTTAATCTTTATTTAGGTCTAGATGAATTAAGAAGCTTACTTACAGATACATCTTTCTTAATATTTTTTTGGCTTCATTTTATTGCTATCAATTTATTTTGCGGAAGCTGGATGGTCAGTGACAGTCAAAAATTTATGATATCAAAAATTCTAATTTTCTTTCCATTGATAATTACATATTTTATTGGACCAGTTGGAATTCTTATTTATTGGTTGATTAGAATTTTCTTTGCTAAAAGAATTTCTCTCTATGATTAAATCAATTGAATTTTATTATGACTTTACAAGTCCTTACTCATTTATAGCTCATAAAAGAATAAGAGAGATGGAAAAAAAAGAAAGCATCAATTTTATTTATAAACCAATTTTACTTGGAGGATTACATAAATTAGCAGGTATTACAGCGCCAGCTTTTATTAAATCAAAAAAAAAATTTATTTTTCAAGATTGTCAAATGATTGCCAATAAATTTAATATTAACTTTAAATTTAATGATAAATTCCCAATTAACTCACTGAATCTGATGAGAGGTGTTCTGGTAATTAATAAAGAGCTTAAAAATAAA
>NVSV01000051.1:0-7404 GCA_002732835.1 Candidatus Pelagibacter sp.
TTTTAGATAAAAAATTGGCTTCATTGGTAAATAAAAATAGATGTTATGAAATTGGTCAATCACTTAAACTTCACCAATTTATATTGGTGGGTAATTCGAGTAAAAAAAAAATAAAAATTGAAAATAAAATTATTTCAGATAGTGCCGAAGCATTAATAGGAGCAGYTTTCTACGAAAAAGGATTTGSTATTACAGAAAAGTTTGTTTTAAATATGTGGCAAAGTTTAATTGATTCTTCAAATATAACCATGATAGATTCAAAAACTAAACTTCAAGAATATTCTTTAAAAAAATATAAAAGACTTCCCATTTATAAATTAATTAGTAGTTCAGGTCCAAAACACAAACCGTTATTTAAAATTGGTGTTCGATTGAAAGACACTCAATTTGTTGAAGGCATAGGCAATTCCAAAAAAAATGCAGAACAGGCTGCTGCTAAACTATATTTAAAAAATTTGAATCGATAATGCAATTGGAAGATAAAGGATATCTATTATYAAAAAGTCGGTATAATGAAAATTCTGTAATAGCTGAAATATTCACCAAAAATCATGGCAAGATCTCCGGTATTATTTTTGGAGCTACTTCAAAGAAATTAAAGAATTATTTACAAATTGGTAACMAATTCCATATAAATTTTAATTCTAAAAATGACWCTCAGTCTGGTTATTTTAAAGTAGAAATAGATAGAGTTTTAACACCAATATATTTTGAAAATAAAAAAAAATTAGCATGTATTATTTCTGCTATGAACTTAATTAAATTATTAACAGTAGAACTTCAGGAAAATACAAACATTTTTAAATTAATTAATAATTTTTTYGAWTTATTAAAAARTGAAAATTGGCTTAAACAATTTGTGTTATGGGAACTTCAGTTTTTAAAAGTTATWGGTTATGATTTGGAATTAARGAACTTAGTAGATAAAGAAATTGTTAATGGAGAAAAAATTTATTTTGTGAAATCAAATAATGAAAAAAAATTAATTCCAAATTTTTTAATYGATATTGATGATCATGTATATGATGATAAAACTTTATTGAAAGGATTGAAATTAGTAGGCGACTTTATCGATAAGTCTATTTTAAAACCGAATAACATAACATATCCTAGTTCTAGATTGGAATTTGTGAATCTAATAAAATTATAAAAGTTAAATTAAATCTTTAGCAATTTTTTCAGCAAAGTAAGTTATTACAGCATTAGCGCCAGCTCTTTTAAATGAAGTAAGWGATTCAATTATGCTATTTTTATCAATAATACCYCTGTTTATTCCATTCATAATTAARCTATATTCACCAGATACTTGATAAGCTAATACTGGAATYTTAAAATTTTCTTTAAYCATTTTGATTACATCAAGATAGGGYAGGCCCGGCTTGACTATTACCATATCGGCACCTTCTTTAATATCTAAAGACACTTCCCTTAGAGCTTCAATACTGTTTCTGTAATCCATTTGATAAGTTTTTTTGTCACCTTTAAGCATACTTTTTGAACCAACCGCTTCTCTAAATGGTCCATAAAAACTGGATGCATATTTAGCAGCATAAGATAAAATTTGCACATTTTTATAATTTTTTTTGTCCAGAGCTTTTCTAATTTTACCAATTCTTCCATCCATCATGTCWGAAGGYGCTATTACGTCACATCCCATTTCTGCCTGCAGTAAAGATTGATTTATTAAAACTTCAATAGTTTCATCATTTAAAATTTCATCTTTTTTAATTAAACCATCATGTCCATGGGATGTATAAGGATCAAGTGCTACATCACACATTATACCAATTTTATTTTTATATYTTTTTTTAATATATYTTATAGCTCTACACACTAAATTATTTTCATTTAACGCTTCAGAACCAAAATTATTTTTCAATTTTTGATTAATGTATGGAAAAATTGCAACCATTGGRATTTTGTAGTTTACAGCTTTGTCGAGAATCAATGGTATATTATCAATGCTATATCTATAAACTCCTGGCATGTTTTTTATTACTTGYTTCTTTTTTTTYCCYTCAACAACAAATATAGGTAGAATTAAATCRTTTACTGATAAGTTATTTTCTTGAGTTAACCTCCTTGACCAATCAGTTTTCCTATTTCTTCTAAGCCTCAAATTTGGATAATTTCCAGTGATAATCATTCTCAACTAAATTTTATATGTGCAACAATAGTTATATATAATATAATAATCTATAGGTTATTAATAAATTTTTTATGTCGCTACAATTAAATGATTTTCATAAACAAAACATAAAGTTTGATGTTAACAAGCTTAGAGAAGCTTGTGATCAAGTTTTAAAAGTCAAGGGATTTGATACAAGTCTTGGTATACCTCATTTTGCAAGTATATCTCTCAMCCAAATACCTGGTGACCATGAGTCTATAAAAGGAAATAAAACAAGAGGAGTTTATTGGACAAAACCAGATTCTACTGGAAAAGAGGTTTCAAGAGATGTTGGAATTGAYGAGAGCAAATATACTGAATTTGTTGAAGATTACAAAAATACTTATTTTGAAGAAGTGTATAATGTTCTTAAAAAAAAATATAAATTAGGCAGAGTAAGATTGCTTTTAAAAGAGCCTAGATCTACTCTTAGTTGGCACAGAGATCCTGAACCAAGATTACATATTCCAATTTATACTAATCCAGGCGCTATCATGGTAATAGATAAAACGGCTCATCATATGCCTGCTGATGGTTCTGTCTGGGTAACAAATAACTTAAAATATCACAATGCTTTTAATGGTGGAGAAGAAAATAGAGTGCATTTAGTTGCTTGTATATTAGATTATAAGTTTAATTAATTTGAAAAAAATTTTTATTGCATCAGATCACGCCGGATACAATCTTAAAAAAAATATAATTAATCATTTTTTAAAAAAAAATAATTTTAAAGATTTAGGAACATTTAATTCAAAGAAATCTGTTAATTACCCTGATTACGCTCATAAATTATGTAAAAAAGTTTCATCTAATACAAAAAATATAGGGATCCTAGTATGTGGGTCTGGAACGGGCATGGCAATGTCAGCTAACAAACACAAAAATATCAGAGCAGCACTTTGTTATTCAATAAAAAATACCAAATTATCTAGATTGCATAACAATGCGAATATCATTACATTGGGCGCTAGATTAATTGAAAAAGATACTGCCTTTAAATGCATTAATGCTTTTTTAAACACGAAGTTTGAAGGTGGTAGACACACTAAAAGAGTTAAAAAAATTTAATACTATAAAAGATTTTAAGATGTCTAGTGAAGGTAAATATTTAAATTCAAGTTATCAGAATTTTTTTGAGAAAAGTTTGTCTGAAACTGATCCGGAATTATTCAAATCTATTCAAGATGAATTAAAAAGACAACAACAACACATAGAGTTAATAGCTTCTGAAAATATTGTATCTAAGGCTGTATTAGAAGCACAAGGTTCAGTATTAACAAATAAGTATGCAGAAGGATACCCTGGAAAAAGGTATTACGATGGGTGTGAACATGTAGATGTAGCTGAAACTTTAGCTATAGAAAGATTAAAAAAATTATTTGATTGCAGGTTTGTTAATGTCCAGCCCCATTCTGGAGCACAAGCAAATGGAGCTGTGTATTTAGCATTATTAAAGCCAGGCGATACCATAATGGGTATGAGTTTAAATTCAGGCGGTCATCTTACTCACGGTTCTAAAGCTTCTGTTTCTGGGAAATGGTTTAATTCAATTGCATATGACATTGATAAAGAAACGGGTTTAATTAATTATGATGATGTTGAAAAATTAGCTTTAGAATGCAAACCTAAACTTATTATAGCTGGTGGAAGTGCTTATTCTAGAATAATTGACTTTAAAAGATTCAGAGAAATTTCAGATAAAGTTGGAGCATATCTTATGGTAGATATGGCCCATTTTTCAGGTCTAGTGGCTGGTATGGGATATCCAAACCCTGTTGAACATGCTCATGTGGTAACTTCAACTACTCATAAAGTTTTTAGAAGTGCGCGTGGTGGAATAATTTTAACGAATGATGAAACATTAAGTAAAAAAATTAATTCTGCTGTATTTCCGGGTTATCAGGGTGGTCCATTAATGCATATTATAGCTGCTAAAGCCGTAGGCTTTCATGAAGCATTAAAACCAGATTTTAAAGATTATATTAAATCAGTATTAGCTAATGCTAAAGTTTTAGCAGAAACTTTAAAGAATAATGGTTTTAAAATATATTCTGGAGGAACTGATACACATTTAATGCTAGTTGATCTGAGACCATTTAAAGTAAAAGGAAATATAGCTGCAGAAAGTTTGTGTAGAGCAAATATTACTTGTAATAAAAATGGAATCCCTTTTGATACAGAAAGTCCAATGATTACTTCTGGTATAAGGCTTGGTTCACAAGCAGCTACTACAAGAGGATTCGGYCTAAAAGAATTTCAAAAARTTGGAGAATTAATCACAAAAGTAATWAAAGGATTATCAAATGATCCAAATGATAATTCAAAAAYYGAARATGAAGTTAGAAAAGAAGTTGTTTCTCTTTGYRCTTYATTTCCTATATATAAACATTTAAAGTAAATAATAATGATTTGTCCAATTTGTAAAAARGGAGAAACTTCAGTAGTAGATTCTAGRCCYACAGARGATGGYACARCAATTAGAAGAAGAAGACTTTGTGTCTGTGGTGAGCGTTTTACAACATTTGAAAGAGTTCAATTTAGAGAACTTATGGTTGTTAAGAAAARTGGCAGAAAATCTCCATTCGATAGAGAAAAACTTTCAAAATCTRTTTATATAGCACTAAAAAAGCGTCCGATTGATACAGATACAGTAGAGAAATTTATTACGAATATTTCTAGATCTCTTGAAGAATTAGGACAAAGTGAAATTTCTTCAAATACAATTGGAACAATGGTTATGCAAGGATTAAAAGATTTAGATCCGGTAGCTTACGTAAGATTTGCATCTGTATATAGAAATTTTAGAGAAGAAAAAGATTTTATTCAATTTGTAGACAAAATTAATGTCTTCAAAAAAAAGTAATTTAAATTCAAAAGACCATCAATATATGAATCTTGCTATTAACTTAGCAAAAGATCRTATAGGTTTGACCGGATTAAATCCATCTGTTGGGTGTTTAATAGTAAAAAATGATGAAATAATTTCTACTGGTCAAACGGGTTTAAACGGAAGACCACATGCCGAATATAATGCGATCAAAAATAATAAAAGAAAAAATCATGGATCTACATTATATGTAACTATGGAACCATGTACACATCATGGCTTAACACCACCCTGCACAAGTCWAATTTTAAAATCAAAAATAAAAAAAGTAATTTATGCTATTGATGATATTGATCACAGAACTTCAAAAAAAGCATATTCATTATTAAAATCAAAGAAAATAATAGTAAAAAAAAATTTACTCAAAAATAAAGCAGTCAAACTATATAAAAAATATTTTTATCATAAAAAAAATAAACTCCCTTATGTAATTGGTAAAATAGCATGTTCGAAAGATAAATTTATATATTCAAATAAAAAAACTATTACAAATAAACATTCAAAAAAAGTTTCTCATTTGYTGAGATATCAAAATCAAGGTATTTTAATTTCTTCCAGAACATTAAATATTGATAATCCAAAGCTTAATTGCAGAATTAATGGTCTTAGCAATTATTCTCCTACAAGATTTATTTTAGATAAAGATTTAAATTTTAAAGCAAACTCATATTTAATTAAGAATTCAAAAAAAACAAAAACAATTATTTTTTACAATAAGGCTAATAAACAAAAATTAGAAATATTAAAAAAAAATAAAATCTCATCAATTAGATTAAAATTAAACTCCAAAAATCAATTTAATTTAATAGAWTTATTAAATACAATTTATAAGTTTGGAATAAGTTCATTATTAGTAGAAGGGGGMAAAATTCTTACAGAAAATTTTTTAAAAAATAAACTTTTTAACGAATTCTATTTATTTCAAAGTAGTGAAAACTTGAATAAAAAAGGCAAAATCAAGATTTCTAATATAATAAAAAAACTACTAATTACTTTTAATAATAAAAAAAATATCGATACATATCTAGATAAAGATCAACTTATCTATTATTACTARCAAATGTTTAATGGAATTATTTTTAATCAAGGCACAGTCAAAAAGATTTCAAAAAGAAAGAAAGGTATCAATCTTTTTTTAAAATCAAATATAAAATTAAATAATCAAGACTTGGGAATTTCTGTTTCATGTGATGGCGTATGTTTAACGCTTACATCGATTAAAAATAATCTAATGGAATTTTACTTATCTAATGAAACAATAAAAAGGTCAAAGTTTAAAAATAGTAAAATTGGAGATAAAATTAATTTAGAACTTCCTTTAAAGTATGGTCAAAAAGTATCCGGACATATATGCCAGGGACATGTTGATACAGTTGGCACGATTAACAATATTAYAAAAGAAGACAARTCATTAATTTACGATTTTAAAATAAACAATAATTTTAAAARATATCTWGTTGAAAAGGCTTCAATACTTATAAATGGAGTTTCTTTAACAATTTCAAAAATAACAAAATTAGGTTTTCAAGCATGGGTTATTCCACATACATTGAAATTGACTAATTTATGTAAGGTTAGGAAAGGGGACCTTGTTAATATAGAGGTAGATGTTTTRTCTAAATATGTAAAAAAATATTTTAATGAAAAATAATAAGTTCAGTAATATTGAGAGAATTGTACAAGCTGCCAAAAAAGGTGGAATGTATATTCTAGTCGATGATGAAAATAGAGAGAACGAGGGTGATTTAGCTTTTTGTTCATCCGATGTCACTTCAAATAAAATAAATTTTATGGCTAAATATGGAAGAGGTTTAATTTGTTTAACTTTAAATTCTAACCAAGCAAAAAGACTAGATTTAAATTACATGTCGCCAATCAATCAATCAAGAAATCAGACAGCATTTACTGTTTCTATAGAAGCAAAAACTGGAGTAACAACTGGAATCTCTGCCAAAGATAGAGCTAGGACTATAAAAGTTGCAACAAAAAAAARCGCAACTAAAAAAGAAATTGTATCTCCAGGACATGTTTTTCCAATTATTGCAAAAGATGGAGGCGTTTTAGTTAGAGCGGGCCATACCGAGGCATCTGTTGATATTTCAAAGTTAGCAAAAAAAAATAATGCAGCAGTTATTTGCGAAATAATGAATGAAGACGGTTCAATGGCTAAAGGYGAACAGCTACATTTATTTGCAAAGAAACATAAATTAAAAATAGGAAAAATAGATGATTTAATTGCTTATCGTTTAAAAAAAGAAAAATTAATTAGACTAAAAAAAAGTTCAAATATTATTGTTAAAAATCGAAAATTTAAAATTAAAATATTTGAAAATTTATTAGATGGATC
>NVSV01000052.1:0-7346 GCA_002732835.1 Candidatus Pelagibacter sp.
ATTTTGCTACTTAGGCAAAATATGATTTTCCTGGAACCCAATAATAAGGGGTCTAATCTCCCCCGTCAATTCATTTTGCTACTCAGGCAAAATATGATTTGCCCGGAACCCAATAATAAGGGGTCTAATCACCTGGCCCGGCGGAGCCTTTACTTAATAAAACAATCATTTCTATAAGAAAATGGACGGGGCCGGGCCGAGCTCTTGGCCGATCCTCGGCACCACCACCCCAAGAGGATATGAAAATCCCGAAAAAAATAAAGTTGCTACAGTAAATATTGAATAAATCATAAACGATTGTGCCATAGCGAATTTTCCCCAATCTTTAGATTCGATAATAAATGTTTGATTAATAACTATACCAGTAATTATAAATGAAGATGCAAGCATAGCAGGCAAAATAGTATAAAACTTTAAATCTTTTAATACTTCACTTCTAGTCCAGCTTTTTATTGAATCGACAACTTTGTTATCATTGTCTCCATTTTTTTTTTCTCTGGAAAATATACTAATCTCTTTGACTGTAAGATAAGYAAAGATTGGTAATARTAATATAATTAWAAKYGAAAATCCTTGCCATAAATTTCTCCAATATATAAATGTTAAAAGATAAACTATAATTATTGGTAATAAAAATTCTCCAAAGGACATTCCAACCCAAATATAGCTTAATGCTTTACCTCTGCTCTGATTAAAAAATCTAGTAGTCGATACTGATGCGGTATGAGCCATCAATCCTTGACCTGATAATCTTAGAAAAAATATACCCATAGCCAATAAAATTATTCCATTAACAAACGAAAAAAAAAGGGCTGCAAAGCTTAAAAAAATAACAACTAGTAAAGAATAATTAACTAACTTTAAATCATCAATTTTTTTTCCCACCCATATTAGCGCCAAACTACTACATAAAGTAGCAATTCCATAAATAGATCCAAACTCGGCGTTAGAAATATTTAATTCTTGTCTAATATTAGAATTAAATAAACCTATAAAAAAACTCTGGCCTATACTGGAAAAAAAAGTAAAAACAAACCCAAAAATTATTATTTTGAAATTAGATCTAACTATATCTATAATCATATTATGATTTATAAAGTTTCTTTTATTGGTCTTGGTGTCATGGGATATCCAATGGCTGGATATATATCAAAAGCTGGACACAATGTAACTGTATTTAACAGAACAACATCAAAAGCAGATAAATGGCTTAAAGAGTATAAAGGCTCTAAAGCTGAAACTCCTGCAAAAGCTGCGGATGGAGCTGATTTTGTATTTACATGCGTTGGAAATGATAACGATCTAAAAGAAGTTACTTTTGGAGACAGTGGAATTTTTAAATCAATAAAAAAAGGATCCGTATATATTGATAACACTACAGCCTCAGCAACAATTGCAAAAGAATTTTACGAATATTCTATGAAAAATAGTTTTGGTTTTTTAGATGCCCCAGTTTCAGGAGGACAAGCTGGTGCAGAAAATGGTGCCCTAACTGTAATGATTGGAGGAGATCAAGAAAGTTTCGATAAAGCAAAAGATGTAATCGATTGTTATAGCAAAAAAATGAAACTACTTGGTAAAGCAGGAAATGGACAGCTAGCTAAAATGGTAAATCAAATATGTATAGCGGGTCTTGTTCAAGGACTTTCAGAAGGAATTAATTTTGGAATAAAAGCGGGTTTAAATATGGAAGATGTCATAGAAGTAATATCAAAAGGAGCAGCACAATCTTGGCAAATGGATAATAGATATAAAACAATGATAGATGATAAATTTGAATTTGGTTTTGCTGTGGACTGGATGAGAAAAGATTTAAAAATTGCATTAGGTGAAGCAAAGAAAAATAATTCCTTATTGCCTATTACTGAAATAGTGGATCAATACTATGGTGATGTTCAAAAGTTAGGTGGCAACAGATGGGATACAACAAGTTTAATTAGAAGATTAAGAAAGAATATTGGTTAGAATATAGACTTAGAGTATTTTTTCCAGTTTTCTTGATACCGAATTGCATTTTCCTTAATAGCTTTAACTTCCTCATCTGTGACTTTTCTACTAACTCTTCCTGGCGAACCAACTACAAGAGAATTATCAGGAATTTCTTTATTTTCAGTTATTAAAGATTTTGCACCTATTACACAATTTTTTCCAATTTTGGCATTGTTTAAGATTACAGCGCCTATTCCAATTAAACTATTATCTCCAATTGTACATCCATGGAGCATTACCAAATGGCCAACTGTTACATTTTTTCCTACCTTTAAGGGATAACCTGGATCAGTGTGCAAAACACTTCCGTCTTGAACATTGGATCCTTCACCTATATGAATATTTTCAATATCTCCTCTTAAAGTGGCATTAAACCATATGCTGGTGTTTTTTTCTAAAGTAACATCACCAATTATAACTGCATTTGGTGCTGTCCAATTTTCGCCAAAATTTTTTGGTTTTTTATCTTTTAAATCGTACAACATAATTTATATAATCTTTTAACATGACACTTTTAAAAACACCAATCTGTGAATTTGGCAAAAAAGCGGAAGACTTTAAACTAAAATCTACTGACAACAAAGTTATAGATTTAAATGATGTAAAAGGAAAAAATNGAACTTTAATAATGTTTATATGTAATCATTGTCCTTATGTTGTCGCTACTATTGAAGATATAGTTAAAACAACTAACGAGTTAAAAAATAATGATATTAACTCAATTGCAATTATGTCAAATGATGCAACAGAACATCCAGAAGATTCTTTTGAAAATATGATTGAATTTTCTAAAAAATATAATTTTAATTTTCCGTACGTTATTGATGAAGATCAATCAGTAGCAAAAAAATATGATGCCGTTTGTACACCTGACTTTTTTGGATTTAACTCAAATTTGGAACTTCAATACAGAGGAAGAATTTATGAAATTAACAATCGAGTAAGAGTTAAAGACAGTAAAAATGAACTTTTAGAGTCCATGATTAATGTTGCTAAAACYAATAAAGGACCTGAAATACAATCTCCGAGTATGGGATGCAGTATAAAGTGGTTTAAATAAATCAGTGCATTTAATTGTCACAAGATCTTTTCCTCCTGAAGTAGGAGGTATGCAAAATTTAATGTGGGGTCTGGCAAATTCTATTTCAAAATATTACTTAACAAAAGTATTTGCTGACTATCAAAAAAATCACCAAGAATTTGATGGTAAAGTTTCATTTTCAATTGAAAGAATTGGTGGAGTAAAATTATTAAGAAAATATAGAAAAGCATATTTAATAAATGATTTTATTAAAAAAAATAAAAAAATTGAATGTATAATTGCTGATCACTGGAAAAGTTTAGAGTTAATAAAATCAGACAAAAAAAAAATTTGTTTAATTCATTCAAAAGAAATTAATCATAACAAAAGAAGTAGATTAAATAATAGAGTTTTAAATGTATTAAACAATGTTGATCATATTATTTCGAATTCAGAATATACAAAAAATCTAGCAATACAAAATGGTGTGAATTCTGAAAAAATTATTGTAATAAATCCTGGAGTTTATCCCGCTAAATTAATCGATAAAAAAATTTTAGACAAAGCAGATAATTTGCTTAAAAATAACAAACCAAGATTAATCACTGTTTCAAGATTAGATAAACGAAAAAATCACGAAAAAATTATTATGGCTTTAAGAAATTTAAAACAAATTTATCCTGATATAATTTATACTTGTATTGGTTATGGTGAAGAGGAAGAGAATATTAAAAAGTTAATTAAAGAATTAAATTTAGAAGAACAAGTTTTATTTTTAAGAAACATTTCTCAAGATTTAAAAAATGCATTAGTTGCTAAATCAAACATATTTGTCATGCCTTCTATTGTTTATAAAAAATCAGTTGAAGGATTTGGTATTGCTTACATTGAAGCAGCTCAATATGGAATACCTTCTATTGGAGGTAAAGATGGTGGCGCTGCAGATGCAATTATTCATGATAAAACTGGTATAATTGTTGATGGAAATAATTTAGATGATGTTTATTCCAGTATAGTTGATTTGTTAACAGAAAATAAATTTATTGAATTTGGTAAAGCGGCAAAAGAKAATTCTAATAATTTTCATTGGGATAAGGTAATCCAAAAATACATAAAAATTCTTAATTAATAATATTATTTCATTTTTTTAAGACTTTTATAAGCTTGCCAACTTACAATAGTTACAGTTAAGATTAATATAATTGYTGTTAAAGTTCTATCCCATAAGAATTCAAAAGAACCATTACTTATTAWTAAAGATCTTCTTAAATTTTCTTCCATCAAACCCCCAAGCACAAATGCAAGAATGAGAGGGGGCATTGGAAATTTGTAAAGCCTTAAAAAAGTTGCAACAACAGCAATTCCAATCATTAAAAAGATATCAAAATTATTAAATGACATTAAATAAATACCTGTCACTGAAAAAAAYAAAATTAAWGGAATTAAAAAGTTTTTAGGTACAGCTAGTATTCGAGCAATGTAAGGTATTAATGGAAGATTTAATATTAATAATATGACCATTCCTATGTACATAGACATAATGACTGACCAAAAAATCTCTGGATGGGTCATATAAAGTCTTGGACCTGGCTGAATACCAAAACCTAAAAGSGCACCTAACATTACTGCTGTCGTTCCACTTCCTGGAATTCCTAAAGTTAATAATGGCACAAATGCTCCTGAACATGCTGCGTTATTTGCTGTTTCTGGGGCCGCTAAACCATGAACACTTCCCTTGCCAAATTTTTTTTTTTCTTCTTCATTGACAAAATTTCTTTCCATTCCGTAAGCTAGGAAAGATGCAATTGTGGCTCCTGCACCTGGCAAAACACCTACTAAAAAACCAATAACAGATGAACGAGGAATTGWTTTTAACATTTTATTTCTCTCTTCTTTGTCTAATCTAATCGAGCCTAATTTAGAAAAAGAAATTTGTTGAGTAGCTCTACTTGGATCTTTTCTCTTAAGAATAATTGTTAATGCTTCACTCATTGCAAATGTTGCCATAACAACCAAAACAAAACTAATTCCATCCAACAAATTAATATTTCCAAATGTGAATCTTGTAATATCMGATARWGAATCTTGTCCTACTGATGCTAACATTAGTCCTARAACAACCATCATCATYGCTTTTAAAAATTGCCCTTTTGCAGAAAAAGCCGAAACTGCAGTWARWCCTARAACCATTAAWGCAAAATAATCTGGAGATCTAAAAGCTAAACTGACTTTAGATAAACTTGGCGCAGCAAATAATAAAAAAATTGTTGCAATGGTACCACCTGCAAATGAACTATAAGCTGCTATTGCTAAAGCTTTTCCTGCTTTTCCCTGTTGAGCCATTGGATAGCCATCAAATGCTGTTGCGACAGTTCCTGGAACTCCAGGTGCGTTAATTAAAATTGAAGAAGTTGAACCACCAAAAACTGCGCCATAATAAACTCCTGCCATAAGAATTAATCCTGTAGCTGGTTCAAATCCATAAGTAATAGGTATCATTAAAGCTATCGCCGTCATTGGTCCAAGACCAGGGAGCATTCCAATAATAGTTCCAAAAAAACAACCCATCATCACCATTRAAAGATTTTTTAARCTTAAAGCTGTTTCTAAACCKATTAGTATTCCTTCAATCATCCTATAATTCCTAACATTTTAAGAAATGGATCTCTTAGATAAATGTCYAATATTCCATGTARTAAAAACATAAAAAGTGCAACAAATGGRAATGATAAAATAAACATCCATATCCATCTTCKYTCTCCTAAAAAATAATAWGAYAAAAATAAAAATAATGATGTWGAWARAAAGAAACCTGCTTTTAAAATTAYAWAMCCATAAATAATAGTAATAAGMACTAAAAATAAAGWACTYTTGTAGTCTAATACTTTATGATTAACTTCTATTGAAGTTCTTTCTGGCAAAATTATATATAAAGCAGAAAGAAACATTCCTAAATAACCCAAATAAATTGGAAATGTTTTTGCATTAAAAGGTGCATCCTCATCAAATGAAAATACTCGAATCTGATGAGCGCTATAAAGATAAAAAGCCGATAAAACAAAAAAGAGCAGCGAGATTATTTTTACTGTGCTTATTCTCACTRCTCTTGCTAATTAATAATCCAATTGGATTAAATAACTCCTAAACTTTTCATAAGAGCTGTCATTTCTACTGTTTGTTTTTCTAAAAACGAAACAAACTTATCACCTGGATTATAAATATTTACCCAAGCATTTCTTTTTCTAACAACTTCCCATTCAGGTGTTTTTTGAACATCGCCTAACATTTTAGCAATTTCATTTTTCATGCTGTCGCTCATCCCTGGAGGTCCAAAAAATCCTCTCCAGTTAACGAACTGCACATCAAATCCTTGCTCTTTTAATGTTGGAACATCAGGTGCATCTGCWACTCTTTCAGGAGCCGTGATGCCAATAATATTTACTTGGTCTCTTGCACCCATAACTTCACCTAATCCTGTTGAAAGTATTTGAGTTTCACCAGAAAGAAGTCCTGCTAAAGCTTTTCCTCCAGCATCATATGGAACATAAACAACTTTATTTGGATCTGCTCCAGCTACTTTAAAAGCTAAYGCACCAATTAAGTGGTCCATGCTACCTCTTACAGATCCGCCTGCCATTTTAATAGAGTTTGGATCTTTTTTGTAAGCAGCAACAACATCTGCAAATGTTTTGTAAGGTGAGTTTTTTGCAACAGCAATCGCGCCATAATCACCAATCACTCCAGCTATTGGAACAACGTCTTTATAAGAAAGCACACTGTCACCGGCTACATAACCTTTGTGTCTTGTAATTGATCTTAGAACTAAAGGTGTTGACTGAACTAAAATTGTATTAGCTGGTTTTGTGTTTATCATAAATGCTAAAGCTTTTCCACCRCCACCACCTGACATATTTTCAAATGATGCACTCTTTAACATTCCAGATTTTATTAAGGCTTCCCCAGTGCCTCTTGCAGTTCCATCCCAACCACCTCCAGCACCACCGCCAATRATAAAGTGTATYTTWTCAATTGCAAATGAGCCAKTTGTARAAGACAAYAATARRATTGAAGCAAAAAKTRCNNAGATAATMNTTWTARTWRNTTWAAAMMTTRKTWSMWMWMWWNNTTWAATYAWWTKAAWRAWGWRKTRSNATTKNASANTATWRRKWMMWNTCAMRWMWNTSANATTWRASMWNACKATKSAMWRKKNAWGYKKKSMRTTATTTTAACCAATACAAGCCGGACATTGTTTTACACTTAGCCGGCCGAGTCGGAGGAATTGGTATTAATAAAGCAAAACCTGCTGAATTCTTTTATGAAAATTTGATGATGGGCG
>NVSV01000053.1:0-7339 GCA_002732835.1 Candidatus Pelagibacter sp.
AAAGCTCAATTTAGCTGGGGCAATGTAGCCTGGTCTTAGGAGCCAGAGTCCTGAAAAGGCTTGTGTAGGCGCCTTGATACCTTCCCTGGCCACCTTTAACGAATAATTAATCAGTTATCTTCCTAGTTATCGGAAGCAAATCAAACTACGTTGAGAGATACTTTACGTCGTTATAGAGACGAGGTGACAGTATCTAAAAAAGGAGTACAGCAAGAGACATATAAAATTAACAAATTAATGAGACATAAGATTTGTGATTATTCTCTCGCTAGACTTACCGCAAATAAGATCGCTAAACTCAGGAATGAATTAAGTCTGAGTTCCGCTCCGGCAACTGTAAATAAATACTTAACGTTAATATCAGTTGCAGTTAATACAGCGCGAAATGAATGGGGAATCCATCTACCTCATTATGAACCCAAAATAAAGTTACCCGACAAATATTTAAATAACAGAGCATATAACTAAGATTTGAATGAATCTTTTAATTGATTTATATATTAGCTTTCTTTTATTACAAACTTAATGTTGAATGATCTAATAAATATCCATCTATGCCAAAATTAATAACTCAGTATGTTAAAATTATCGATTTAATTTGTACTAAGGTTGGTCGAATAACAATGTACGGAGTATATCTTATGATGTTCATCCTAGTACTTTCTTTTGTAACTAGAAACATAATTAATTTTCCATTGATGTGGATCATAGAAATGGCTCAATTTACTATGACAGCTTACTATTTTCTTGGTGGAGCATACTCTATGCAAATGGGTGATCATGTTCGTATGGATTTATTTTATGGAAATTTATCAGAACGTGGTAAAGCAAAAATGGATATATTTACAAGTGCTTTTTTATTATTTTATTTGGTAACCTTATTAATTGGATCAGTCTCCAGTCTAATTTACACAATTGAAACAAAACAAAAATTGTTTACTGCTTGGGCACCATATGTGTGGCCAATCAAGGTTCTTATGTTAACTGGAATTTTATTGATGTTGCTTCAAACGCTTTCAATRSTTTTTAAAGACATRGCYAAACTGAAAGGTAGGAAAATAAATTGATGGCACAATATTTTAGCTACGAATTTATAGCTATTTTTATGTTTGTAACAATGTTGGTAATGATGTTTACAGGCCAACGTGTTTTTGGTGCCATAGGATTTGTCTCAGCAGCAGCAGCTTTATTATTATGGGGAGATGGAGGTATTGAAATGCCTTACACAGCTGCCTGGAAACTATTTAAATGGTATCCGATGCTTACACTTCCTCTATTTATTTATATGGGTTTTATGATTTCTGAATCTGGTATAGCAAACGATTTATATAAGATGTTTCATGTATATTTTGGCGGTGTGAGGGGTGGATTAGCAATTGGAACTATAGGTATGATGGTTGCAATATCTGCAATGAACGGTTTAAGCGTGGCTGGAATGGCAATAGGAGCAACAATTGCTTTACCTGAAATGCTTCGCAGAAATTATGACAAAAGAATGATCACAGGTGTAGTTCAGGCTGGAAGTTCCTTAGGAATTTTAATACCACCAAGTGTAGTTCTTGTTTTATATGGAATGATTGCACGACAACCAGTAAGTAAATTATGGTTAGCAGGTGTTTTTCCTGGATTACTAATGGCAACATTATTTATTTTATATATTTACATAAGATGTCGTTTACAACCTGAGCTCGGCCCAGTTTTGCCAGAAAAAGAAAGAAACATTCCTTTTAGAGAAAAAATTATACTTTTAAAAGCTGGAATTATTCCTTTTTTAATTTTTTTCTTTATGACGGGTTTATTTTTAATGGGTATTGCAAGTTTGGTTGAATGTTCAGCTGTAGGAGCTTTATGTGCAACACTTGCCGCTTATTTCAAAAAAAAATTAAACTACAAAGTGACYGAAGCAACAGTAAGAAAAACTCTTGGTGTTTCTTGTATGTTTATGTGGATAATTCTTGCGGCTCTTTGTTTTGGTGCAGTATTTGATGGTATTGGTGCTGTGAAGGCAATTGAGCATTTATTTATTGAACGATGGCACCTAACACCGTGGGGAGTTTTGATAATGATGCAATTATCTTACATCCTAATGGGGATGTTTTTAGATGATACGGCAATGCTAGTTATAGTTGCCCCATTATATGTGCCTTTAATAATTTCTCTAGGATTTGATCCAATTTGGTATGGAGTGCTTTACACTATTACCTGTCAAATAGCTTACATGACACCACCATTTGGTTATAATTTATTTTTGATGAGAGCTATGGCACCAAAGGAAATTACATTACGTGATATTTATAGTTCAATTATTCCTTTTGTATTAGTCATGTGTTTAGGGTTAGCGATTGTTATGATATTCCCAGAAATTGCTACTTGGCTTCCAGAAAAATTATTATCAAAATAACCAATTGTATTAAAACCATTACAAACGTTCAAAATTTTTTAGTTTATTTAAAAAAACTCAACTTAAGGTTTAATGGACATTAATATCATTAATGGCTAGAGTAGCACAACTATCAAAGGAGGTTAGGAATGAAAGATAAAAAAAAGATAATCACAAAAAGACGTTCGTTTATAAAAAAAGCTGGTTTGTTAACTTTAGGAGCTGYTGGAGCTGCTACTATTAAAGYTCCTTATGYATACTCTGCCACAAATCCAATTAAGTGGAGACTTCAAACATATTCTGGAGCACCTTTAGGAGCRCATGTTGTTCTGCCACAAATTGAGGCTTTCAATAAAGCGGCGCACGGTGAAATGGAAATAGAACTTTATTATGCGGATCAATTAGTTCCAACTGATGAATTGTTCAGAGCAATGCAAGCAGGAACTATTGATGCAGTACAAAGTGATGATGCGACCATGGGATCGCCGGTAGATATACAAATATTTGGTGGCTATTTTCCTTTTGCTACACGTTTTAGCTTGGATGTGCCTGCGTTGTTTAAATATTACGGTTTAAATGATATTTGGGCTGAGGCATACGGCGAAGTAAAGAATGTTACGTGGCTAAGTACTAGTGCCTGGGACCCATGTATTCTCTTTACAGTAAAAAAACCAATTAAAAAACTTTCAGATATGAAAGGTCTTCGAGTTTTTGGTGTTCCAACCGCTGGAAGGTTTTTGGCAAGATATGGTTTGATACCTGTAAYTGTGCCYTGGGATGATGTGGAAATTGCTATGCAAACAGGTGAGTTGGATGGAGTTTGTTGGTGTGGATTTACGGAAGCTTATGAAGTTGGATGGGCTGATATTTGTAATTATGCACTATCAAATGCTGTCACTGGTGCATGGTTTGGCTCTTATTTTGTTAATACAAAGAGCTGGAACAAAGTACCACCAAAACTTCAGGAACTATATAAAATATCTATCGATCAGTCACACTACTATAGACAAGTATGGTACTGGGGTGGCGAAGCAGATCTTCGAGTCAACGGTAAAAAAATGGAAATAACACAATTACCGGCAAAAGAATGGGATGGAGTTGTAGTAGATTCAAAAGAGTTTTGGGATGAGACTTCTAAAATAAGTCCTCGTTGTGCAAAAGTAGTTGATGCATTTAAAAAATATGCAAGCACAATGGAAAAGGCGGGTTATCCTTACAGATAATATTTATATTGTAGACGCTCTGAATTAATCAGAGCGTCTACAAACTTCACTCTAAGTTTTTCGGAAAAATACTAAGGTTTTGCAGTTAGGCCGCCGTCAATTATAAGCTCTGTGCCAGTAATATATTGACTTTGATCACTTAAAAGAAACATTATTCCATTTGCAATATCATCTGGTTTTCCAACTTTTTTCATAGGAATAATTTTTTGTAATTTTTTTTTAGATGATGGTTTCTTTTTCCACCTTTTTTGCATTCCTGTTTCAGTTGGTCCAGGTAAAATCACATTAGATCTTATATTTTTAGAAGCGTATTGAATAGCAAGGGATTTTGACAATCTAATCATTGCAGCTTTAGATGATCCATAGGCATCTTGTGGTTTATCATCTCCTGATAAAGCATCTACAGATGATATATGCACCATTGAACCAAAATTATTTTTCACCATTTTTGGTATCACTATTTTGGATAAGTAAACCATAGTTTTAAGGTTTATTTCATACACTTTGTCCCAAACTGAAAAATCAATTTTTACTGAGGAAATATCTTTATCGAACCATAATACACCCGTTGTATTAATTAGATAGTCAACAGATTTGTTTTTTTTATAAAAATTATCAATTATTTTTTTTAGTTTTTTATAATTGGTAATATCAATTTTTTTAAAAAAAACTTTACTGTTGTTTTGTAAAAAATATTTTGGGGGTGTTTTTATATCCAACATTAGTGTTTTGATATTATTTTTTAATAATTTTTTTGTGGTTTCAAAACCCATTCCACCACAAGCGCCAGTAACAATTGCTGATTTACCTTTAAAAGATAATCTCATTTTCTTATTTTAGCACTTTTCTTAAGTGAAAGCTTTTAGGTTTTGTTAGATGTTCATAAGCTATTTCAGATAGCGAACATCCTTTTCCGGTCTCTTTTACACCTGTCCAAGACAAACCAGGATCCAAATAATCACATCTATTCATAAAAAATGTTCCAGTATCGATTTCATTCCCAATTTTTTCTGCTACTTCAATATCTTTTGTCCATATAGAGGCGGTTAGTCCATAAGGACTATCATTCATTAATTTAACTGCATCTTTTTCATTGTTTACTGGCATAATTCCAACACATGGACCGAAAGTTTCTTCGACCATAAATTTCATTTCATGATTTACATTTGTCAATACTTGGGGAACCATGTAGTTTTTATGCTCTTTAGGATAGTTAAATTTTGAACCATCAATCATTTTTTTTGCCCCTTGATTAACGGCCAAATTCATTTGATCTTCAATAAATTTTGCAGCTGATAATTTAACAATGGGTCCCAGAGTAGTATCTTTTTTAAGAGGGTTTCCCAATTTATAATTATATGTTTGGTTAATAAATAATTCTAAGAATTTTTGATATATTTTTTGATCTACATATATTCTTTCCACACCACAACAAGATTGACCCGAATTAAAAAATGAACCATCAACAAGATTTTCAACAGATTTTTCGATATCGGCATCATGCCTTATATATGCAGGGTCTTTGCCACCCAATTCAAGTGCCATACTTATAAATTTATTTGTCGATGCTTTTTGTACTTCGTAACCTGCTTTTACAGAGCCCGTAAAAGAAACAAAACCTATTCTCTTATCAGAAACAATCTTCAAACTATCTTCATGATTTAAGTGTAAATAACTAAAAACATTTTTTGGCAGAGTATTCTTAGCAGACAAATATAATTGCTCTGCACACAATGGTGTTTGTGCAGAGTGTTTTAATATTACAGTATTTCCAGCTGCCAAAGCAGGTATGATTGAATTTACAGATGTTAAATATGGATAATTCCATGGCGCCACAACAAAAGAAACTCCTAACGGAATTCTTTTAATATAATTTTTAAAACCATCTTTTCTTGGTAAATTAATCGTCGATAATTTTTTTTCAGCAACTGAAAGCATATAATCTGCTCTTTCCTTGAAACCTTTTAATTCATTCAAAACTTGAGACATTGGCCTTCCAATCTGCCATGTAATTTCTTCACTTATTTGAGTTTTTCTTGATAAAAAATCAGAAACAAATTTTTTCAATAATTCAACTCTTTCATTCACTTCAAGCGAAGCCCATTCTTTTTGAGCTATTACGGAATTTGAGATTGCATCTTCAATCTTAGCTGAATCATATTCTCTTTCAAGATATACCGTATTGTCTATTGGCGTTATAGTTTTAAACATAAAAAATAATTATTATTGACTAGCTTAATTTTGTCTAGCATATTAAAACCATTTCGTAAAATTTTTTTTAAATATTGATATATGAGCAAATATAATTGGAATTATCCGACAACTATTTGGGTTGGTCAAAATCGCATTAATAATTTAGTTGACGCATGTAATCAATTAAGTATCAAAATAGTATGGCAGGAAAGCTGTTTGGGTAATCTTTCATGAGTAATCTCAATTTATTGATTGTTGAAGGGAATATCAAAAAAGATACTGAAACTTTTATAAAAGCAGCAGGCACCTCAGTATCAGAAAATTTTCGTAAACTAATTAAGGTCTTTGAACCAGAGTGTAAAATAGATATTATTGAACCCGGTAATGATTTAGAGGTTCAAAAAACTATTTCCAAAATTAAAGATTATGATGGAGTAATTTTCGCTGGTGGAGCCATGAGGATCAATGACCAAACTGAAGAGATAAAGAAACATATAAGCCTTGCAAAGGAGTGTTTTAAATCAGGGAAGAAAATATTGGCAGTCTGCTGGGGACTGCAAGTTTGTACTGTTGCCGCAGGAGGAAAAGTAAATACTGGCAAAAATGGGTCTCATGTCGGTATTGCTACTGATGTTAAAATTAATGAAAATGGCAAAAAGCATAAAATATATATTTCAAAAAAAAATGTTTTTACTACTCCAGCTTTTAATTTTGATGAGGTAAGTGAATTGCCAAATAATTCTACAATTCTTGCTAGCAATTATGTTAATAAAGTTATGGCATTACATATTAACGTGGAACAATCTGAAGTTTGGGGAATACAATACCATCCAGATTATTACTACAAATACACAATTAACCTAACTAAACTAAGAACAAAAAAACTTTTAGAAAACAAGCGCTTTAATAATCAAGAAGATTTGGACAAACATATATCTTATATAAAAGAAGAAGAAAAAATATTAGATTTTGATAATAGAACTCAAGAAGTTAGAAATTGGATAAACTACATTAAAAATGAATAAAATACTTCTTCATTCCACTTTTGTTATTTAATTTTTTCTAGGAGCCAGGTGCCTGTATAAAGGTTGATTTCGCTGGAAAATTTTTGAAATATTTTTTCAAAACGATTTACAATTTTTAAAATTTTTTTGCTAGACCTTATTCTTCTTTTTTTCTCTTTTTATTTTCCTTTTTTCTCTAATAGAAAGTTTGGCTTTTTTCATTGTGCTAGAATCTTTAAGTGATTTTCCGCTATATCTTTTTGACATAATATTTTCCTTTCTTCTACATGGTACCATTTTTTATAATTTTTTATATCATCTCCTAGTTTTATTCCAAATAATTCATCTGCAAACACAATATTAGTCCACAACAACATCACCAGGATTATTAAAAGTTTTTTCATTAATTTTGTTTCTCATAAATAACGAAATCATTCTTTTTCATAAATGATTCCGCTTCTTCTTCACCAGCAATTGGTGGTTCACTTTAATACCAGTGATTTCCTCAAAAGCTTTGGTAAGAACTTTGGATTCATATT
>NVSV01000054.1:0-7277 GCA_002732835.1 Candidatus Pelagibacter sp.
TCAGCGTCTTTATCCGAGGTCACAACTAATGTATGTCCTCGGTCTTTTAAAAATTTTCTTAAACCTAATTCTCCTGAAACACAACCTAATAATTCACCTGGWTTAAARTCAATWSCYTTTGGTGTWGGTAGTGWCATCCCATCKGGATATTTTTCCAGTTTAGGAAGTTCCTTTACYGGATAACTTKTAGGCATTCCGYCTTTTGGATCRTCATATAATATACATAATATTTTCATTATTCGTTCTCCTTCTTTTTCNNTTTTTTATTATCAACATTAACAAAATAATATTTGCAGCGCAAATATTTCATAAASATTGTAGGATTTAGCAGATCGTTTATCGTAAAACAAACAATTATTTCCAAGTTTGAGGATATTTCTTTTTTAAAATAARTCGATTTAAAACTATTCCAAATATTAATATTATTCCYGTTCCAATAATTATTGGGTTTATTATATAATCCAGTGAGACACTGCCCATTATTACRATTATAGGGTTACCACCTGCTGGYGGGTGARCAACTTTAAGCAAAATCATCAAACCAACWCCAAAACCAACTGAGATAGGAATAATTATATAGAKAGGWAAAGGTATCAAATACAAAAAAAACACACCAACCAGTGAAGTTAATAAATGACCAAAAAAAATATTTTTTGGCTGGGCAAAAGGACTTTCTGGATATCCAAAAAGCAATACCATAGAGGATCCAAAAGATGCTATTAAAAAAACTCCAAGTTCTGTTTTATATGTAAGAATAGTTAGTGCACCAATKGTAATAATGGAAAAAAAAGCAGCCAAACATGACTTTTTTATATCTTCTTTATTCATTTTRTAATTTTAATGCTTTTGAAAGAGTTTTGAAAGGCAACATTAAACATTCTTTTCTTGAAATATTTTTTTTAYCAAACAACTTATTAAAAACTGACCATTTTTTAGGAAAAACTGATCGATCTTTTTCAAAAAAAGTTTCTACAAAATATAATAATTCTTTAATACTATTGATTGATTTATTTATTGATTTTCTTGATAATAAACTCACCGAAGCTTGACARTATATACAAGATTTACATTGATAGCCAAAATCTTTTATTTTATTTTTTTTAACTAATAAACTTATTTCCATTACATCTCCACATATAGGATTTTTATGTTTTGATTGATGAGTGAAATTATTTAGCACTTTTTGATTTTCTGCGTATGATGCAATTTTTAAAATATCTAAATCCATTTAAAATTCTTTAATTAAAAGATTAATGCTTTATATTTGGTTTTATGATTGAAAACAATATTTTAGGCGATCTTGAAGATGCAAAAAAAAATTTAGATAAAATCTAGAATGATCACTTATAAAAAAGCTTTAGAGATATTAAAAAAAGCAAAAATTAAGTTAAAAAACGAAAAAATTTTATCAAAAAATGCCACTTTAAGAATTTCCGCTGAAAATATTTACTCGCCGGAAAAYTACCCTTCAAGTGATAATACAGGATTTGATGGTTTTGCTGTTAATTCAAAAGATACTAATCAAATAAAGAATAACAATCCAAAAAAATTTAGAATTCTAAGAACGTTAGCAGCTGGAGACAATCCTTCAATTAAAAATGTTAAAAAATTTTCTACYATTGAAGTAATGACAGGCGCCMTTATAAAAAAACCATTTGATACTGTTATTCCAATTGAACAAATCGAATATTTTCCAAAYAAAGATAATGCAAAATATATTCTTATTAGAAAYAAAGTTAATAAACATAATTATTTTAGATTTGGGGGATCAGATTACAAAAAAGGGCAAAAAATTATAGGTATYGGAGAAATTATTCGATCTTCGAATATTTTAGCATTTAAAACTTTAGGTRTAGAAAAAGTTTTAGTTAAAAAAAAGCCAGTTTTAGCATTTTATGCAACTGGAAATGAAATATCYGATTCAAAGAAGATACCAATYTGGAAAGTTAGAAATTCCAACGGTTATTACCTAAGATCATTGATTAATAATCTACCAATAACCTTYAAGGTTCAAAAARTTTTAAGAGATAATGATCAACTAATTTTTAAAAAAGAAATAAAAAGACATTTAAAATCTAATACAAATATAATTATTACATCAGGAGCTGTTTCAGCGGGTAAATTTGATTTTGTTCCAGGAATAATTAAAAATTTTAAACTAGCTAATTTTTTCAAGAGTGTAGCAATAAGACCAGGTAAGCCTATTTTATTTTCAAAATTCAAAAATACAAATATTGCTTTTTTTGGTCTTCCAGGAAATCCTATTTCTTCGGCGGCATGTTTTAGATTTTTTGTTTTTCCTTTTCTATTTACATCTTTAAACATAAAAAAAGAGAAACCTTTTAAAGCTAAGCTAAAAAATGTTTTTATTAAAAAAAAAGAATTTACTAGATTTATCAAAGGAAAAATTTCATTTTCAAACAAAGGATTAGTTGAATTTGAAGTGCTTGGGGGACAAGAGTCTTTTAGAATAAATTCTTTTACTCAGGCAAATTCATGGGGTTTCTTCCCTAGTGGAAAAAGCAAATTTAAAAAAGGTCAGTTTATTGACTGTTTTACAGTTTTGCCATWYGACKAAATGTTAATTAATTGATTAAAAATTGTTGAGAAAAAARAAATTTAGCATTAAAAATCTCTAATGTTTGAATTAAAAAATCCACGAATTGCAATACAAKTAGTTTTAATAGCAGGAATTTTTTGGTCTTTTGGAGCTTACGTGGTTAGACTTATAGATCAACCCCAAACTGTTCCTTGGCAATATTTATTTACAAGAGGAATAGTAATTTTTACTTTGTTAAATTTTTATCTTTATCTTGAAGAAGGTATTGGTTTTTATAAAAATTATCAAAAAGCTGGCATATCAGGTTTAGTTGGTGGCATTGGTTTAGGAATAGCCATGATCACCTTTATATGGTCTATTACGAATACTACAGCAGCAATAACTTTATTATGTTTGGCAKCCATGCCATTTATAACTGCATTATTAGGTTATATATTTTTAAAAGAAAATGTTTCTATAGGTGYGTGGGTATCTATAGGTATTGCCACTATTGGAATTATGATAATGGCATTRGGGAATACAGAAAAAAACTCAATATATGGTCTAGTATTTGGACTAGTTTCATCTCTTGGATTTTCAATATTTTCGGTAAGTTTAAGATGGAGAAAAGAAACTCCTAAGTTTACGACAGTAGCTATTGCAGGATTATTTTGCTTTTTGTTTTCAACAGTAATTATTTTAATCTACGATTTRAAATTTTTGTCTTCAGGAAAAAATGAGGGGTTATTTGCATTGCATGGAACTATAGTATGCTTAGGACTAATTTTATATTCAATTGGATCAAAAAATATTCAAGCCGCAGAATTAACTCTGTTATCTTTAACAGAAATAATCGGAGGTATTTTYTGGGTTTGGTTACCATGGTTAGGAATAAACGAAATTCCTTCTACCAACACAATAATTGGTGGTTTTTTTATTTTTATGGCAATTTTTTATTATAGTTTATTAATAAAAAGTAATAGACGTTTTATTGGATTGAATTAAATAGTATGGAAAGACCTAATTTTTTTGAACTCAAAAATGGATCTAAAGTAAAACTTCCTTTTACAGACAAAGAATATAAAAATAGATCAAATAAACTCAGAGAAGAAATGTCTAAGAATAATCTTGATATGATTATTTTAACTTCAATGCATAACATTGCATATTACACGGGGTTTATTTATTGTTCATTTGGAAGACCTTACGGATGTGTTATTACAAATAAAAAAGTTGTGACTGTCTCAGCAAATATAGATGCYGGTCAGCCTTGGAGGAGATCGGCTTATGACAATATTATTTATACTGATTGGAAGAGAGATAATTTTTTWAAAKCTATWGTWTCAATWATMGGYAGAGAYGAACCRCCMAAAARTATWGGYATWGARMATGATCAYRTWACWYTRGAARTNGAAANAWAAATTTAARTCWWTKTTTAGTTTTTCAAATTTCAGCGATATTTCAAAAAAACTCATAAAGTTAAGGATGATAAAATCAAAAGAAGAAATTGATATAATTAAAAATGGAGCAAGAATTGCTGATATTGGAGCAGAGGAAATAGTAAAACATATMAAAGTAGACGAAAGTGAATTAGAAATTGCTATTGCTGGTAGAGATAGGATGGAACGAGAAATAGCCAAAACTTATCCTGATGCAGAATATATGGATACATGGGTTTGGTTTCAATCTGGAATCAACACTGATGGYGCACATAATCCYAAAACATCTCGAAAATTAAAATCAGGAGAYATTTTATCATTGAATACATTTCCAATGATATCCGGTTATTATACAGCCCTTGAAAGAACTTTRTTTTTAGAAACAATAGATGATGCCTCGTTAAAAGCTTGGGAAGCAAATATAAAAGTTCATGAAAGAGGAATAGAATTAATTAAACCTGGAGTGAAATGTTCAGAAATTTGTCATGAACTAAATGATTTATTTGCTCAGTTGGGTTATTTACAATATAGAACATTTGGGTACGGACATTCATTTGGASTACTTTCACATTTTTATGGTAGAGAATCTGGTTTAGAGTTGAGAGAGGATATTGATACAATTTTAGAACCCAATATGGTTATTTCAATGGAGCCAATGATAATGATACCTGARGGYARACCWGRRGCSGGAGGATACAGAGAACACGATATTTTAGTTATAGGTGAAAAAAACTCTGAAAATATTACTAAATTTCCATACGGTCCTGAAAAAAATATAATTAAAAATTARTTATGRGTGAYMAAAAAATTATTGTTAATAGTTGGAATGAATGGGATCCATTAAAACATGTGATAGTTGGAAGGGCTGATGGCACATGTATTCCAGGTCCCGAACCAGCACTTGAAGCAAAAGTTCCAGAAGATTCAGATATGAGAGGTAAATTTGGTACAAGAGGTAAAGATACTATTGATAAAGCTAATCAGCTATTAGATGATTTTTCAAATATTTTAGAAAAAAGAGGGGTAAAAGTAGATCGCCCGACACCAATTGATTTTAATCAACCAACATCAACACCTGATTGGAAGGCAGAGACAATGTTTGGATGTATGCCRCCAAGAGATGTACTTTTAACAGTTGGTCATGAAATTTTAGAAGCAACCATGAGTTATAGATGTAGATGGTTTGAATATTTATGTTACAGACCGCTACTTAAACACTACTATAATTCTGATCCCAATATGAAACATGAGTCTGCTCCAAAACCGAGATTRACCGATGCAGATTATAGAAAAGATTATTTATCTGATAAAATTGGAATACAAAAACGATTAGACTGGACAGAAAATAAATTCTTTGTAACAACCGAAGAAGAGCCATTGTTCGATGCAGCTGATGTTTTAAGATTTGGCAAAGATTTAGTTGTTCAACATGGTTTTACGACAAACCTTAAGGGAATAGATTGGATTAAAAGACATTATAAAGATCATCGTGTTCATACTGTAAATTTTCCTGGAGATCCTTATCCTATTCATATTGATGCAACTTTTACACCAATTAAACCAGGACTGATCATTAATAATCCTCAAAGAARATTACCTAAAGAACAAAGAAAACTTTTTGAAAAAAATGATTGGCAAATACTTGATGCTGCACAACCAGCACATAATTCACCTCCTGCTTTATGTTACTCATCTGTTTGGCTTTCTATGAATGTTTTAGTTCTTGATCCTAAAACTGTTTGTGTAGAAAAAAGCGAAGTTTATCAAGTTGAGCAATTAGATAAATTAGGAATGGAAGTTATACCGGTTGATATGAGGGATGCCTATGCTTTTGGGGGAGGTCTTCATTGTTGTACCGCAGATGTTTATAGAGAAGGRAAATTAGAGGACTATTTTCCAAATCAGTGATATACTTACAGAGAATCAAAAAAATGGAGRAAAAATGGAAGTTGTKMTTATATTGGTTGTAGCTTGGTGGGCTTATAATCAATTTGTAGGTTAGACAATAGCAATATTGTAATTTTAAAATATAAGACAAACCTTTGGGAGAGGTGCGTTTTTTTTCTAGTTAACTTGGATTTTTTTTCAAAAATTCAATGTATTCAACTACCTCACCAAATTTATTATTATCAATGTCCTTGTAGCTCATTTGAAATTTGTTTTTGACACATATTGCTACATGAGCGTATGGATTTCGTCCTTTAGGATGATTAGGATGATTAGGAAGCTGTCCTTGTAAATAATCGCCAGCTTCTTGAATAATTTTCCAGAGTTTACTTGCGTTTTCTTTGTTCACAMYTTSAYTTNTYTCTGTWWTWWCTMKTYTGTTACWAGTTTKAASAGTGTTTTTAGTGAATCTTTATGCKATTTATTTTTAATTAACCTGACTTCTTGTCTGTAAATTGCACTCTCACAGACYGAAGAAATACAGCTACTGATATKCCAGTTGAACCAAATAACATACACATTACCATAACCTGATAGCGAACTGCGATCATGGGTAAAACACCTGATAGTATTTGTCCTGTCATCATTCCTGGTAGTGAAACAATACCAACTGCTAAAAGCATATTTGTAATTGGTATTAGTGATGTCCTTAATGCAACTACTTTTGCTTCTTCATAGGTCTTTCCTTGTTTAAGTTCACTCTCTAATCGCTCAGCTGCTAGACTTATACCATTCATACAGTTTGCAAATATCATCCCTGCAAGTGGGATTACGATGTTTGGAGAATACCATGGATCAATTAACAAAACACCTTGGGTCACAATTATAAGAACTGCTACACCTCCAATTACTATTGAAAAAAAAGCATTCAGCATGAGCGTTTTTCTAGGTAATGAAGTTGTTCTTAATGAAATCCAACTAGCAGCTAAAAGCATAATTATGAGAATAGTAATTACGATGGAATAACTATTTGTTCCAAAGATATATGTGAGCACATAGCCAATCAATAAAAGTTGAACGATCATTCTAAAGATAGCATAGATGGATGCTTTATAGCCCATGTCCCAACGCCATATAATAACAATTACAACAAATACTGGAATAAATGCTATAGCAAGATTAACAAGAGGTATGGGTTGCATTATAAAAATTGCACTTAAAATTATTCTTTTCCTAAACTCTTCTTCATACCTTCATGATACCTGATATTGGATAGAGAGTCYTWGNAWGTATTAGRGTTGRTTTYGCTGGGAATTTTTTGAAATATTTTTTCAAAACGATCTAGTAGGGTGTGTCTAGTTCTTTTTAGTCTTATTTGTCTTAAAAGTCTCTAGTCTGGACGTTAGTTCTTC
>NVSV01000055.1:0-7204 GCA_002732835.1 Candidatus Pelagibacter sp.
TGCATCCTCTATTCCATAATGTTTACAAAGTTTTCTAAACTGTTTGCTCAAAGCATTCCCCGTAATATTAAACGGTAGTTCAGCATTATTTAATAATGAAATTGCTTTTAATGTTAAAGGAATTGTTCTTGGTTTTGTTTTTGTAATAGGTATGAACAATATATTTCCATTAATGTCTTCAGGTTTAACCCTTAGAATTTCACTCTGTCTCATTGCTGTCTCCAGTGCTATCTGGATTATAGATCTTAGTTTAGGAGAGGTTCTATTGCCTTTAACTAGTTTATCCAGCTCATGATCGGCAAATCTTCTGTTTCTTGGTTCTGGACTTCTTGGTTTTCTAATATTTAAAACAGGATTTTCTATTTTATATCCCCATTCCTTTTTAGCAATCGTGTACATATGTGAAATAATTGCCAACCGTCTTCTAACCGAGGATGATTTTAAAGTTTTAAGAGCTCGATCTCGGTATTGGGCAACAACTCTGCTATCTACAAAATTCAACTTATAGCTAACAAAGCTTTCTTTGAGCAAGTAACTGATCAATTTAGTTTCCATTACTCTGGATCTTTTATGAATTACAATTTCATCCCTGTATCTTTCCAAGCACTCTTTGAATAGGAGATAATGGTTCTTTTGAATATCATTATCCTCACGAAAAAAATTTAACTCAGTTTTTTTACCCCAAAGCTGTGCATCCTTTTTTATTAAGAATGTTTTAGTTGTTGCTGGTTTACCTTTTATTCGAATTACACATTGCCACTTACCCAGTCGCTTTCTAATATAAGCCATAACTTTCCTTTCTCGTTTTTGAGTACGAGCGTGAGTACAAGGAAATGTTATTGATTAATTAWYGTTGTAATATCTGGGTAAAGGTTGGTTAGAGCAGTACACTCATAATGTATTGGTCCCAGGTTCGAGTCCTGGYGGGCCCACCATTATTTATTTTCTACAAATTCTCTTAAAGTTTTAAATAAAGCATTGATGTTTCCATCATTACTTTGAATTATTGAATTGAATTCTTCTCTTTGAACTTTAGCCAAACTTACTCCCTCAATAATTACATCAATAATTAAAGGATTATCTGGATTTTTTGTTACAACCCGCCAATCAATTTTAATTTCTGCTTTTTCAGATGTTGCCAATAAAGTGCTTGATACCATRGTGTATTTATCATTCAGTTTTTTTTGTGAATCTACACGTATTTTTGGATCAGTRTATTCRGCCAATCTACTTGCAAAACTCTTTAAAAAATATTGTTCAAAAATTTCAAAATATTCATCTTTTTGTTGATCAGATATAGTTTTTCTGTAAGCTCCTAAAGAGTAGTTGCCTATTCCTTTGACATCGACAGTCTTTTTTGCAATTATTTTAAGTTTTTCCATCTTTTCCTCTTTAGATAACCTTTTATTTAATGCTTCAGTAGCTTCGTCAGCCGTTTCCTGAACGAACAAATACGGYGTGATTGCAAATGAATTTGATATAAAACAAAAGTTTATTGATACTAATAAAAAAAACTTTATAATATTTTTGGTTAACATTGATTTTATTATTTATTGTGATTCAATTTCTTCCCAGTCGCCTTCATACAAAATTTCAATAGTTGCACTTGGTTTTCTATTCGCAATTTTTCTCTGTCTATCTTGTAAATAAAGACTTTTAACTGATGCGTAAAAATCAATTGAATTCTTTTCTAAATTTTCAAATGACTCAATGTTTTTTGCTCTAAAATCTATTCCTGTTAAAACTTTTGTTGCTATGTAATCAGATTTATCCAAATATTCGTTGTTGCCATGAATAGAAACATTATAGTAAGGGTCTCCACCTAATACATTCATGAATGAACCGGCTGTATCTCTAATAGTTGATGGTCCTAGTACTGGTAACACTAAATAGCAACCCGAACCCATTCCCCACACTCCAAATGTTTGACCATAATCCTCTTTTTCATATTCAGAAAAACCCATTTTTTTAGCCACATTAAATATTCCAAGAATTCCTACGGTTGTGTTTATTACAAATCTTCCTGTGTTAACTCCTGCAGTTTTAAACTCTCCCTGCAGCACATTGTTTGGTATGGTTATAAGCGAAGAAAGATTAACTAGCACATTGCTCGTTCCAGTTCTAATTGGAGATGGCAGGTACCTGTATCCCTTAGCAAGYGGTTCAAAAACTACAGAGTCAATTGYTTGATTGAATGCAAAAATTCCCCTGTTTAATCCTTCAAAACAATCNTTAACTGAAGYATCTGATTTTTTAGATAATTCATTTTGRCCATCACTACCAGCGTATACACTCACTGATAGAAAAGAAGATAAGAATATTAAAATAAGAATTCTTTTCATTGTGCAATTTTTATATTTATATCYTTGGCMAATGTAAATGAGTATTTTTGTGTGATAAAAGCTAATATATGTTGGACAAAATTGCATTAAATTACTCTCCAAACTTTACAACTAAAARAAGAATWAAAAAAAACATTAAATATTTAGTATTTCATTACACTGGAATGAGTAGCGAAAGTAAGGCAATAAAAAGACTAATTGATGAAAACTCAAAAGTAAGCTGCCATTATTTTATAAAAAGAAATGGTCAAATTATATTGATGGTACCAGACYTATATATTGCATGGCATTCAGGACAATCAAATTGGAATAAAGAAAATTCTTTAAATAGGAATTCAATTGGAATTGAAATTTCGAATAAAGGTCATCAGTTTGGTTATCAAAAGTATTCAAAGGCTCAAATACTGTCTTTAATCAATTTATCTAAATATTTAATTAAAAAATATAGTATTAAAAAAAGCAATGTTCTAGGTCATTCAGATATAGCATTTGATAGAAAAAAAGATCCAGGGGAAAAATTTCCATGGAAACTATTRGCACGTAAAGGAATTGGTATTTGGCACAATATCAATCAAAAAAAATTAAGAAAATTTAGAAAACAAAAGATTTACCTTGATGATAAAAAAAAAATTAAGGATTTTTTTAGAAAAATTGGTTATTTTACAAATAATCTATCAAGCAGAAGCTATCCCAAGTTAACAAAATCTTTYCAGAGAAGATTTAGACAAGAATTAGTTAATGGCAATATAGATAAAGAATGCGTGATAATTGCTRAAAAACTTAGCAAATTATATAGTTAATTTTCCTTGAAAAAAAAAAAATAAACAATAGTTTAGTTATGCCAGATAAATGACTTATCGCTTTAATAAATTTTAAAGAGGAAAGTCCGGGCTCTACAAAGACACGGTGCCAGTTAACAGCTGGCGGGGGTAACCCCAGGGACAGTGCCACAGAAAATAAACCGCCTAATCAAGGCAAGGGTGAAAAGGTGTGGTAAGAGCACACCGGCTGGTTGGCAACAAACAGCGCATGGAAAACCCCACYGAGAGCAAAACTGAGTAGAGATGACATTGTTGAAAAACTAAAAGCAGTCTTTGGCTAGTCATCAGGGTTAGTTGCTTGAGCTCGAGAGCGATCTTGAGCCTAGATAAATGATAGGTTTAAATGACAGAACCCGGCTTATAGTTTATCTGGCAAACTCACTTACATTATTAAATTATTTTATATTGATTTTCTGTGTTTGGTTCATTGACTGAACCATTTTTATTCTAGTTTTCTTATATAGATTGGTTTTTTCAAAAAATAATTAGTCTTACAATATCTGGTAGCTATCCAAATATTATTGACTAATCAGCTATAATTAGTGATTGACGTAAACCCATAAAATCCCATATATTCCCAAATATGATAATATAGGAATTTATGAATTATGTTTTTATCTACCTACGAAAACAAATTAGACCAAAAAGGAAGGGTGTCTGTGCCAGCTTCTTTTAGATCTTATTTATCAAATTTGGGTTACAATGGTGTGATTTGCTATCCATCATTTAATAATCAATGCATAGAGGCATGGCCACAAGACAGAATAGAAAAAATTTCAAATGCAATAGATTATTTAAATCCCTTTGAGGAGAAAAAAGATTATTTTGCAACATCAATTTTATCCGCAAGTATTAATTTACAGTTTGATAGTGAGGGAAGAATTTCAMTTACATCAAAATTATTAAAACATGCAAAAATTAGAAATAGCATGCTGTTTGTTGGACAAGGAAAGACTTTCCAAATATGGGAACCAACAATTTTTGAAAAATTTAGGGTTACAGCAAGAARAAAATCTAACATTCATAGAGCAAGCCTTAAATGGGAGCGACAATTTAATAACTAATAGGGGGATAAATGACTATAAACTTTAAAGCACCAGATATCAGAGAGCTAAAACCAAGAATTCTAGTTCTTGGAGTAGGAGGAGCAGGAGGTAATGCAATAAATGAAATGATTGAATCAGGAGTAGAAGGAGTTGAATTTGTTGCAGTAAATACTGATGCCCAGGATTTAAAAACAAGTAAAGCAAATGCAAGAATTCAGATAGGATTAAATATCACAAAAGGTTTGGGAGCCGGAGCTAAACATGAAATYGGTCAAGCAGCGGCAGACGAATCTTTAAMTGATATTGTAGATATACTTAAGAGTTCCAATATGGTTTTTATTACTGCCGGGATGGGTGGAGGAACCGGAACTGGAGCATCTCATGTTATTGCACGTGCTGCTAAAGAGTTAAATATTCTTACAGTTGGTGTTGTTACATTACCATTTTTGTATGAAGCTCCATCAAGAATGAGAAGAGCACAACTAGGTCTAGAGGAACTAAGAAAATATGTTGATACAATAATTGTAATACCCAATCAAAATTTATTTAAAATTGCTAATGAAAAAACAACTTACAARGAGTCATTTCAATTATCTAATAGTGTTTTAAGACACGGCGTTCAAAGCATAACCGATCTAATGGTTAAAGATGGATTAGTAAATTTAGATTTTGCTGATGTTGAAACTGTTATGAGCTCAATGGGCAAAGCAATGATGGGCACAGGCGAAGCAGAAGGAGAAGGAAGAGCTGCTAAAGCAACGGATCTGGCTCTTAATAATCCATTAATAGATGATTATTCACTAAAAGGAGCCAAAGGTTTGTTAATAAATATAACTGGCGGTGAAGATCTAACTCTTTTTGAAGTAGATGAAATTACAAATAAAATTAGAGCTGAAGTCGATCCGGAAGCAGAAATAATAAATGGATCAATTATTGAACCTGCCTTAGAAGGAAAGATTCGTGTTTCAATAGTTGCAACTGCTTTAGATGGTCAACAACCAGAGTCAAAATCRGTAATTAATATGGTTCATAGAATTCAGAACAGAAATYCAGGTTATTCTGATTTTTCWAATAYAGTWKCRTCNCCAATMAYTKRRKKWKYMWMWKMMCKWRRMWTMKMMAATRASKKRSNNAGCAASWRNACTAWRAYBRAGKCAGAGCAMCCAATTGTTTCTGATGARAYTATAAATGAGAGTATTTTAGAAGAAACTAAGYTAGAAGATGAACMRCATGTTGATAYGCAAGAACAAGAAAGTATTTCTAATGGTTTAGAAAATTTTGAAATTGAAGAAGAAAARCCAGAGTTATTCAATTCGRAGAACAATGAAAACGAGAACCTTGATAACGAATTTACATCATTTGACAATTCTGAAAGTTCAGAARAAGAGGATRATTTAGAGATTCCGGCATTTTTGAGAAGACAAAAAAATTAATGGTCTTCGAAAAAATAAATGAGCGCCACCATAAATCTGGAAAAAGAAAAACATTTTCCAGTACTGATAGATGAATTAGTCAGCATTATTTCCCCTCTTTATGGTGGCACATTTATTGACTGTACATTTGGYCAAGGCAGTTRTTCNAAAAAAATTTTAGAGTATMAAAATAATAAAATTATAGCYTTAGATCGCGATACAGATACATTTAACAACGCAAATTGGTTTAAAAAAAAATATAAAGACCGTTTTTACTTTGAGAATATAAAATTTAGCGAAATTGATAAAATAAAAATAAATTTAGAAAATCTCAAAGCAATTATATTTGATCTTGGTTATTCATTAAATCAAATTAAAGACCCTAAAAAAGGACTTTCGTTTAATAGTACCGGTAAGCTTAATATGAAAATGGGGTTAAATGATTTTTCAGCTGATGAAGTTATAAATTTTTTAGATCAAAAAAGTCTTGAAAAGATATTCAAAYTTTTTGGAGAAGAAAACAAACATAAATTAATTTCAAAAAAAATTRTAGAGTTAAGAAAAATTAAAAATCTAACTACAGAAGATTTGGTTAAAATTATAAATAGTGTAAAAAGAAAAAAYAATTCTAAAATCCACAATGCAACAAAAGTTTTTCAAGCTTTAAGAATTTTTGTTAATCAAGAAATTAGTGAATTAATTTATGGCCTGATAAATAGTTTTAAAATACTACCGATAGGGGGAATAATTGTCGTTGTCACATTTCATTCAATTGAGGATAAAATCGTAAAATTTTTTTTTAAAAATYACTCTGAAAATAAAAATGCTTCACGGTATTTACCCAATAATTTACAACACAAAAAMTTATTTAAGTTAATTGAAAAAAAACCAATTTTACCAAGTTTAAAAGAAACAAAAATAAATCCTCCTTCAAGATCCGCCAAATTAAGATATGCAATTAAAATTGCTGACAAAGGAGATTTTATAGAATTCTTGAAAAAATTTGATTATTTAATTGAAATTGAAAATTTAAATAAACAACTATGARGAGAATCGTATTAATATTTTCTATTTTAGTCCTAATTTTAGCAACTACTGTAACTAAGCACTCTACAAAAAAAATTGRTAAAGAAATCTTTAATTTAAAAGAAGATATAAGGTTTTTAACAGATCAATACGAATTGGTTTTAYTAGATWATAATTATCTTAGCTCCCCCAAAAAGTTACTTGAATACCAACAAARATTTTTTGAAAATGAACTTGTTCCAGTGGATATACAAAATTTGAATCAAATAAAATTCAATAATAAAAAAGTTTTCATAAAAAAATTAATTGAAAATAGCGRAAATTAACATGGNAAAAAAAAAATGAAACTAATTTAATTTTAGAAGATTATAAAACCCATTTTTATTATMAAAAATCAAATTTAAATATTTCTTTCAATAGGGTTACATTTATTTTTTTTGTATTTTTAGTTATATCTATAATTTTTTCTTCAAAAGCACTATATCTAGGTTCTCTTAAGAAAAATGAAAACAATATTGAAGTAGCAAAACTAGATTATAGAGCAAGCCTAATTGATA
>NVSV01000056.1:0-6780 GCA_002732835.1 Candidatus Pelagibacter sp.
ATTCACACCGCCCACATATAGCCACATTTATAATCTAAAAACTGTTCAGATGTCTAATGACAAAGGAACATGGTTTGGATGGRRTGTATCTAAAGTTGGTCCGGTTTCAGATAAAGGTGTTTATGCAATTGCTAAAGGATTTGCTGAAAAAAATAGCAAAGGTTTAGTAAAAGTTAAACACGGATCTGAAGAAGAACTTAAACAAGCTYCTTTTAATCTATAAGATTCCCGGGGACTGGGCGGCAGCGGGAGACTTAAACCGCCCGGTTAAAATAAGATATGAACAAAGAACCTATAGATTATAGAGATTGGTTAGATTTAGGAAGGATAATTATACCCTGTTATAAGGGTATACCTAAAAAAGGAATTATAAAATATACCAATGAAAATTTTAAAATAGAGAAAGATATATGGAAAAGAGATCACGAAACAGCAGARATAGCCTTAAGACTTGATMACGATGTTGATTTAGACATTGATAATGAATTAGTAAAAAATTTTATAAACTAYTACGTTRGCGACTGTRGYGCAATTTTTGGAAGAGAKGGTAAYCCATCTAGTCACTATCTTTGGTCCAACAAAAATAAAATTCCATTTAAACAATTTAGTTTACCAGATGAATTTGAAAAAGATTATAAAAACTTTGRCCATGGTGCAATGATATGTGAATTAAGAACAGRAAGARGAAGATATACAATAGTCCCAGRATCTTTACATAGTAAATCAAAAACAAATGTTAGATGGGAAAAATATCAAGAGATAAGAGAGTACGAAGGTAATTTGTCTTTAGACGTTGGTAAAGTAGCATTATCAGCTGCTTTAACAATCATATATCCGGGCCAAGGAAAAAGRGATGAATACTGTACTGCGATCGCAGGAATACTATTAAAAAATTCAGAYTGGACAGAAGAGCAAATAGATTTGTTTGTTTCTAGAATTGCAGAGGTAGCCAATGATGATATCAAAGAAAGATCAAAGAAAGGAACTACGACTTCTAAAACAGATAGAAAATTTGGTGTAAATAAAATTTCAGAGTTAACAGGATATAGTCATAGAAGCATACAAGGTTTGTTTAATTGGATTGGAATATTTCAAGARATGACAAATCAAATTTCAAACGACATGATTGAAAAGATTGTGGAGTATGGAGCAGACAGATATTTTGTCTATTTAAATGTTCCAGAAAAAGAYSARATATTTAAAAGAAGAATAATAGTTAGTGGAGTAACCCTTAAGAACCAAAAACTATTTTATGAAGCAGCGATGRGTCAAGCACGTGCTTGGCTTCCAAGACAAAAAGCAACAGACTTTGAGACAATGATGSTTGCTAAATTTAACRCGAGAGAAAAATCAAAAGAKTATGTGAAAGAGGCAGAAGATGATTATAAATTTAAGAGAATGTTTTTAGATTATTTAGACACRAAAGGRGTTTATACAGATAAAGAACAGCTTTTTATACATAAACTTCCATACTACAATCCAAAAAACTCAACCATTGAGTTTGATTTAAATAATTTTGAAAAAGAATTAGCAAAAATTAGAGTCAACATGGCAAGAGTTGATCTCGTCATAAAAGTGCAAAACATATTAAAAGCGGWKWWMWATYMYRKAAAATACMAAGAAAAATCTTGTKYYTCTTGGAAAATACAAGGGGAARGAATTARTRATGAWAAAATAATTTGGGAAGGRGAATCTGTRGTTATAGAAAATCAAGCAGGAAAAACAGATGAACAATAAAAAAATACCAGAGTTTATACCGGGACCCCCAGGAACTGGTAAGACTCATAGGTGGTTGAAAAATAGCTACACTRAATTTTTACAAGGGTATTCGTGGGATAGAATAGTTGTTTTATCTCATACAAATACCGCAGTAAAAGAACTTATAAAAGCTGTTAACAATTTACCAGAATTAAAAAATGTACCCGATACAAAATTGGAAGACCAGATTTGTACTATACATTCATATTTTAGAGCAGAGTATGTACGTTTACAAAAGTATGAAAAGAAAGAACATGAAAAGTTTYGTAGTGCCAATACCTCAATGAAGTTTTGGCRKAAASGCAAAYCATGGGAAAAGCAYCCGCTGTATGAATTTAGTTCTCACGCACATGGAARAGAGTTATCTTTTGATGCCTATTGGRCAGTATGTGATCSGCASCGATATGAMCCTTATAATTTGCATACTTTAAAGGAATTGAAAACGAAATATRATAAGTTTAGAGAAGAYMATAAAAAATTATCTTTTGAAGATATGATAGATAATTTTCTTYTCCGTGSAGAAACTCCAACCGATATAGATATTTTAATAGTAGATGAAGCTCAAGATTGTAGCAAACCTCAAATAAAAGCTTTGCAAAAAGCGGCTACATTTGCAAAAAGATTTATTTTTGTAGGTGATGCAGATCAAACTATTCATGAATATGCTGGATCAGATCCWAAWTWTTTTTATACATTAGCAAGCACAAAAGAGTCAAAGGCCAATGAACTTACTGAAGGTTTAAGATGTGGTAGGACTATAAATCAAATATGTAAAAAGATAATATTACCTGTCTGGAAAAAATGGGGTGTTTATGCAGAAAGARTCTGGACTCCAGCAAAAGAAAACCCTAATGATCCTAATTCTAAAGAAATAATAGGAAAATCATATTGGATTCCTAGTTTAGGTCAATCATGTATAGCAAACGATATTTTAATTGAAAAAATATTAAACACAGATGAAACTTTTTTGTTTACATACAGGGGGAACCCTACTCACAAAAAGATAGACGAGTTTCTTCAACAAAACGGAATTGACTACAAAGAGGTAGGTTCAGAAAGTGCATACGTTGCTAGAGAATATTTTAGATGTTTTAAAACTTGGAAAACTTTTTTAACAGGTCAAGTCTCTAAACAACAAATAAGAGAATATTGGAAATTAATTGGATCAGCTGTAAAAGTTCGTGGAAAAGGTGAAGTAGATAAACTTAAACCTTTAATAAATAAAGAATATAACATAGATGAACTTATAAATATGGGTTTTATATTACCTGAAGCAAAACAGTTTGAAAGATTTTCTCAAATTATAAACCATGAACAATTATCTAAGAATGGTAAGAAGGGTAATAATCTACTAAGCAAAATACCTTACATTCAAAAAGTTTTAAAAAATAAAATGGATATAAATAAAAAACCAAGAGTTGAGCATAGCTCAATTCACAAAGTTAAAGGTTTAACTTTTGATAATGTGGCAGTTGACTTATCAGTTTATCATACAGAACGCGGAGATGAACCAATAAGATTAGCTTATACGGCTTATAGCAGAGGTAGGTATGATTGTTGGAGCATAGGTAGTTCCTCTCCCGGAAAGGTGTCTTTAGCTGGAATACAGGATAACAGAAGATATTATTTAGAAAGATGAGTGATGTTTATAAAAAACAAATTGGAGGAGATCATTATAAAAACATGATTATACAACCTTCAGAATTTATCAATAMAAATAATTTGCCCTTTGCCGAAGGCAACGCTATAAAATATTTATGCAGACACAAGCAGAAAGGACAAAAGAAAGATTTGGAAAAAGCAATTCATTAYTGTCAGATGGCAATAGAAAGAGATTATCCTGACAAAGAAAAACCAAACTCATGAGAAATAAATGATGTGTAATACTCCAGAAGATTTAGATCTAAAAGGTATAGATACAGTAGCTATTGATATAGAAACATATGATCCTAACTTAAAAACAAAAGGGTCAGGTGCAATAAAAGGTGATGGTTTTATAACTGGAGTTGCTGTTGCAACAGGTAAAGATACTGTTTATTTTCCATTAAATCACTCTGACACTACTGTGGAAGGAGAAGAACTTGAAGAGTTTTGGAATCAAATAAATAAAAAACTTTTACAGAATGAAAACATTACAAAAGTATTTCATAATGCAATATATGATGTTTGTTGGCTTCAAGCAGTCACCGGTAAGAAAATAAAAGGTCGTATTGTCGATACGATGATTGCCGCGTCTGTAATTGATGAAAATAGATTTAAATATTCGTTAGATAATTTATCTAAAGACTATCTTGACGACAGTAAATATAAATATGATCTGCAAGAAAAAACTTTTACATGGTCAAATGGTATGCAAAAAGATCCTATGTCTAACATGCACAAACTACCATCTAAAGTAGTAAAAGAATATGCCAAACAAGACGTTAATTTAACTTTAAGATTATGGGAGTTGTTTGATAAAAAATTAGACGAAGTATTATACATTAAAAAAATTAAAGATAAAAACGGTAAAGTACATGAAGAAAAAAAAACTTGTAGAAAGATTTTTGAGTTAGAAACAAGATTATTTCCTTGTTTAGTTGAAATGAAAGAAAATGGAGTTAGAATAGATACCCAAAAACTTGAAAGTCTTGGAGAAAAATTAAAATTTAGAAGAGACAATCTTTTAAATATAATAAAAAAACACACTGGAGTAACTCTTCAATTGTGGGCTGCAAACTCTATAAAAAATTTATTACGTAATGAAAAAATAACAAACTATGAAAAGACTCCTAAATCTGGAATGCCTAAACTTCCAAAAGATTATTTAAAAACACATCCAAATAGATTTTTAAGAATGGTGTCGAAAGCCCGAGAAGCTGACAAAGCTGTAAATACTTTTATTGAAGGATTAAAAGGATACATTCATAATGGAAGAATACATGCAGATATAAATCAGATTAGATCTGATCAAGGAGGGACGGTCACCGGAAGATTTTCTATGAGCAATCCAAACTTACAACAGATTCCAGCGAAAGGATATATGGGTAAAAAAATGAGAGAGTTATTTATACCTGAAGATGGGCACAAGTGGGGTAGTTTTGACTACTCGCAACAAGAACCAAGAATTGTTGTTCATTACGCTATCAAACATAAACTATCAGAAACAAAAGAACTAGGAGATAAATTTAATAATAATAAAGCAGACTTTCATAAAATTGTAGCTGAAATGGCAAACATACCAAGAGAACAAGCTAAAACTATTAATCTTGGTTTATTCTACGGTATGGGTAAAGGTAAATTACAACAAGAACTTCATCTARATAAAGCTCAAGCAAAAAAATTATTTGATAYTTATCATRAAAAAGTTCCTTTTGTTAAAGAATTATCAGATAATCTAATATATTTYGCTAAGGATAACAAATTAATTTTCACTCTTGAAGATAGGTTTTGTAGGTTTGATAAATATGAAAATGTTAACAAAAAGTGGGATAATAATGAACGTAAATTTAAAGAGTGGGATCCTGAAGCTAAAGAAATTAAAAACAAAGAGGGTACAATTTCTTATCAAGGAGAGTGGATAACTCCTAGACTCTTAACCAAAGAACAAGCAGACAAAGAGTTTAAAAAATTATTTAATTCAAAGTCTAAGAAAAAAATAGAGGAACACACRGAAAAGSAAAGRRAGCAATAYTTTRMTAATTAYTTTACTMCKGCCTTTACTTATAAAGCTTTAAAYAGATTGATACARGGATCWGCKGCRGAYATGACWAAAAAAGCAATGGTGKWRTTATAYRRRAARGGYATTKTACCWCAYATWCAAATTCAYGATGAATTATGTWTWTCWATWRMCRRTRAARAAMAAGCWWMWAWMATMAAGGAAACTATGGAAAAAGCAATAATTTTGTTGATCCCTAACAAAGTTAACTGTAAAAAGGGAAAAAATTGGGGTACAATAAAATAAAAATAGGAGAAAACTATGGACCATATAAAAAAAGTAATAACATGGGCTAAAGCTAATAAGAAAATATCTATTGCTATAGTCATCGCTGTTATTGCAATAGTCGCTTTAGTAAAATAATTTATGATAAATGGCTTATTTAAATGCAAACATTCCTGTGATGTATTCACAGATCAGGAGAGAATATCTCTACGATCTTAAAGAACATCATGGAGAAGTGGAAGACTGCATTATATTTGGCCTGGCATCGATTACAGGGCGCCCTATACTCTTTCATGCAATTATGGAAAACGGTGCTGTATTCTATCGGCTACCTATATCCGCTTTCATTCAAAGAGCTTATGAYGCGAAAGAAGTTCCTAGGATGCGACTGGATGAGCTGGAGTTATGGAATTGCTTCAGTTACTATCCTRSYGTTACTTCTTTTGATATCTTAGACGSACAAKCAGGWAARTWYWTWGGWAAAGAYAARAAATGGTATSMAGGTGCCTATCTCTTCACAGTTGACTGGGCGCAYCCAGAAAGTAATATAGTAGACACGGATCATTCCGAAATACCRCACGAACATAAGTGYGCACACRTAMTKGCKTTAGATRACGGCAATTATGCGGCTCAACCTAATAATAGAATTATATGGAGTATTCCATCTTTTACTGTTAGGGATGAGATTCCAGATTGGAAAGTCCAGACTTCAGATTGGAATGTAGAAGATACTGGAAAATGGAAAACMGAAGATACKGATAAGTTCTTCTATRAYATTGAGGAAAAAAAATGAAACTACGATTTTGTAAAAAATGTAATAAAATGTGCCATTGTGCCAATGCAGAAAAGGATGAATGCCAAARCTGTGATTGTAAYAGTAGAGAAGAAAACCAAAGTTTTGAAAACAATGGCGGACTAGTAATTGATGACACAGGAGAGTGTGAATCATGTCAATAATGGGTAGGCATTATGAATTATTATTTTACTGGAATATTAATTATTTTATTAATATTATTAGCAATACTTGGAGGACCTAATTTATGAAAAAATTATTCTTGGTTCTTGCCTTACTATTTGCCTTGAGCGCCTGCTCGGTAGGC
>NVSV01000057.1:0-6756 GCA_002732835.1 Candidatus Pelagibacter sp.
TTTTTTTTTAATTTTCATTATTTAATTTATTCAAATTTTTTAAAAAAATATCTATTTTTGAAATATCTTTTTCCCCAGATGTTTCTAATCCTCCAGATATATCAATAATATCCGCTATTTTTATAAATTTATCAAGTTGATCATTATACTTAATATTTCCAGCAACCATTATTTTAGATTTTAATTTTAAATTTTTTAATAACGAATGATCAAAACTTAGACTTTTTTCGTATCCCTTGCTATCAAATAAAATTATATCTGAAACTTTTTCAAACAAACTATATTTTATTAAATCTTTTTCACAGCCAATAGTAAGAGCGGTAATTATTTTTTTGTTATATTTTGCTTTTATATTAGAAATTTCTTCAGGTTTAAAATCATAAATTTGATAATAATCAAAATTTAAGTCTTTTATTTTTTCGAGAAAGTCCTTTGATGGCTTAACAAGTACCGCCACATATTTAGAATTTTTTTTATCTGTAGATAATAATTTTTTTAGTTTTTCAAATTCAACATATCGTTTTGATTTATTGTAATTAATAATAAATCCTACAAAATGCGGTGGATTAGGATGAGATAAAATAAAATTTAAAGTAATTTTATCTTTAACTCCACAAATTTTTGCTTCCATGGAGTTAATTTAGTGACTTAATCAATTTTTGTATATTTTTTTTTATTGAACCCTTAGTAATACTTCTACCTATAACTATTGCTGTGGCCCCATTATTRAATGCTTTTTTAGGTGTCATTAYTCTATTATTATTTTGATCTTGTACATTGTCTCCAATTAATCTTATACCTGGAGTCACAATTTCCATTTTCCCACAAAYCTTTTTWACTATTTTTGCTTCTTTTCCGGAACAAACAATTCCATCTAATCCAGCTAATTTTGCTATTTTAGCTTGTTGAATAACTAATTTTTTTATTGATTTTGAGTAACCTATTTTTTTTAACGATTTATCTGAAAAACTTGTAAGAACTGTTACCCCCAAAATTTTAAGTTTCTTATTAATCTTCCTTGCYGATTGTTTTATTGCCTTAATCATTTCAAATCCACCGTTAATATGCACTGTGAGGTATCTAACATTTTTNATATCCTTTAAAGATCTAAGTGTGGAAACACATGTATTTGGTATATCATTAAGCTTGAGATCTAAAAATATAGTTTTTTTTCTATCAATTTTTGACAAAAAATATCTACCATGTTTKGAATAAAAAAATTCTAATCCAAATTTATATCCTATCTTTAGTTYATTAGTATTRCTCTCTTTTATAATTCTTTGAACTTTTKWMWKWTYRGYRGTATCGCARGCTATAAAAATTTTTTTATTCACTTTTATTTAATTTTTTAAACCACTCCTTTGACATTTTAAAATGTATTGACTTTTTTTCTGGAGTTTCAATTTTTTCATTGGTTTTAGGATTTCTTGATATTCTTGCTTTCTGAATTCGAGTTTCTAAAGTGAAAACATCTCTTAGCTCTACTCTCTCACCTCGTTTAAGAGAATTTTGCATCTCATWTAAAATTATATCTAATAATTTTGATAAATCTTTACGGAGAAAATTTGGGTAGTTGTCAGCTAGTTGTTTTAAAAGGTTTGATTTTACTGCAGSCAAATTTRTTTATTTTTCTAWTTTTTTTTCTTTTTGTTTTCCAACTCATCTGMAAGAGAAGWAAAAGGAAGATTTTTTCCTGAAAGAGGAGAAGAGAATTTAGATACCGCCTCTTTATTTTGCAACTCTTCTAGTAATTTTATACTTAAACTTATTTTTCTTTTTTTTAGATCTAATCCTGCAATAGCAGCATCAATTCTTTCTCCACCAACAAATCTAGAAGGTCTTGCATCAGCTGAATTAATGGCTATCTGAGATTTTTTGATTAAAAATTCTAGCTCACTTCCTTCTGGTTTTACCAATAAACYTTTTGTATCAGATGAAATAAYTTTTACAGTCACGGTATCATTAACTTTTTTATTTGCAAACCAATCAAAAGGATCTGGAAAAATTTGTTTCAATCCAACTCTAACTTTTTGATCATCTTTTTTTATTTCTAAGACTTTAACTTTTAACTTATCACCTTTTTTATRATTTTTTAGTTCTTCCTCGGGCCTTGCAGTATATGAAAGGTCATTTGCATGTAAAAATCCATCTATTTCAAAACCATTTATTTTTATGTAAATAGCATATTCATTAATATTTGAAATTATCCCATCTACTTCAGATCCAACTGGATGTTTTTTTTCTAATACTTCGTATGGATTTTCTTTTGTTAATCTATGAGAAATTGATACTCTTTTTTTTTCTTTATCTATTTCAGTAATTACACATTCGATTTCATCACCAACTTTAAATAATTTMTTTGTAGATGTATTTTTTTTGGTCCAACTAAATTCTTTTGAATGAAGCAAAGTACTTAACCCGGCTTCAAGTTCACAAAAACAACCATAGTCAGTAATTTTAACAATCTTAACTTTATATGGTTTATTGAGTTTATAATTTGAAATATGATCGAATGGATCTGGAGATAATTGTTTAATTGAACAACCAACTTGTAATTTTTCTTTATCAACTGAAATTACAAGTAAATCATGTTTTTCACCAATATTAAAAAATTCATCAGGATGATTTACTCTTGAATATGATATTTCTTGTAAGTGAACAAGAACATCAAGTTCACCATTATTAACATCAAAAAAACATCCAAAAGAGCTGTAACCTTTTACAACAGCATCTTTAATTACATCTCCTACTTTGTATTTTGCAATTATTTTTGCTTTGTCTTCTTTTTTATTTGATGTAACTATTTGTCTTCTAGATACACACGCATTTCCTCTAATTTTATCTAATTTTATTAATGCGAATTTCTGTGGTTCATTCATTAAATGAGAAATATCTTTAAGAGGTTTATCTGAAATTTGAGATCCAGGGCAAAACATTAATGAGCCCGTATCAATGTGTTCAACAATTACTCCGCCTTTGCATTTAGAAGTAATTTTACCTATGACAGGTTCGTTTGCTTCATACGCTCTTTCTAATTCATACCACCCTTTTATTTTTTGAGCTTTAGTTGCCGAAACAACTACATATCCATTTTTATCTTCTATTTTTTCTAGTAGAACTGGAATTTTTGAGCCTTCTTTTATTTTATCTAAAATATTAATACTTTTAATCTCATTTATATCTAAAACTGGTTCAGATTTAAGTCCTTCAATAAATAAAAAAACAAACTTATCTGTTATCTTTGTTACAATTCCATCAATTATTTTACCTTCTTCTATTTTTATTTTTGATAATTGACTGTTTAATAAACTCTCGAATTCTTTTACGGCWGGCGAAGAAAGATCTTTATAAATTTCCATATTTATTGTTTACTGCTTTTTTAACTAATTTAGTTAGCTTATCCTCCACTTGCTTTATRCTTAAATTAGTGGTGTCAACTAATACAGCACCTTTAACTAAAAGCAAAGGGCTTTCTTTTCTATTTTCATCGCTAAAATCCCTTAATTTTAAANMTWTWTMAWMTTMTTTWRKCKWSWYMTKTTKMTTTATNWWWWWWMWMWWMTWTKWWKYTTCTTTTAGCTTTTTCTTTATAGGAACACTTAAAAAAAAGTTTTAGATCTGCATTMGGCATAATTTTTGATTGAATATCACGTCCTTCTATCAATACTTTTTTGTTTTTTTTTATAAAATCTGACTGAAATTTTCGTAGAAAGGTTCTYACATATTTTTTTTTAGCTATAATTGAAGATAGTTCAGTAATCTTAGGATTATAAAGCTGCTTAGAGTTAAGTTTTTTTAATGTAATATTTTTTGATACTTTATTTATAAATCTATAATTGTATTTCCCTTTATTTTTTATAATTCTGAGTGCTAGATATCTATATAGTTTTCCAGAAGAGAGGAATTTAAATCTAAATTTTTTGGCAATTATTTTGCTTCCTGTTGATTTTCCAGAGGCACTGCTACCATCTACTGCTATCGAAAAAGTATAATTATTTTTTTTCATCAATTAATTTTTGCACCTAAAGATTTTAATTTTGAAAAAAATTTAGGAAAAGAGGTATTTATCGATTCACTATCATKAATTTTCCAAGTACCACCCAGCGYAAGTGCAGCAATACAAGACATCATGCAAACTCGATGATCTTTTATATAATTTTTTATTTCATAATTTCCATTTAATTCTAATCTTGGGTTRCCATATATTTTTAAACTATTTGAAGTTTCTTTTACTTTGATTCCTATCATTTTTAAAAAATTTGAAGCAAATTTTAATCGATCACACTCTTTATGTCTTAGTTCACCTATATTATTAAAGTAAGAGATACCTTTTGCTTTAGCACATACTAAAAAAATCAAAAGAAACTCATCTGTTGCTCTACTATTCATTTCTTTTGCACAATTAATTGATTTTAAAGATTTTCCGCTTTTAACAAAAATATCAGCTATATCTTCACCGTTATACATTTTTTTATTGATTAGTCTTATATTTGCATTCATTTTTTTYAATATATCAATAATTCCTGTTCTTGATTTATTTACATTAACATTTTTAATTAATATTTTAGAATTTTTTGACAATAAAGTTAGCACAATAAAAAAAGCACTTGAGCTAATGTCACCTGGAATTTTGTAATCAAAACCATTGTATTGATTTTCTCCTCTAATTTTTATGATGTCGAATTTTTTTTCTCTTCTAATTTTTATTGGAATATTTAAGAATTTAAATAATCTTTCCGTATGATCTCGTGAAGGAACTGCTCGAATTTTTGTAATTCCAGGTGTATTTAAAGCACAAAAAAGCAAACAAGATTTGACCTGAGCACTMCCTCTAAGCTCATCATATTCAATTGGTCTTAAAAAATCTGTTCCAGTTATTTTTAAAGGCAACCTATTTTTTTTTAATTTAGTTTTTACACCAAAAAGATTTAAAGGTTTAATTATTCTAGAGAAGTCTCTTTTAGATAAACTTTGATCTCCTTTTAAAATTACTGACTTTATTGATTTTGCTAGAACYCCGCAGATAAGTCTTGATAAAGTTCCTGAATTTTGACAATTTATTATAGTATTGTTATTAAATGAAAAACTATTCAGTCCCTTTCCATTTATTTCACAATAATTYTTATTTTTAGTTACTTTTACACCAAGTTTTTTTAAGGCGATTAATGTAYTATTAACATCTTCTGAATCTAAAAGATTATAAGCTCTCGACTTTCCTAAAGCCTGTGCAGCTAACAAAGCCCATCTTATTGACAAACTTTTATCAGAACTAACAACAATTTTTGCTTTTATATTTCTAATTCTATTTTTAATAATTATAAATTTTTTCATACGATATAAAAAATTATATAAATATTGAAATATTCATTGATGATTTAATTTACTTTGAAATCTTTTCCAAAATATACACTTCTAGCATTTTCATCTTTTAGAAGTTCAGAAGGTGTACCCTGCGAAATAATTTTTTTGTTTGCTAATATTATTGCTCTATCACTAATTGCCAACAGATCTCGCGCAGCGTGATCTGATATTATGCATGCTCTTGAGYTGTCTTCTGTTTGAAGGTTTACTATAGTTTGTTGAAGTTGCCTAGTTGAAAGTATATCTAAACCTTGAAAAGGTTCATCCATTAATATGATTCGAGGATCAGACAATAAGCCCATTGCAATGGCGACTCTTTTTTTTTGGCCACCACTAAGATATTTTGCTTTTATATYTTTTACTGCTTCTAACTCAAATTTAGAAATCATATTTTCAATTTTATAAATTCTTTCATTTTTATTTTTAATAACTATTTCACCAATAGCTGTTAAATTTTGTAAACAAGATAAGTCAGAAAAAAGACCGCCCGTTTGGGGTACTATACTTACTCCATAGTTTAAGGATCTTTTGTAAATTGGAATATCTGTTACTTTTTTTTGATCTATATAAAYATCTCCAAAGTCAGGTGCAATTAATCCAATCATAATGTTAAATATTGTTGACTTTCCAACACCATTTGGCCCAAGTAATCCGCAGATTTCYCCTTCTCTTACTGTAAACGAAATGTCTTCGAGTATTTGTCTTTTATTAAATGATAATGAAATTCTTTTTAAAGAAATTTTAGGTATTTCTTTTTTAAATGTAGTGATTCTAAATTTTTTAATTATTCCCATTTTTATTTTTTTAAAATTTTTATCTTTTTTTCTTCCTGAAACATTTTAATATTTATATCACCATTTAATAAATTCATATTAACTTGATCTGCATTAATTTGAGTATTTTCATCCACAAATACAATATTGTTATACATTGATCCAAAATTATCCTTAAAAAATAAATCTAAATTATCACAATTAAATCTTTTATCTTCATAATTTACTAATACATTTTGATAAAACCTAGTATCAAAATTATTCCTATTATATTGCGCAAAATTTGAATATATGTATATAGTTGATTTTCCTAAAAGTTTAATTTCTCCATAAACATCTTCTAAAATTAATAGATTTTCTTTTTCGAGATTTACTTTCCCCTTCTTCGCTTTAATTATATAATTATTTCCAGACTTATCAGAAGATTTATATTCTAAATTTTCCATTACATTGTCAAAATTTAAATTATCTTCTTCTATAACTAAATTTTCGTTCAAATCTAAATCAGAAATATCTTTTTTATCAAAAAAATAAATACAAGACTATTGGTATTTTGCATATACACAATGTATTGAGCAAAAATATCCAGTAAATGATTTTTAAAAAAGTAATCCAAATTTTA
>NVSV01000058.1:0-6655 GCA_002732835.1 Candidatus Pelagibacter sp.
GTTCATCACCTAAAGAAGTTCCATCCCAACTACCCGTCCTAGTAGCACCTGGTATATTGAGGTTACTTTAACATTATATTCTTTTAATTCCTCTCTTAAACACTTACTCATACCGTAAAATGCAAATTTTGAAATGCTATATGAACCACCATCCCCATAAGCAACTTTACTGGCAATTGAACAGATATTAAAAATATGACCTTTTTGTTGTCTTAAAAAAATAGAAATTAAACACGTCAATAGCAGATCAAATACAGAAGTTGTGTCCTCTTTATTAAAGTACGACTCTATTCATGGAAAATTTAATTGTGAAATTAAACATAAAGATAATCATTTAATTATAAATGGAAAGAAGATTACTTTTTCACAATATTCAAATTTAAATGAAATAAAATGGAAGAATTTTGGTGTAGATTATGTTTTAGAATGCACAGGAAAATTTAATTCAAAAGAAAAGTTAATTTCTCACATAAAAAATGGCGCAAAAAAAGTTATTGTTTCAACACCCTGTAAAAATGCTGACAAAACCATCGTCTATGGTGTAAACCACAAATCTATAAACAAGAATGATTTGGTAATTTCAGCAGCCTCTTGCACTACAAATTGTCTTGCTCCTGTAGCCAATGTAATAAATGAAGTGTTTAAAATAGAAAAAGGTTTTATGACAACTATTCATTCTTACACTGCTGACCAAAGATTATTAGACAATTCTCATAAAGATCCAAGACGAGCAAGATCTGCGGGACAATCTATTATACCAACTTCTACAGGTGCTTCAAAAGCTCTTGGTGAAATTATACCGGAACTAAAAGGAAAGCTAGAAGGTTTAGCAATAAGGGTACCAACCCCAAATGTTTCATTGGTAGATTTAGTGTTTAATTCAAAAAGCAAATTGTCTGTAAAAAAAATTAACGACTCTTTTAAAAGAGCTTCAAAAAAAGAATTGAAAAATGTCCTTGAAACAACAGAAGAAAAGCTTGTTTCAATTGATTTCAACCACAATCCCAATTCTGCCATCGTGGATTTATCTTTAACTAATGTTGTTGGGAATAATATGGGTAAAGTTTCTGCGTGGTATGATAATGAATGGGGATTTGCATCAAGAATGTGTGATTTAGCAGAATATATTCATAAAATTTAATTTTTAATGAATAATATTTTAGATCAAAACTTAGTACTTAAAGATAAAAAAGTATTACTGAGAGTTGATTTGAATGTTCCAATGAAAAATAGAGCCATAACTGAAACCTCTAGAATAGAAAAAATAATACCTACAATAAAACTATTAATAGAAAAACAGACAAAAATAATAGTTTTATCTCATATTGGCAGACCAAAAGGAAAGATTGTTGAAGAAATGTCTTTGGAACCTATTTCAAAAAAATTAGCTTTTTTATTAAATAAAGAAGTTTTGTTTAACAAAAATATAATAAACGAAAACACTCTTTCTGAAGTAAACAAAATTCCAAGTGGCTCTATAATGATGTTAGAAAATATTCGCTTTAACGAAGGAGAAGAATCAAATGACAGTAAATTTTCAAAAAAACTATCAAATTTGGGAGATATATATGTCAACGATGCTTTTTCTTGCTCTCACAGAGCTCACGCTTCTATTGAAGGAATTACAAAATATATTCCTTCATATTTTGGCTTACAAATTACCGAAGAAATTAATGCACTGAAAAAAATAACTTCTGAAATAAAAAGACCAGTTACACTTATCATCGGTGGTTCAAAAATTTCTACAAAAATTAAAATTATTAATAATTTAATAAAAAAATTTAATAATATAATTATTGTYGGTGGTATGGCCAACACAATGTTAAAACATACAGGTTCAAAAGTAGGAAAATCAATATGTGAAAATGATTGTGCGGCTTTAATAAAAGAAATTTTAGAAAATTCTAATAAATATAATTGTAAAATTACWTGCCCCGTAGATGTTGTGGTATCAAAAAACCTTGAAGATATGGGAAAAAATAAAGATATAAAGGAAATAGATGACGATGAAATGATATTGGATATTGGACCAAAAACAATTTCTTCTATCAAAAAAATAATTAATGATTCAAATACAGTATTATGGAATGGTCCAGCTGGATATTTTGAAAATTTAAATTTTCAAAATGGCACCAAACAAATCCTAGAAATAATTTCACAAAAAACAAAAAATGATAAAATTTTTTCTGTAGCAGGTGGAGGAGAAACAGTTGCTGCAATAAATAAATTTAAAAAATTGGATTCATTTACATTTGTTTCAACCGCTGGTGGAGCTTTTTTAGAACACCTTGAAGGAAAAACTCTACCTGGTATAAAAGCATTAAATCGAAATGTCTGAATTAAACAATATTGCTTTAAAAAYAATTGGTAACGGGAAAGGAATTCTGGCTGCAGATGAAAGTAGCGGAACAATGACTAAAAGACTACAAGRCGTGAATGTARAATCTAATTCTGAAAATAGATTAAAGTTTAGACATACGCTTTTCTCTTCTAAAAGTATGAAAACATGTATAGGCGGCGTAATACTGTACGACGAAACAATTAAACAAGAATTTRGTTCTAAAAAGATTCCTGAGCTAATTTCTGACAYAGGCGCGGTACCAGGAATTAAAGTGGATACTGGAGCAAAAACTTTGGCAAATTCATCTGAAGAAAAAATTACAGAAGGRCTAGATGGYTTAAGAGATAGACTAAAAGACTATTATAAACTTGGTGCAAGATTTGCAAAGTGGAGAGGTGTATACATAATTTCAAATAGCTACCCAAGTAAAATTGCAATTTCAGCAAACGCACATGCATTGGCTAGATATTCTGCTTTAGTGCAAGAAGCTGGTATGGTTCCAATAGTAGAACCAGAGGTTTTGATGGACGGTAATCATTCTGCGGAAATTTGCCTAACAAAAACTTCTGAAGTAATAAAAAAATGTTTCGAAGAACTAATATTACAAAAAGTAGATTTAAAAGGAGTAATATTAAAACCAAACATGATATTGCCTGGTTCAAAATCTGAAAAARAAATTTCAAGTGAYGAAATCGCTGAACTTACACTTAAATGTTTAATCGAAAACGTCCCAAGTGAAGTACCTGGAATTGCTTTTTTATCTGGAGGACAAACTGAAATTGAAGCAACTAAAAATCTTAATGCAATTAATAAACAAAATAAATCAAGTTTTATAATAACTTACTCCTACGGTAGAGCTCTCCAACAAAGTGCATTAAAACACTGGTCAAACAATACAAGCGATATTAATGGCACTCAAAGAATCTTTGATCATAGAGCTAATATGTGCTCTTTAGCRGCACGGGGCAAATGGACAGAGCAGCTTGAACAGATTTAAAAATAGTAAAAAATTTATTTATATAATTTCACCAAACACAATAAAAAATGATTCTTTTTATAAAGATTTAGAACTTATATTTAAAACTAGAAAAGTTGCGTAYTTTCAATTGAGACTTAAAAAAGATAATGAAAGCAACATYATTTATATTGGTAAAAAAATAAAAAAATTATGTAATAAATTTAATGTAAAATTATTAATAAACGATAGTCCAATTCTAGCAAAAAAGATTAGGGCAGATGGCTGTCATTTGGGTCAGAATGATATGAGMATACATAAAGCTAGAAAAATATTAAAAAATAAAATTATTGGTTTAACTTGTCATAATTCTAAAAGTTTAGTTTTAAAAGCAATAACAGGAGGAGCTGATTACATTGCYCTTGGAGCCTTTTTTTTTACAAAAACAAAAAAAGTGAAGTACAAAGCAGATATTAATATATTAAGATATGCAAAGAATATAACAAATATTCCTATTGTTGCTATCGGTGGAATTAAATTAAGTAATTATAAAAAACTTTTGTTGAATAAAGCAAACTTTTTAGCTATTTCAAGCTACATTTGGAATAATAAAAAACTTAAACCTGAAGAAGCAATAAAAAGATTAAAATGAAAATATCTGGCAATGAAATAAAACCTGGTATGCTAATCGAGCATAAAAATGACTTATGGRAAGTTTTAAAAACTCAACATGTYAAACCTGGYAAAGGTGGTGCWTTTAATCAAGTCGAAATGAAGAGTGTTAACAAAAGTACTAAATTAAATGAAAGATTTAGGTCGAGYGATACARTTGAAAAGGCATCTGTAGATGAAATAAATTTTAACTATTTATATGAAGATGACTTAGAATATTATTTTATCGATCAGAAAACATTTGAACAAATYAATATTAAAAAAGATYTYSTTGGAGAAAAAGGGAAGTTATTAACTGAAAATTTAGAAGTAAAAATAAGTTTTTATAATGAAAAACCTATTTCCATTGAGTTACCTAATCAAATAAATTGTAAAATAGAAACCACAGATGTTGCTCTTAAGGGTCAAACTGTATCTTCATCTTATAAACCAGCAACTTTAGATAATGGARTAAAAATTCAAGTTCCACCTTTTATAGAAAGTGGTGATGAAATAGYTGTTGATACAAGAACAATAGAATAYGTAAAAAAAATCTAAATCAATGAATTCTATATCAGCTAATTTAAATATTATGATTAAGGCCTCTGAAAAAGCCTCTAAGGTTTTAATTAGAGATTTTGGGGAAGTTGAAAAATTACAAGTTTCAATTAAAGGCCCATCTGACTTTGTGTCTAATGCTGATAAAAAATCTGAAAAGATTATTATTGAAGAATTATCAAAATCTAGAAAAAAWTATTCTATTCTTAGTGAAGAAGTTGGTAAAATTAATAATTCTGATACTGACAATATGTGGATTATTGATCCTATTGATGGAACTACAAATTTCTTACATGGAATACCGCACTTTGCAATTTCAATTGCCTTAAAATCAAAAAATGAAATTATTTCAGGATTGATATTTGATCCAATAAAAAATGAAATGTTTTATGCGGAAAAAAATAATGGTGCATATTTTAACAATCTTAGAATTAAAGTTTCTAAAAAAAAAAAGATTGAAAATTGTCTTTTCGCAACTGGAGGAAAAGAAGAAATAAAATCAAATTTAAATACYAGAAAATCTGGAAGTGCTGCWCTTGATATGGCTTATGTGGCYGCAGGAAGATATGATGGTTACTTTCAAGATCACTTACATTTATGGGATATCGCAGCAGGTATTATCTTGGTTAAGGAAGCTGGTGGCAGAATTAATGATATAGATTTTTCAAATATAGAAGAAATYAAAATWARAGCTGCWAGYAAYWCAATTWATGAAAAAATGCTTGAAAAACTTAATAACTTTTAATTGTTTTTAAAAATTCTTTTGTTATAAGTCCAGCTATGAAAAAGAATATACATCCAGACTATCACAAAATTAAAGTTGAAATGACTGATGGTACACAATTTGAAACAAAATCAACTTGGGGAACTGAGGGARAAGTACTTAAACTTGAGATAGATCCAAAATCTCACTCTGCATGGACTGGTGGTAAACAAAAAATTCTTGACAAAGGAAGAGTTAGTAAATTTAACAAAAAATTCCAAAATTTTAGATCTGAGAAAAAAAAATAATGTCTAACGCACCTTTAATGCCAATGGCTACGGCTGTTTGGTTRGTTGAAAATACGACTYTAACATTCAAACAAATAGCCGATTTTTGTAATCTACACGAAGTTGAGGTTCAAGGAATAGCTGATGGAGAAGTTGCTAAASGTATAGTGGGTTATAACCCAATTAATTCTGGTCAATTAACTAGAGAGGAAATTGAGTTATCATCAAAAGATCAGAATAGAACACTAAAAATTAATACTTACAATGTTGAAGTATCTGATAGTGAAAAAAAAATAAAAAAATATGTTCCTTTGTCAAAAAGACAGGATAAACCTGACTCTGCCTTATGGTTAATAAAACAACATTCTATTCTAAAAGACTCTCAAATTGCTAAATTAGTAGGAATTACAAAAAATTCGGTTTCTGCAATAAGAAATAAAAGCTACTGGAATTTTAATAATTTAAATCCAAAAGATCCTGTTGCAATGGGTCTTTTTTCGCAAAAAGAATTAGTTGAAGCAATTGAAAAAGCTGAGAGAAGRATAAAAAAAGAAAAAAAGGAGAAAGAAAAATTAAAATTAACTACTTGATACTTATGAATAATAATAGACAACAATCTTTTAAAGTGTTAATTAATCGCCTTTTTGGAGGTTCTTATTAAAATAGAAGTTAAAGATAACAATGTAGAGCAAGCAATGAGGATTTTAAAGAGAAAACTTCAGAGAGATGGTTTTTTTAAAATAATAAAATTAAAAAATACTTACGAAAAACCATCAGAGAAAAAAAAAGAATTCTTCAAGAGAATATAAAGAGAGTAAAGAAGTTAAATAAACTCAAAAATAGAATTTAATATATCGCGGGGTGGAGCAGCCTGGTAGCTCGCAAGGCTCATAACCTTGAGGTCGGCGGTTCAAATCCGTCCCCCGCAACCAATTAGATCGCAGATAATAATCAAACAGCAAAATAATTTTTATCGTCTTGACGCTCGTATGACGTCAGGAGGTTAAAATGCAAAACAAAGAAAAACATACTCTTTTAATATTGTAATTCCTAAACGAATAAAAAATAAAAAAATAAAGGTTAAAGCCATCAATTCGAAAGATAACAGAACATGAAAGTTGATTTGAGTGTGGTGCCGTGTGTAGTGCAGTGAGAATTGA
>NVSV01000059.1:0-6651 GCA_002732835.1 Candidatus Pelagibacter sp.
ATAACATGTAATAATAGTATATAACATGTAATAAAATATGCAACGGGAAAATTACGTCCCCAGAGAGTCCGGGCTTTGCTTGAGAAAATAAAAAATGTACAAATAAATAGGCTTTAGGCTGGATGATCTATTCTAAAATATACTTGTCTTACCAGACGGTTAGCCGGAATGTACAACATTGGATCACGTCTTGCGAAGCTCCTTTACGCCAGGGTCGTAGGGTTGACGTGGGACATCGTCTTTTTCATGACGGCGGCCCATTTCGCTGTTTCCTGGGCCCTGATCGACTTGGCCGGTGGCGAAAAGGTCTCCAGCGGCGACATCTTTTGGTACTTCTACATCACCACCGCGACGACCGTCGGATACGGGGATTATTCTCCGACGACCGAAGCCGGTCGGCTGATTACGGTTTTGTGGATCATGCCGGGCGGAATCGCCCTGTTCACGACCGTCATCGCCAAGGTGATACAATTTATCTCCAATAGATGGAGGAAGGGAATGCGCGGTTTAGCAAGCTACGAAAATCTGAGCGGTCACATCATCATTCTCGGCTGGCATGGGGCCAGGACCCAACGCATGGTCGACCACATCYRCGGCGATAGCAGTGAACGARACCGCGAAATCGTGCTGTGCGCCGCCRAAAACATTGAAAACCCGATRCCCGATCWGGTSCKTTTCGTCCGCGCYGCGGCRCTGAATTCGCCCGACCTGTTGCGCCGCGCCGCGATCACCAACGCCAAGTACGTCATTGTCTTGGGCAACGACGACAACGAAACCCTTKCCGCGGCGCTGGGTGCGGCCGCGGTCAACGGCGACGCCCACCTGGTGGTTTATTTCGATCAGCGCAGTTTCGCCGATCTTTTGCGCGCCCATTGTCCGCGCGCCGAATGCAACGTCTCGCTGTCGATCGAGATGATGGTGCGCTCGGCGCAGGATCCCGGCTCCAGCCGTGTGCAGCGCCAATTGCTGTCGACGCTGGAAGGCCCGACCCAGTTCAGCCTCAAGGTGCCCGACGACSYCGGCAAGGTGAACTACGGCGTGCTGTTTTCGGCGCTTAAGACCAAGCACAAYGCGACGCTTTTCGGCGTCGCCRAAAGCACGCTCGGCGACGATCTCATCTTGAACGCGCCGACGGACCACAGGATCGATCCGGGGAMRATYCTYTATTTCATGGCGGCCCGGCGMATCRAAGCCGYCGARATCGATTGGCCGGCGCTAAGCGCCGAACAGACGGAATTTRAAAKGACGGAGGCAACATGATTGGCAGCGCCATGAAATCGCTGTTTAAAAGCAGCGCTAGGGAACTGAAGAAAAAATTTTCCAAGACCAGCGAGGACGACGAGTTCGCGACGCCGCTGGGGTTGCGCATGGGCGCCGCCGTCGATATCGACACCCTGCCCTTGCGCATGCACGYCGATGACCTTCATATGCCGCTRCCTGATACCACCATTATCATYGTCGCCCAGGGCTACATCGACCTGGGCGACGGCACCTACGTCCACCGCTACTACGCCGAAGACGACACCATGATCCAGGTCCTTACCGTCAACGGCATGGAWGACCAGCACGTCAAGGAAAYCACCCTCTACATGCCGTATRAAAGCTATTACCCCGGCAGCGAAGGYGAATGGGCGCAGTGGACGGCGAAGGGGGGCARGATCGGCCAGRCGACCTATGSGCTCGACGACGGCAGCAAATTCGAGCGCATCTGGTTCGACGAMACGGACGGCTACGCCGAGCCGGTGACGTTCTGGGAAGARGTCTACGAGGACCCTGAGTCSGATGAGCACAGCRAAATCCTTCACCGGGCGATGCTCTAYGGCCGCAATCTGGAGGACGGCAAGAAGAACGAATATYTGATGGTATCCGTTGAATCCTGTGACGGCGAAGAGACCGTCGAAGTGATGATTGGCGTTGACTTGGAACTGTCGATGCTGAAAGTAATATAATAGGCGTGTCTGGACGCGGAGGCGCTTCAAGACGGCATCGGCCGCAACCAGACATCCATTCAGGAGTTTCAGATGAGCGAAATATTTGCCGAATTCGTGCCCAGCCTGTTGGAGTTTCTAGCCTATTTYGGCGTCGCCGCGGTTTTRACCGTCATTTTCATCGCGATTTATTTAAAAACCACGCGCCATGACGAGATCAAGCTWATCAAGGACAACTCGGTCGCCGCCGCAGTTGCGTTTTCGGGCAGCCTGATCGGTTTTGCCCTGCCGCTGGCCAGCGTCATGCTGAATTCGCTGAGCCTCATCGATTTGGTGCTTTGGGGGATCGTCGCGATGATCGTTCAGRTCCTTGTTTATTTCCTCGTCCGCATGCCKATGCCGAGGGTTTCCGAGCGTATCGAAGCGGGCGAGGTCGCGGCCGGTATTTGGCTTGGCGTCGCGTCTCTGGTCGCGGGCATCCTCAACGCCRCCAGCATGACGGTCTGAGAAAGGGGTCCCCGGAATGAAACTCGYKGACAAATTMAAGCTGGCGYTTCTCGGGGCGGGCGTRCTCGGCCTCACCTTCTACGTCTTCGGCGAGGARGCCRAGGAGGARGCGCTGACGTATCCTTCGGTYGAGGCTTGCGTTAAGGCCGGCGTTACCGACGAGGCGACRTGCRAGGCCGAGTTCACCAAGGCGCARAACCTYCAYAACCAAGTCGCCCCCCGCTATGCGAGTTCCGGGAACTGTTACTCCGACTACGGYTACAACMGGTGTTAYCAGAATCGKATGTCCGGCGGCTCGGTTTGGCTGCCCTTCATGATGGGCTATATGTTGGCGCCCCGGGGCGGCTCCGTGTTCACGCAGCCACTCTATCGCACGAGTGGCAATCCCAACCGCTACTAYACCTCCRGCGGTGGCCGCGTTGGCGCCGCGACCGCCAACGGGCGCACCAARGTCGCCAAGTCACAGACCCGCCAGCCGAGAGCCCGCACCCGCACGGTTGCCCGGGGCGGCTTTGGCAGACGCGCGACCAGCGCCGGCGGTTAGGTGTCCCCGGTCCGGGACTGAAACTTATGATCCAGCCAGGCGACGGCGATGCCGGCGATCAGGCCGAACAGGTGGCCYTCGAAGGAAATGTAAYTTCTAAGCGGCAGGAGGCCCCACAGGATGCCGCCGTAGAGGATCATCGTGAGGCATGCAACGGCGATGGAGATGAAGCCKCSCKMSRMGKMGRYRYRRSCKMMCWMGRCGMMGAWMKRYSSSRMMWMSRSACCGCTGGCRCCGACGTGAAGBACGHCACGCGCGAACAGCCAGACGAGGAYCCCCGACARTAATACGATYCCGACRGTRYTCSYCCAAAACCRCGTTTTGCCGCCGGTCAGGRTGAGCCCGCCCAGRATCARYAGGGGCACTGTGTTCGAAACGATGTGCCACAATCCGGCGTGAAGRAAGGGYGCWAGCGGAATMCCGATCARCCCGCTCACCCGGCGYGGCAGGATGCCCCACGACGTCAGGCTGTGGCCGAGGAGGAGGTTAACGACCTCCACCGCCCAGATCGCGGCGACGAGGAAGATAATGGGCTGAAAATTTTTCTTGATGAATTCCATCGAACAGGCACGCTTTTAATAATTTCAATGATTTAAGTTTAGAGAYCAAACAAGAAGCCCTCGTCAAGCGCCGCTTGGACGTGACCTGCCCTAGAGATTTTTCCGAGTAGATTTACGCATATCCAGGGCGTTTAAAATTGGTATCGCATTCCTGGGGTGTGAAGGTGTCGAGGGTTTAACTGTAGGGCACTTCTAATAATGGCGATTTCCAGGCTTTTTTCAGACCTAAGCCMTTGATTTATAAGGATCGTCAATTTGGAATATTGAATTCTTAGAGGTGCCCTGTAGTAATTCAGACCCGATYTGACAGCTACCGATTTTGACGCGGTGTCTGGCCTGCCCCCATAATTTTCGTTTTTAGGATTTGACAGAATTTTGAGATTTTTTGTCCACCTNCCAGAAATCCGAGGGCCAARCCGACGTGGCCGCTGGATTGTTACCAAAATCACCATGATCTTACGARAAKTTCACCACCACTRGAATTGKTTTCCCTCCGCARCCWTCYGACAGCGSGATTTTGGTRATTTGGCCGTKTTCRGAAGCCCATTTGRCCCAGTTTTCCGTYATCCAGACGCAYCTCTCSCRTCRTTTTSWMSYYNGCCGTGGACTTCCTCGGCCTACGCTGGAGCGGGTCTTGTCCGCCGCCTTCCTGAACAAGTRCCTGCGAGACGCGCCAATCCAATCAATGTCCGCTTTRSSYCMNAAAGCRGACRTTWWWSAASSGYSMYMWKRATGTCYGCTWWYGASSSSNAAGCGGAMRTTKSKAAYASSMWWWYRSWSGMYSYRAWWCCAAGGCCTCGCGACTCTTCATACTGCAGGGGCGCGCCTGCAAATCATAATCCTTCGAACTACCTCTACATTCATCACCAAGGCGACAAAACCCAGTGTGACAAGAGGCAGGTTCAAGAGGGCGCCGAGGAAGATGACGAACACCCGCACGTCCCGGCCCAGCCGAAAGTATGAGGCGCCTTGCACCCTCTGCGCCATCAACCCGTCATACTTGTCCGCCGTATAGCTATTCAGGAACGACCCCACAATCGCCGCGAACCCAAGCATGACGGATAGGTTCGTGCCGGTCGCGGCAAATTCGTGCCACATCAGGCCGAACAACAGAACGGCGTCGGCATACCGGTCGAGGACCGCGTCGAACCAGCCGCCGAACTCGCTCTGGGAATGTTTCAGTCGGGCGATCTCGCCATCGCAACCGTCGATGACCGAGGCCAGTTGCGCCAACGCACCACCGGCGGCCAGGGCGGGGTAGCCGTTCATTGCCATCAATCCCGCGGCAACGCATGACATCATCCAAGAGAGCAGAGAAATTTGGTTGGGCGTCACCGTTGTGCGCACCAGATAGCGGCTCAACCACCGGGAAACCGGCCGGTTTAGATGGCGCGACACCGGCCCGTCCCGGGTTTTGCTGCCCTGGTTGCGCAACAGCCACCGCTCGGCCTCACGCAAGGCCTCGGGCGTGTCCACGTCGAGCCATGACATTCCTGTTACGTCGATGGTTCTCGCCCGRCCTTCTCCCACCAGTTCCCTGAGCCCGTCGGAAAGCCCATGCCTGTTCCGTGCCGCCGCTCGCTCGAGACCCTCGTACAGGCCGGATGTGCAAAGCATGACCCCGGTATCGCCAGCGTCCCAATCGCCAAGGTTCTTCTCTATCTCCGTAATGTGTCCGTCGTCGATCTTGACCCGCGTGACATCGTCGCGATCGAAGATGCCATCCTTGTTGCGGTCCACGGCGAGGCACATTTCTCCTGGTGCAGGAGGGCCGTCAGCCAGTGCCCGCACGATTGCGGGATCGAAAAGATGATCGATCATGACCAGGAAAAAGGGCGCCTCGCCGGTGCGACCCTTGGCYGCTAGGGCRCTGGCGCCGTTGCCCCGCTCCCAGTCCTCGGCTTCGATRAAGTCAATCGTGAYGCCGCGACGWCGGGCGATATCGGAAAAATGGGCCCTGACCGTTTCGGCCTCATRACCAAGGGTGACGAGGRACCGSCGGAYRCCGRCGTCCAGCAAWKTGCAGAYGACCCGTTCSGCGAGGGTCARTCCSAGCACCCTKGTCAGGGGYTTCRGTGTYTTGGTTTGCGGACGAAGCCGCGAYCCCAATCCGGCGGCCAGGATCAGCGYCATCTCCGGTRYCGCGTTGGTCAAGTCAGTGTTGTTCATCGCCCAAAAYTTCCACGATTTCRTCRYACAGTTCCMGGCTCGACGCCGCGACYAGGCYGACGCGGTCGGTCAAGCYTTCCGGCGYCGCCAGGGGCGCACCATTGAGGCCAACAACCAAGCCCCCCGCCTCGATCACCAACCGTGCGGCGGCGAGGTAGCTTTCCRCCGTCAGACGGCCACGCGCGTCCACATGGGCGTCGGTAGCGCCCCCAGCGACCAAGGAAAGGGCTCGGGACGCGCAACCGTAGCACCGCACTCCCCTGGCGGCGGCCATCAGGCGGACAAGGCCCGGCGACGGAGAATGATGATTGAGTTCGACCGAGATCATGGCCCCGGCAATGTTGCGCACCTTCGAGGTTTCAAGCCGGTCGTTCCTGCGCCAAGYGCCGGAGCCCTTGAGCGCGATCAGGGGYGTATCCTCGTCAAGCGGTCCGACCAGGGCCGCTTCGACCCAATCGGGATGGAGGGGGGCGTCGACCGGCAACACGGCAAAAGACAAGGCCGACAACGGCAGTCCCCGCGCCCAGTTGTCGGACCCGTCCACCGGATCGAGGATGAGGCGATGCCGCGGCGTGCCGGAACCGATTTCCTGGCGCCCGCCCTCTTCGGAATCGACGATGAGCGGTTGCTGAAATTCCCGGAGGACATCCAAAGCCGCGTCGTTGGCGGCAAGGTCGAACAACTTGACGTCGTCGYCTTTCGCGTTCTTGGACCCKGTTCCAGCACGGTCGGATTTMGCGACCGCGCTCCGCACTTGGCGGTGGAGCAYGAGCAWCCGYTCCACCCARGGCGAGTCCAYGCTYCGGGCGGTGGRWRCAWYKCCCGRAGCGTTGTCGRTAACCTGGCCGTCGMYCCTAATCACCAACAACCGATTGAGATTTCTCCTCGTCGGCTACTTTCCCTTGGATGAACTCGTCGCACAACTCGCAAGCAACCGAATCGC
>NVSV01000060.1:0-6371 GCA_002732835.1 Candidatus Pelagibacter sp.
TAAATTTTCAAACATAATTACGCACAGCAGTTATCGCACTAGTGGGCGAACCCTCGCTGACTAGTGTCGATCTCTTTGTTTCCAAAGACACCGCAAATTGCTGTTTTTGCGGAAACGACGCCAAATTATAATAGAGGTTCAAAAAGTCAATAAATAAGTTAAGTATTAATTATATGGAATTCAAAGCTTATAAAATGGACGGTCTTGGTAATGATTTTGTAATCATTGATCAAAGAATAGAAAATATTCAAATATCAAAAGATCAAATAGTCAAAATATGTGATCGAAATTTCATTGGATGTGATCAACTAATATTTATTAAAAAGAATGATAAACTTGATGCAAACTTAGAGTTTTACAATTCTGATGGTAGTTTTACTGGAGCTTGTGGAAATGGAACAAGATGTGTGGCCTATTTACTTTCAAAAGAAAAAAATAAAAGTTCGATCGATGTTCAAACATCATCTGGAATACTAAATTCTAAAATATTAAAAGATAAATTAGTTGAAACAGAAATTGGCATGCCAAAAACAAAATGGAATGAAATACCTTTGAATAAAGAATTGAATACTAAAAACCTTAATTTTAAAATTTTAGATAAAAAAAATAATGAATTTATTGGTGGTATAGCAATTAATGTTGGTAATCCTCATATAATTTTCTTTGTAAAAAATATTGATGATTTTGATTTAAAGAAAATTGGACCTGAAATAGAAAATAATAATCTTTTTCCTGAAAAATGTAACGTAACTCTTGCCAACGTAATTAATGAAAATTTAATTAGAATAAAAGTTTGGGAAAGGGGGGCTGGACTAACTAAAGCTTGCGGAACTGCTGCATGTGCAGCTGCGTATGCGGGTAAAATAAATGGACTAGTAAAATCTAAAACCGATATAGAATTTGAATTAGGCAAGCTTTCAATTTTTATTGATGATAAAGATAGTATCCATATGAAAGGACTAGTTTCGGATATAAAAAATTTAGAAATAAAAATTTAATGGGAATATTTGAAAAATTTAAATTAGGTTTCAAGAAAAGTGCATCTACGTTTGCTTCTGGTCTAAAGGACATCATTGTTAAAAAAGAAATTGATGATGAAACTTTAAATAAAATTGAAGATTATCTAATTCAGTCTGATGTTGGTACTGGTGCTGCATCAGAAATTAAAGATGTTATTGCACAGGAGAAAATTGATCCTAAAAAAAATATTATGGATGAAGTAAATACAATTCTTAAAAATTATATTATTACTGTAATGAAACCTTTAGAAAATGAAAATTTTTTTAAAAATAGGAATGAATTGAGAGCAATACTTATTTCTGGAGTTAATGGTGTTGGTAAAACAACAACCATCGGTAAATTAGGTAAAATTCTAAAATCTAATGGAAGTAAAGTTGTGTTTTCCGCATGTGATACCTTTAGAGCGGCCGCTATCGAACAATTAGAAAATTGGGCTAAAAAAATAGATGTTATGATAATTAAATCTAATCAGAAATCTGATCCGGCTTCAGTTGCTTATAAAGCTATAGAGTATGCTATAACAAATAAATTTAACTATGTATTAATTGATACGGCCGGCAGGTTACAAAATAAGAAAAACTTAATGGACGAGTATAGAAAGATTGTAAATGTAACAAAAAAAATTAACCCAAACGCACCTCATGAAGTTATATTGGTTCTAGATGCAACATCAGGTCAAAATATAATTAATCAAGTAGAAGAGTTTAATAAAATTATTCCTATTACAGGTTTAATAATGACAAAGTTAGATGGAACAGCTAAAGGCGGAATCCTTATTGCTTTAGCTAAAAAATATAAATTACCAATAATTGCGTTAGGACTTGGTGAAAAAGAAGACGATTTACAAATATTTAATGCAGAAAAATTTGCTAATGCATTTATCCAATCTAATTAATTAGATTATTCGAAATCAATGGCTTAATATAAGAACAATTATAATTTTCATTCAAATCAAAATATCCACACTTTGTTGCTATCGAAGAAATTATAAAATCTAATTTTCCGTTATTGTCATAAGGTTGAAGATTTTTTTTTGAGATATTAAATTTTAGATTTTTGTTTACGTTTTTAATAGCACTTATCATTATCAGAGTATTATTGTCTTTTAACAAATAATAAGCAAAATCCTCTGGAAAAACAGGAAAGTCATAATGTTTTAATATTCTTTTTGCTTTTGAGGGAAACCAATCATAAGAAATCAAAGGTGAATCAACCTTTGTTTTGTGGTCATAAATATAAAGATCTTGAGGATAGTCATTTATATAATTAAAATCTTCTCCTCTTGCTAAAATAGCCTTTTTTCTTGTTTTAAAATATAAAGTAAAACTTTTATTATAAGACTCCATTTTTCCTATAAAAAATATATCATCAATATCTTTTGAAAAGCTTGTTTTTGACAAAAATAATAACAAGGCTATAGCAAAGAATAATCTCATAAAGCTATAGTTTAAAAAAATTTTGTAAATAATTTGTTTAAATTATGTATAAAATATGATTATAAAATTTAATGAAAAAACTTTTTAATTTTGCTCTTTATGATTTTGCAAATTCTGCTTTTACAACAATTATAATTACTTTTATTTTTGCAACATATTTTGCAAAACAAATAGCTCCTAATCCTATTTTAGGACAATCTTACTGGGGGTGGGCTATTGGAATTACAGGGATATTAGTTGCTTTAATTGGGCCACTATTAGGGAGTTTTGCTGACAAAAAAAATTGTACAGGATTATTTATTAAATTATTTACAATAATTTGTATTATTTTAACGTCATTTTTATGGTTTTCAAAACCATCAGAAAAATACCTGTTTTATACATTAATAATCGTTGGTCTGGCGAATTTTTTTTATGAATTAAGCATAATTTTTTATAATTCAATTTTAAAAAAAATTTCAAGTTCCAAAAATTTAGGAAAATCTTCAGGTTTTGGATTCGCTTTAGGATATATAGGTGGGATATTAATTTTAATTRTTTGTATAAAAATTTTTATAGATAACGATACTTTACCATTTGGACTTACAAAAGAAAATTCTGAAAATATAAGAGCAACATCAATAGTAGTTGCTTTGTGGTACCTAATTTTTTCAATACCTTTTTTATTTTCTTTAAAAAAAGAAATTAAAAATAAAATAGACAGATCGTCAAATAGTATAAAAAAAATCAAAAATTTAATTTGGAATAAAGGATTAAATAACCTTGGAAAATTTTTAATAGCAAGAATGCTTTATGCGGATGGATTAAACGCAATAATAATTATGGGTGGAATATTTGCTGTAGGAGTATTTAATCTAGAAATTAAAGATTTATTAATATTGTCAGTATTGATGAATATCACAGCTTTTATAGGAGCAATAGTAGGTGGTTATGCAAATGACAAGTTTACTTCAAAATCTGTAATTATTTTATCTTTAGTAGGTTTGATTGTTTCTTCGGCAATAATTCTTTTTATTAAAGCAAAAATATTTTTTTTAATTTTTGCATCAATAAATGGTCTTTTTATTGGACCAATTCAATCTGCGAGTAGAGTATTTATTACAAAATCAATAGACAAAAACAACCAAGCGTCCGGTTTTGGATTATTTGCCTTATCGGGAAAATTAACTTCTTTTATTGGTCCACTACTAGTTAGTACGGTTACTTTTATTTCAAATAGTCAAAGAATTGGTTTTTCTTCTGCAATATTTCTTCTTTTGTTAGGATTAATAATTCTAATTAATGTTAGAAAAATTTAATTTAAATTYTTTAGAAATAAATGTATTTCATTAACCAAATTTTCGTCAAAATTCATCATATGATCATCATGATTAGTAAAATATTTAAATTTTGGTTCATTAGCTAAATCATAAATTTTTTTTCCCATATAAAAAGGTACAATCTTATCTTCTTTACCGTGCATAACTAATACTGGCGATTTAACATTTCTAATTTTATTTTTGTTTACATATTTGTCTTTCAAAAGTAATTTTACTGGAARATAAGGATAATGTTTTTGTCCAATATCTATCATTGATGTAAAGGGTGCTTCTAAAATAATACCAGCAAAATCTCTGTTTTGACCGACTTCAATAGCAACAGATGTGCCAAGAGACTCTCCATATAAAACAATCTTGTCATCTGTTATTCCTTTTGAATTTAACCAATTTAATGCACTTTTAGCATCTTGATACAGTCCAAATTCAGATGGTTTTCCACTGCTACCGCTATAACCTCTCCAAGCGATAATTAAAAAATTTACATCTAAATTTCCTAAAAAATTAAGTTTATAAATTCTATCACCTAATGTACCTGCATTGCCATGAAAGAAAAGAATAGTTTTTTTTTTTAGATCTTTTAGATGAAACCATCCCTTTAAATTAATATTATCTTTAGTTTTTATATTTATATTTTCAAAACTGTGGATTAATCCATCACTTATTATTTGACTATTAATATTAGGATAATRYAKWRSYTYYCTTWKWAAKRMWWRMAWTRKCWWMKHWASWAKCWAATRKRTRWRAARWWKYMRYYMAAYYRTMYRAAMTWWWRACATTTTCTTTTTTTCTTTAAACATGAAATTTTATTAAATACATTATAAAATTAAATGAAAAATTATAAATCTAAAAAACAAGAAGATGTCAAAAGTTCRGACGGTTTAGCGGCAACTTCACATCCATTAGCTACTTTAGAAGCCATTTCTATCCTTAATAAGGGAGGCAATGCTGTTGATGCAGCAATAGCTGCGTCAGCCGTGCTTTCRGTTGTAGAACCAAATGCTACAGGAATAGGAGGAGATTGTTTTGCAATAATTTCAATGAATGGAAAAAAGCCTGTTTCTTACAATGGATCAGGTATTGCACCTGAAAAAGCAAAAGTAGATTTTTTTATAAAAAATAAAATCAATAAAATTGGTTTAGATAGCCCTCATTCAGTAACAGTTCCTGGTGCAGTTCATGCTTGGTCAACAATTCATAACGATTACGGAAAGTTAGAATTTGAACAATTATTTTTAAAAGCAATAGAATGTGCTCGTGATGGTTTTAATGTTACAGAAAAAGTTTCTAATAGTTGGAAAAAAAATCAATTAAAATTAAGTAAAAATAAAAATACAAAGAAAATATTTTTAAATAATGGAAACCCATACAAATTATCTGAAAAATTTAAAAATATAAAATTGGCAGATACTTTAGAAAAAATTAGTAAAAAGGGTGCAAATGAGTTTTATAATGGCAATATTRCTAATGACATTGTAACATCTCTTAATGAACTTGGTAGTTTACATACTTTAGAAGATTTTGAAAAACAAAAAACCATCAAGAATGATACTATTAATTGTAAATATAAAGATATTATAATTCATCAATGTCCACCTAATGGTCCAGGAATTACAGTTTTATTCATGATGAAAATGATAGAAAAATTAAAGATTGAAAATTATAAAGCCAATAGTGCTGAGAGATTCCATATAGAAGCTGAAGTAACAAAATTAGCTTACCAATTAAGAGAAAAAAATATTGGCGATCCAAATTTTATAGATATGGATCTTAAAAAATTATTATCTCATTCAGATATTGAAGAAACTGTAAAAAAAATATCCATAAATAAATGCTATGATGTTGGAAATTTAAATATACCTGCCCATCCTGAAACAGTTTACTTAACAGTAGTAGATAAAGATTTTAATGCTGTATCAATAATCAATTCTATTTGTTATGYCTTTGGAAGTGGTATCACATCAAATAATACTGGAATATTATTTCAAAATAGAGGGACAAATTTTAGAATAGAACAAAATCATCCAAATTGTATTGATGGATTAAAAAGACCATTACACACAATTATTCCAGGTATGGTTTTTAATAATTATAAACCAATTTTATCTTATGGTATTATGGGTGGACAATATCAACCAGTTGGTCAAGTTCATGTATTAAATAACATTTTTGATTACGATATGACTCCTCAGGAAGCTATCTCTTTCCCAAGAGCTTTTCATTTTAACAATATTTATCAACTCGAGTCCGGAATTAGTAAAAGAACTGAAAACGATCTTAAAAAAARGGGACATAAAACAGTTCGCATTAACGAGTATCTCGGAGGTGGTCAAGCAATTCAAATTGATTGGCAAAAAGGACTATTAATAGGTGGATCTGATCCGAGAAAAGATGGATATGCTCTGGGGTTATAAATTAAAAATTAAGAGAAATATCTCTATGAATAGCTTTACAGCTAGATACAATTTTTGCTTGTTTTTTCGTCAGTCGTTCCTGAAGTCTTAATCCAATTGTATCTTTTATTGCATCATCATATTGATTTAATTTTGCGAGCAAAGAGCCAAAGGCTTTTTTTCTCCAATCAACTTCCTTATTAAAT
>NVSV01000061.1:0-6320 GCA_002732835.1 Candidatus Pelagibacter sp.
TTGTGTACCCCACTTTTCCGTGAATTTTTTAGGGCTATAATGATAGCTTTCTGATCCGTTGCGGTGATGATTTGGGCATAAAGGTAGAGTTTTATAATCACTAGACCTTTTTCCCATTCTTCCCTCTTTGATATGATGTATCTCTGCGGGGCTATCTAAAAAACCCATTTTTTTGCATATGATACACCCTAGACTAGCGATTTTTGATAAATGYTCYTTTTTATGYTTTYTGATATTTTTTATAGTCAAAGTCTTTTTTATAAAATGTCTTTCTTCCTAATTTTACCATCTTCTTGATGCTTTTAGTAGGGATTATAACTTGCTCTCCAATTTCCCTCATAGATATAGTCATCACAAAAGTATGATAATCTTTGTTTTTAGTAATTAAAAATCCTTCCGTGACGGCTATGTGTGGTGTGTCTTTTTTTGCATCTTCTARCAAYTTCCACTCCACGTTACAAAATGTATCTTCCCATGTACACTCATACTTATCTAACGTGAAATAAATAYCATCTTTATTTYTTGATCCCATAATCCTTTGCCTCTCTCATCWKATTWATMRTTTTRGTTTTCCACGTTTCAAARTTAATTCTTACTATCTCTTTCTCCCAAGCTAATTCACTTTCTTTTTCAACTGCTATTGCCAATGCCTTGATATGATCTACATACCTTGTGTCACTTCTCGCCTCACGATCTTGTGAAGCCACACTATCCAATTTACCCGTGTTTGAATTAATCATTTTTTCACGCATAATTGTTGATAAAAGTATTTTTCTATTATGATCTAGTAAAGTTAATTGCCCTTTAGCTTTTCCATGTTCTTTACCCAAACTCCGTAATACGTGCATATGTTGTTCTGTTATTTCTTCACTCATACATTTAACTCCCTCATATTTCTTGATTTAGCCCGTCTTATGTTTAGATGCTGAATAAAACTCATTACATCTTTTCCTATAGCTACGGGAAATGTTTTTTTATTGTGTGGGAAATGTCCGTATTTCTGTTTGAAAGTATGACTAGCCCACCCTTCCTTATAACCTTTTTGACGACAATAGAATAAAAGTTGTGCGTAGAAATCTTGCTTGTCATTTGCATTGGGTCTTGTTTTCATTTTAGGTAATTCCACTAACCTACCTTGTTGGACTAAAACAATTCTTTCTTTTTTTGTAGGTACAAAAGAACAATTCGGACAAGCATAATCATCCTTTGTTGGTTTATAAACTGTGTCGCATTGCACACAAGTAAATGGTTGCTTCTCTATTGGATCGGGATTTTTAATTCTATCTTTATTTTTTGGTTTTGTAGTTTTTAATGTCCAATTTGGAGTATCTTCGGGGAAACCATGCTCGTACACACATCCCGAATGATCTATGATTAAAGTATTTTTTTTATTTGGACTTGGGCGAAGTGATCTGCCAATCATTTGAAGATACATAGGATAAGATTTTGTTGGTCTAGCTATTATCACACAAGATATTTTGGGCTGATCCCATCCTTCCGTCAAGATTTGACAGTTAGACAGTATCTTAATCTTGCCATTATTGATATTGTGCAGTTGTTTTTCTCTATCTAATTCATTCATTTTGCTATCAATATGACCTGCGGGGCAACCATTTTGATTAAATATGTTCGCAATATGTTTAGAATGGGCTATTGACGTGGCAAAGACTACTGTTGGTCTATTCTCTCCAAATTTAATCCAATGTGTTACAAGATCACCAACTAATTTTGTAGTATTCATTTTTTTATCTAATGCTTTCTTTTCATAATCTCCCGCTACAAGTCTAATTTTTTGTAAGTCGGGAATACTTGGTGCTACAATTCTATTTGGTACTAGATAACCTTGTGCAGTTAATTCACGTATTGATCCACACTCCACAATCTCCTCGTAAACATTTCCTAAACCTCTCCCGTCAGTTCTACAGGGTGTTGCAGTTAAACCTACAATGAAAGCATTGGGATAAACTTTTAATAATTTTTGAAATTGCCCCGATACTGATCTATGGGCTTCATCAAGAACAATAAAATCAGCTTTTGGTAAAATAAAATCATCTCTATCTTTTCTTGCAATGAAAGATTGGACAGATGCTATTTGAACATCCGCCATAGCATTAGGACTTTTTTCTGCCATGATTACTCCGTGATTGAGTTCATTCTCGGCTAACTTCCTACTGCATTGCATCACCAACTCACGCCTATGTGCTACAAAAAGGTTAAAATTACTCCTTTCCTTCGCCTTCTGCATCATTGATGACGCAATGACTGTTTTACCGCTACCCGTAGGGGCAACGAGCAAAATCCTTTTCTTACCTTTAGAAAAATGATGTCTAATATCTTCTATTGCTTTAACTTGGTATGGTCGTAATTGGTTCATATCTTTTCCATATATCTTTTAATTGAAACATAATCTCTTTAGGATTTTCGGGTGGTGTGCAAAGTTTTCCAAAAGTTTCAGCTTCTAGTTTTGCATACTCATAGCTTTCACCTCTTTTACGAATAGCAATCAACATCTTGACTAATGTTGCGTGTCTATCGCCTTCCTTCATGCCATATCTTAAAGTTCCCGAATACTTGCCTTTGTATTGTGGTATCTCATAACTATTAATTTTGTTTTCTGGTCTTTTAAGTTTGAGTGTATCTCTTATCTGCTCTCTCGTATAAGGTAGTTCATCCACCATATTTATAATTTTAATTGGAAAAGGTTTTCTCTTGTTATGAAAAAATCCTGCAACACGCATAACTCTTGGTAAATCTTTAACTTTACTGTCTGCGTTGTATTTGAAACTTAATGCTTGTTGAAACAAACTAAAACTCACTAATGGAACGTCATTACACAACCAATAACAATGATATTTTTTAGGGCTAGTTTCTACGATTAAATGTGGTTGTAATTCAAATTTTTTAGGTAAAGGATAACCATCAAGATCAATAAATAAACTTCTTACACTTTTAATATGTTCAGTTGTTCTGCCTTTGAGATTTGTTTCGTTGACAGTAAAAAATACTCCCGCCCCTTTTTGATTGAGTTTTGTTAGTGTTTTTAGATGTTCTTCTATAGTTCCGTGTAGTTGTTTAATGAGTTTTTTGTTAATTCCTTTATCGCAAAAAGTTTGAAATGTGTGGTGAGTTCCGAAGTAATTTAAAAATATTCCGTAATGTGATTGGTCAKTCATTKMTYTTTCYTAATCTACGTTGTGCTTCTTYAACAATCTTAAAAATATCWCGCCATTTAGTTTCCTTTTTTATTTTAGCTATCATAAGTTTAAGTCTTRWTATGTAAGTCATYTACAATAATACCCCACTACTAACCTTCYATCCTTTGTATARTACCCTTGATCTATGTYATTTGTTTGATTTTNGNATRTWKMRAWWTTTTCNNAACTRYAWACATAAAACTATCMAARCAATCCTCATAYTTCATAGGGTAATKMAYATARTTAAGWTTTACGCYTAGYAGTATGACTACGAGTATTTTCATCTTCTTTTAAACTTTCTTCCGACCATCTTTTTGTAGCACCCATTTTACCCGCTATTGATCGTCTTTTTCTATTTATTTTTTGTTCTCTGCGTTCTTCTTCTGCTTGTTTACAAATTAGATAAGTCTTGCCGTCTTTATCTTTGTCTTTTTCAAATAAATTTTCTATTTTAGGAAATATCTCTTTGATTTTATTCAAGGTACAATTACACATTCTTGCCATAACCTCATAATCAAAGACTATCTTAAAGCCCCGCCAACAATGACAATAGAGCAAAACATAAGCCCCTTGTTCTTCTAGGGATAGCTTTAATCTATTGGGATCGCTTATCCAATCATTTGCGTAGAATTGAAAAGCGGGGCTTTGTTCATCWGTRGTTGATTTTCTCATCTTCCAGTTTCTCGAAACTCTACTGTAATTKTACAGGTTTTGCCTTCGTTTCTATGWATACTATCATCAAAACTTTCTATTAAATTAGTAAGTTCTTTTAATATTATACCTTCTTCCGAGTGCAAATGGGTTAATACTTGATTTTTCTTTTCTGTATTTCCATTTTTTCCTGTATATTTAGTTCCGAGTGAAACTATTTTATATTCTTCAATATACATTATTTTCCTTATTAAGTTTAGTTAAGTTTTYKTTTWTACCCCGNAARNAANNTTAGTGTCAANMAGTATATCTTGTTTGTAGWTGAAGGTGMAGKWGMAGRTGAAGRTGMAGATGAAGGGGATAAAATCGCATACCTTTTGCAATGGCAAAACCATAGCATAGGGTCATACGTTTGCCATTGCCATTTTATAGCAATGCTATAGCAATGCCATAGCTATGCTAGATTGAAATTRATGTCGGGTCTGATGTATTCGGCTTGAAAATCACCGAGTTTTTCTATCTGAATAGCCCTAAAGGGTGGTATTACCTTCCATTTAGATACTGCGGGGTGTGATATTCTTAATCTTTTAGATAAATTCTTACCACCATATTTAGATACTATTTCTTTTTTTCTATCTACWGCTAGTTTATATTTTGTGTTCTTCATTTGTTTGTATCTGCACTAAATTGTTCTTCCGTTGTTATCATTCTTCTAATAAAACTTGCCCTATCGTGTTCAGATTTAGCTTGATCCACTAATTCTAGTATGCTTGTAGCTTTATCATAGTGATCTGGTATTACCGAAGAACGATCTACATTGGTAATATCYTTGATTAATCTATCTCTTTTAGCTTCACAYTCCGAAGCTAATTCGGGTAGTATTCCTGCCATAATTGRCWAATTCYTAACATAATGCTTAACATTAATCAATATTTATATTGACAACAGTTAAGCCAACTAATAAACATAGGTTAATTAAATAATAAATAAAGGAAAAAAATATGAGYATAGTAGCAAARGGTGGTGAAAAATCTAGCAGTTTTCCAAGTGTTTCTGTAGGTGTTCACAAAGCCCGTTGTGTTAAGGTCATTGATCTTGGTACACAAAAGAATGAGTTTGAAGGCAACATAACTTGGAAAAGACAAATCTTGGTTATTTGGGAAGTACCCGAACAAACTAGTGAAACATCCGAACCTCTAACAATCAGTAAGTTTTATACTTTATCACTACACGAAAAATCTAATTTAGGAATTGATCTTACCTCTTGGAGAGGTCGCCCATTTTCTGAAACTGAAAAAAAGGGTTTTGATATTAGTAAATTAATAGGTCACACTTGTTTACTAAATGTCATACAAGGCAATAAAAACAACAAAATAGGATCAATAATGCCATTGCCTAAAGGYGATAARATTGCAGAACAATATCATACAGGTGTAGTTTTTGATTTAGAAAAATATCAAAAAGGGCAAAAGGAAATCTTTAATCAACTGTCCGAAGGTATTAGAAATATTATTTTACGTTCCAAAGAACTAGAAGGTCTTGAACACAAAGATAATGGGGATGATAATAATGGCTCTACTACAGTTGGACAAGAGCCAGTACCATTCTAATGGAATATACTAACGCATCTAATCTCCCGAAGGCGATTGAACGGGCTGTAAGCAACGATCCTTATTCATCTAAAGGGTCTAACATMTCYGCTACTCGTTTRATCGCCCCYCCTAGAATAAGAGTATTAGAAATGMGAAACTGGGATTTATTAAAGGAAGATGTATCTGATAARATATTYGCTTTGCTAGGACAATCCGTACACCATATTATTCAGCGATCTAAACAACGAGTTGATCTATCTGAACGAAGATTATTTTATAAAGATGATAAGATAACTAATGGTTGGACTTTGAGTGGGTCATTTGATTATCTTGAAAGGGATGGAAGATTAATAGATTTTAAAGTTACTTCTGCTTGGGCTACTCTTAATGCTTTAGAAAATCCTAAACCCGAATGGGAAAACCAATTAAATGTATTGGACTTTCTATGTCGTAAAAATCAAAAGACTTTAACTAGCTATAGTAAACCCGTTAAAGTTAGGTCTTTATCAATTATGGCAATATTAAGAGATTGGTCTAAATTAAGGGTAATGCAATCTGATAACTATCCTAAAAAACAAGTTGTTATGATACCTATAAGAAGATGGACACCAGAAGAACAAGACGATTATATCAAAGCGAGGATTAAGCTACACCAAGATGCTGAAAAGTCTAGTAAACTACCCCTTTGTACTGCAAAGGAAAGATGGCGAAAAGAAGATAGCTATGCTTTAATGGTTGATGGTCGTAAATCTGCTAAACGAGTATTGCCTACTAAAGAAGATATGGCTCAATACATAAAAGCTAACAAAATGGTAGAAGGACAAGGTTGTAAAGTTGTATTCAGAAAAGGTGAAGATGTTAGGTGTATGCACTATTGCCGAGT